>CAZVCM010000001.1:0-41848 GCA_964626105.1 uncultured Thermoflexus sp.
TTGTTAACAGAAATTAAATCCATTTCTATTAATCCAAGGGCAGGCGGCGCAGCTCCGGCGCCCAATCCAGGCGCGAGCCGCCTGCGCCATGCACCAGCACCAGCGGCGGGCGGTCGCGGGCCGCGCGACCTGTCCCTGCATAGTACAGCGAGCCGTCCGATAGCTCAATAGCCGGCATGACCCACTCTCAACGCCTCAACGCCCGGCGCAATCCGAGCGCGCTCAAACGTGGTCAAGTGTACCTTTTGAGTGAGGCGCTTGCCACTTATCTCCGCGCGTTTTGACGCGTCTGCCGCGCGCGGCTATACTTGGCGCACTTGACGCACACGTGAGCAAAAAAGGACTGCCACATGGCCGACGAAACCCCGCAGGAGTCCCCCATTAGCGACGACTTGCTGGAATTGCTGCGTTGCCCGGTCGCGGTGCATTACACCGATCGCGGCGATGACCCGGGCCGGTTGGAACTGGTGCACGGTTGCTGGCTTGTCTCCCACGATTCGGGCTACAAGTACCCGATTCGTGACGGCATTCCGGTGATGCTGGTTGAGGTGGGTGAGAAGTATAAGGACGTGGCGGTCGAAGACCTGCCTGTTCCGCCACCTGACGACAACTGACGCATTCTGGCACGTCTGAACGCTTAAAGTGAAGCGCACCGCGCCCGGCACGCACGCCGGGCGTTGCTGTCTGGGACCTCGGTCGCTAGTCGATCACCCCGGCTTCTGCTATACTGCACGTAAACCTTCATTTTGAATTCGATTCGTGCGCCCTGGTTGGGAAGGCAGCTTCTCCATGAGCGACCCCTCTGTTGCCCCACACGACGCGCCTTTGCGCGATCCTGACAACCTGCCGGTTCGTGCCCCGGACCTGATGCTGGGCCGTGACGCCGATATCGCGGCGGTGCATCTCGCCCTCAAAGCGAACCAGCCGATCTTGCTCTATGGCGCGCCCGGCAGCGGCAAATCATCGCTGGCGGCGGCAGTCGCTGCCGAGCGGACTGGCTCGGATGGCGGCGTGCTGTGGCTGGACCTGGCTGAGGACTCACTGCGCTCGTTGCTGGTGCGCGTGGCGCGCGCCTATGGCGTGGCGTTGCGACCCGACAGCGCGCAGGACGATCAGACCGCGACCGTGCGCGAGTTGATCCGCGCGCATCGCCCGCTGATTGTGCTGGATGGGGTCGTGAACCTGCCCGCCGCACGCGCGTTTGTGGACGCCTGCTGCGCGGATTTGCCGGTGATTCTGACGCACGCGCATCGCGGCCAGGGGCCGTGGGAAAGCTACCCCATCGAGCCGCTGAACCCCGACGACAGCGAGGCGTTGCTGATCCTGACATCTGGCCCGGAAGTTGACGCCGATGTGAGCGAGTTCAACCGTCTGGCGAATGTTACCGGCGGCTATCCATTGGCGCTCGCCATAGCGGGCCACGCGCTCGCCGCGTCCGGGTTGTCGCCGGGTGAGTTCCGTGATCGCTTGCCAGAGATGCCGCGCGGCGCAGTGAACCGCATGCTGGCGGTGATCATGGGCGCATATCGCTTGCTGCCGTCTGCGCTGCAAGGCACACTATTCCTGTTGGGAACGTCGTTCGGCGCCGGAGTGAGCGAGGCGCTGCTGGCCGAAGTCGCTGAGGCGCCCGTGGAGACGCTCCGCCCAGCGCTACGCCAGTTGGTCCGGCGCGGCTTCGCGTCGTCGTACACGGTCTATGGCGAGCCATACTACAAGGCGCATGCGCTGGTACGGCACTTCGCCAAGGCGTTCTTGCGCGGCAAAGGGCAACTCGATTCGCTGCGCGCCCGGCATCTATCCGGCTTGCTGAGCTATGTCAAGCAGCAGACGCGCGCCAACGAACGGGCGAACCATGACCGGCTCGCGGCGGAGTTCGGCGCGATGCTGGCGGCGGCGCGCTATGCGGCGCGGCACAACCGCACGGATCAGCTTGAAGAACTGGTGTTGCGACTTGACCCGTCCGGTGATGATGATTTCGCGGCGCGGCGCGGCTTCCAGACCGAATTAAAATGGATGTGGCATCTACTTGATGAGCCGGCTGCGGCGAGCGTGCCGCTGCTGGCGTGGGCGCATGAGCCGGTCGAGGAAGATGTGCCGGAGCCTGCTCTTGCGGCGTATGCGCCTCGCGAGGAAGCGCCAGTTGCGGAAGCGCCAGCCCAGGAAGAAGCGCCGCCTGTGGACGCCGAGGCGCCTGTTGAAGAAACGCCTGCCGCGCCGGAGCCAGAACCGATCTCTGCCGAGCAGGATACGCTACCCGCCGGGCTGGACTATTCGACTGATCTGGAACCGCTGGACGAGGCCGACGCCGCGATCGAGGACCTGACTACCGCGCTTGAGCAGGCCAGCGAGCCGATTGACGAGCCGCTTGACGAGACGTTTGACGAACCCGTTGAACTGGATGAAGCGCCGGAGCCAGATCTGGCTGAGCCGGTTGCCGAGGCGAGCGTCCCGCCGGACAGCGCCCCCACGCCGCCCTCAATGCCTGAAGAGACGCCCGCCGAGCCTGCGCCGCTCTCTCGCGCGGACGCGGCGCGGATGCGGCACATGGCGCAGACCGCCGCCGAGGCGCACGACACCGAGCACGCCATCGCCTATTACGCCCAGGCGCTGGAGACGTATCAGGCGAACAATGACGTGAGCGACGAGCTGGCAGCGTTGGAAGCGCTCGCCGCGCTGAGCCTGGAACGCTCCGACTATGAGAACGTGCTCAATTATGTCGATCGCGGCATGTTGCTCGCCGAACAACTCGACGACCCGCAGCGCGAGGGCAAGCTGCTGATGCTGCTTGGCGACTTGCAGGCAGAGCTTGGCCGCACCGAGGGGGCAGAGGTTGCGTTCCAAGAGGCGATTCGCGCGCTGCGCCCCAGCGAAGCGTGGCTGGAGATCGGCCAGACGCTCGACCGGCTCGGCGCGCTGTATATGGACACCGGGCGCCCGCAAGACGCGATCGCGGTGCTAGAGCAGGCCGTGCCGATCTTTGAGCGGGTGCAGCGTGGCGATCTGCTGGCCGAGGTGCTGGACAAGCTTGGTGTGGCGCAGGCGGAACTGCTCGATTGGACCGCCGCGCGCCGGACTTACCGCCGCGCGGTAGCGGTGGCGCGAGCATCGGGCGACCAGCGGCAGTTCTTCGAAGTGCTGTCGCGCATGGGCAGCGTGCAGGAAGAAAGCGGTGACTATATGGGCGCGCAGTCGGCATACCGGCACGCGTTGCACGTCGCCTTCGAACTGAACGATCAAGAGGCAATCGGCGAGAGCTTGCTTGCGCTGGGTCGCATGTTGATGAATGACACGCCGCAGCTCAACCGCGTGGTGCAACTGCTGGAAGAGGCGGCTGAGCGCCTGCCGGACAACGTCGAAGCGCGCCGTCTGCTGACCCGCGCCAAGACCCGCCAGGAACGCCTCACTAACGCGGGCGTGACGTTGATGCTGCCAGAGACTGATGTCCGCGCCTACGCCTCGGCGTCGATGGACGAGAGCTAGCGGAAGGAGTTAGCGATTCGCCGCTAGCTGTTAGCGAGGAAAGAGCGATTGCAGGCCGCGAAAGGTCACGATAGGTAGGGGCGCAGCTCGCTGCGCCCGTTTTGCTCGGCTGCCCTATCGATTATCCGAACGGGCCGCGCTTCATCGGGTTCCTGCTAACCGCTGACGGCTAACTGCTGCTCTTGTCTCAATAGCGCGGCACCGACGCATCGACCTCGCGTGACCACGCGTCAATCCCACCCGCCAGATTGATCAGGTTGTCGTAGCCTGCCTCGCGCAGCGCCGCGATCAGGTTCGCGCTGCGCACGCCGGTGTGACAGAACACTACGACCGGTTGATCGCGCGGGATCTCTTGCCAGCGGGCGTTGATCTCGCTCATGGGGATATTCCGCGCGCCGTCCAGGCGGCTGATCTGAAGCTCGAATGGCTCGCGCACGTCCAGCAGGATGAGCGGCTCGCCCGCGTCCAGCCGCGCTTTGATCTGGTGCGGCGTCTGTTCGGCGGGTATGGGATCGCCGGATACCCCGCAGAAGGCGTCGTAATCAATCAGCGCGGTGACGGTCGGGTTGTCGCCACACGCCAGGCAGCTTGCGCGCTTCGGCAGTGTGATCGTATTGAAGGTCATGTCGAGCGCGTCGTAGAGCAGCAGCCGCCCGCTGAGGACGTCCCCCGCGCCGAGGATAAGCTTGAGCGCTTCGGTCGCTTGCAGCGTGCCGATCGTGCCGGGCAGCACGCCGAGCACGCCCGCTTCCGCGCAGGACGGGACGCTGTTGGGCGGGGGTGGCTCCGGCAGCAGGCAGCGATAGCACGGCCCATCCGCCAGCCCGAAGACGCTGACCTGCCCCTCGAAGCGGAAGACGCTGCCATAGACCAGCGGCTTGCCGAGCAGGACGCACGCGTCGTTGAGCAGATAGCGCGCCGGGAAGTTATCCGTCCCATCGACGACCAGATCGTAGTCGCGGATGATGTTCAGCGCGTTGTGCCGTGTCAGGCGCGTGTGGTGCAGCTCGATGCGCACGTGCGGGTTCAGATCGCGCAGGCGACGCGCCGCCGACTCAACCTTCGGCATACCGAGCGTGCTTACGCCGTGAATCACTTGCCGCTGAAGGTTGCTCGCGTCCACCACATCGTGATCGACAAGGCCGAGCGTTCCCACCCCCGCCGCTGCCAGATAAAGCGCGCTGGCGCTGCCCAACCCGCCCGCGCCCGCAACCAGCACGCGCGCCTGTTTGAGAAGGCGCTGACCCTCGGCGCCCACGTGCGGCAAGATCAGGTGTCGGGCGTAACGCTGCTGCTCGTCGGGCGAAAGTTCTGGGGCAGGGTGCGGCGTGGTCATCGACATTCCTCAGTTATGTATTCAGAGTGAGATCTGCGCCTAACAATACCGTCTGGCGCGCCGCGCTGCCAGGGTAGTCTGCGCGCAACCTGGCGCGCCTGGGATACGTACAGATTTTGAGAGTGCGTTACAATCGAGATCGTTGGGGGCATGTGGCTGCGTCACCGGCGCGGCCAGCGGGGCGAGGTAAAGGGTAAACGCATGTTTCGACAGAGTCATCGCGGCACGATCGTCTGGCTGTTGATCGTCGGGCTGGCGCTCGCGCTCACGCTGATCGCCGGGAGCGTCCCCACGTTGGTGGGCGCCGCGTTGCTGGCGGCGTATCTGCTGTTGGTGGTGGCGATCGCGCGGAACGTGGATGTCGAGACGTTGATCGAGGCACTGCCCGCCCGTCGCGAGCCGGAAGTCGAGCCATCCGAGGTGGCGCGCGAGGCGATGGCCCGCGCCCGTACGCACCCGCGCTATGACGCCCTGATCCGCTTAATGGACATTGGCCTGATCGTGGACGAGCCGCGCCCCGACGGCCTGTCGCTGCGGCGCGGGCGGTTTATCTCGTTGGACGACGACGGGCTGCGGCCCTTTGCGATTGTGAACGTGCCGGAGCCGCTCGCCAACCGCGTGGGGCGCGTGCGCTTTGAACTGCGCGACGAGAGTGGCGAGCCGCAGTACGTCTACGAGGCGGACAAGTGGCTGCAGCCGGGCGAAAACGCGATCCTGCCGGATTACCGGCTGCCGATCCGCCGCAACAAGCAGGGTGACTTGCAGCCTGGCGCGTGGAGCGTGCATTTCGAGATCGACAGCGGGATGTTAGGCGTGCACGGCTTCAGCCTGACGCCGTCGCTGGCGATGCGGCGACGCCAGATGGCCGCCGATGGCGAGCTGCGCGAGCGCGTCTGGCGCGGCGCCGACGAGGAAGACACATCCCTGCCACTGAGCCTGGAAGAACTGCTGCGCGCGCAAAGCCGCCAGCAGCATAAAGGCTAGCGGGGCAAGCGAGGCGGTCTATGGTCCTCGTGGACGATCTGTTCCTGCTGATTTTCGTTTTATTCGTGCTGTTCGCGCTATATGCATTTTTCAGCCAGGCGAGAACCTCGACGAGAGCAGGCACGCGCGGTCGCCGCGCAGCGCGCCGCAAGATCGAGCCAACCGATGCCGCCTGGGAAGCGATGGCGCGCGCCGGATACGAGCCGAGCAGCGAGTACGTGCAGGTGGTCGATATCGGCCTGCTGGCGTACCGGCAGACCAACGAGCCGAAGCTGGTGCGCTCGGGCGGTGTGCTGATGGACACACGCTATGTCCGCCCGTTTGCGGACCTGGTGCTGCCCTATGCCGCTAGCGGCGATGTCCGCTTCGAGTTGATCGATCACGAGGGGCGGCTGCGCTATGCGGACGAGGCCCAGTACGATTTCCACAGCGGGCGAAACACCGTTCTGCCGGGCACGTGGCTGCCACTGGAAGGCAAGGCGATCGTGCCTGAGGACTGGATGCTGCGCGTTCTGGCTGCCGGGACGCTGCTCGCGGCGCATCGCTTTGGCTGGCATCCGGTCGGTGGCGGGACGATTCAGCAGTATGTCGCCAGCGACGGCGAGCTGTCCGACGCGCTGCAGCAGGCGCTCAACGCTCGCCAGCGCGAGGCCGTGAGCCTGTCGGATCTGCTGTCGGATCAGGAAGAATAGCCGGATCTACTCAGCGCGCCGGTTACGGGCGCGGCGCGCGATAGGAAGGATTTAGAGGAAAGGGACGTATGGCAAAGGAAGCCTGGTGGGGCACGCGCAATCATGTTTCAAACCGCCTGCGCCTGGAAGTGGAGATGATGCGCGCCACTTTTGCGGACACGTTCCGCCTGACCGTGCCCCGGCGCGATCTGCTCTACTGGGTAGGCGATGTGGAGATCAACCTGGCGGGCATTCCTCAGCGAGTGCACACGCTGAAAATCGTCTATCCTGAGGATTATCCCAATCGCCCGGCGGAAGCGTACGTGCTCAAGCCGAACGTCTATAGCGAGAAGCACCAGTACGAGGACGGGCAGTTGTGCTTGTTTAACCCGAAAGATGGCGTGACGTATGGTTGGAACCCCAGCACCTCGACCGCGGTCACAGTGGCTGGCTGGGCGATACAGTGGCTTTACGCGTATTACACCTGGCGCGCGACCAGCGTTTGGCCGGGCGTGGAAGAACGGATGCCGCCGGTGAAGGACACGCGGCGCAGGAGGAGAATGCGATGGTGATGGACGAGCAGAAGAGCGACTCGGGGCGTGAGGGCCCGCGCGATATGCCGCGCATCATCGTCGCCCAACGGGTGATGGACAAGATTCGGCGAGGCGCGCTGCTCTATCCGGAGCCGGAGACCGGCGAAGCGCTGATCGGGTTTGTCGTGCCCACGCAGGGCCACCCCGAGCCGGACATCTACATCCTTGATACGATCGGGCCGGGTGAAGATGCCGTCCGCGAGTGGGGGATGTTCGAGCAGGGGGACGACTGGCAGGGCGATGTCTTCGACTGGCTGTTTTACAACTGGGAAGCGTTTCGCGAGCTGCGCCGTCCGTCGTATGGCAACGCGGTTGCCGCGAAGTGGGACTTTCCGCTGGCGCACGTGGGCGACTGGCATAAGCAGCCCGGCGATATGATCGCCCCGTCCGGGGGCGATGCCGCGACCGCGCGCCGCATGATCGAGGACCGCGAAACGCCGATTGAGCACCTTGTCGCGCCGATTGTGACGCTGTATCCGCTGGCGCCTGAGCCACCCGCGCCGGAAGCGGAAGGCGCAGAAGCGGCGGCGGATGTCTCCGCGTCAGAGGAAGCGGGGCGCATGGCGGCGCACACTGGCTCTGCTCCGCCGGAGGCCGCGCCGGACGCCGTGCCAACTGATGCGGAGGAAGCCGCCGAAACCCTCCCCAGCGCAAGCGCGGAGCCCGCTCAAACTGAGGACGCGCCTGCGGAGCCGGAGTTGCCTGCCGAGCCGCCGCTGGCGCCGAACGCCATCATTCTGCGCGATCACGAGTCGGGCTGGACGATCCGCGTCGATTTCTGGTATATGAGCAAGCGCCGTAAGAGCTTCGTGCCGGTCGTGCCCAAGGTGTGGGCCGATGACCGGCTGCCGGGGCTCCCGGCGATTAGCTGGCACCTGGCGCAACCAAGCCGCTTTGAGCAAGAGCTTCGGATGCTGACGCGCGAGGGATACAGCGTCGATATCGTGCGCTGGGATGCGGATGGCCGCCCGCCTTATGAGGTCTGCTTTGCGGTGTACCGCCCCGGCGCGACGCACGTTCTGCTGCTGGTAACCTCGGCGGATTATCCGTACGAGATGCCGGCGGTGCGCGTATCCCCGCTGGTCAGCGTGGCCGAAGATGAAGACGTGTTCGAGAAGCTGTATCAGGCGTCGCGCCCGCTGATGCTCACGCAGCTTCCGTCGTGGGAATGGGATACCAAGCGCACGCTGTTGGAACTGGCGCGGCATGTCGAGGAGACACACAAATCGTCGGACGAACGCGAGCCTTCGGCGCCTGTGAACGACAGCGCAGCCGCTTCGAGCGCGCCGGACGTAGAAGCGAAGGACAGCGTTTCATGAGTTGGGATCGTGTCGAGCGGTTGTTGGGTGAAGGAACGCTGGCTTACCTTCGAGAGCGGACGGTTGGGATTATCGGGCTGGGCTCGGGTGGCAGCTTCGCCGCGGTCGCGCTGGCGATGAGCGGCGTAGGCCGCTTCATTCTGATCGACGATGACGTGCTGGAGCCGGCGAACGTGGTCCGCCACGCCGCCGACCGCCGCTACGTCGGGCAGACGAAAGCCGCTGCCGTCGCTGATTTGATCTACCAGCGGAATCCGGACGCTTTCGTCGAGTCCATTCACGGGCGGATCGAGGACCATCTCGAGAAGCTGGCCGAGATGGATCTGGTCGTGGTGGGCGTGGACGCCGAAAGGCCAAAGTATGCGATCAATCAGGCGTGCCTCGCGGCGGGACGCATCGCGGTATATGCGGGCGTGTATGAACGCGGCGAAGGCGGAGATGTCTGCGTCATTCGCCCCGACGACGGGCCGTGCTACGCCTGCTGGGCAGAGCATCTGCGCGAAGGGCTGGCCGAGCCGGTTGGGCCGGAAGCCGAGCTAGATTATGGTATGATCGGCCCGGATGGCACGCTGGCAGCCGAGCCAGGGCTGTGGATTCACGTGGTGCGGGTGGCAGGCGCGCAGGCGGATCTGGCGCTCAACGCGCTGCTGGAAGACACCGAAGCGCACGTCGAAATGCCCGGTAACACAGTGATCCTCGCCAATCGCCAGCTTGAGATCTACGAGGGGCGCATCACGCCGCCCTATGGCGCGGAGTGGGTATCCGTGCCGTGCAACCCGGATTGCCTGGTGTGCGGCTGCCGCCAGCCACGCGCCGCCGCGAACACGGTGTCGCTGGATGACCTGGCCGCGTTGGGCAATATATCGCTAGAGGATGAGGCGCTGTCGAACGGCCCGCCCGCCGACCGCTTGAAAGAAGAAGGAAACGCGCAAGATGACCGATGAGCAGACTCCCATGAACGACCAGCCGCCGGTCGAAGAACCGGCTGCGCCCACACCGCCTGAGCAGACGCCACCTGAGCAGAGTTTGCCGCCGCAAGCGCCGCCAGATGAGCCGCCGAAAGTGGTTGATGAGACGCCCGTCACGCCGGAAACCCCCGCGACGGATGACGATCTTGGCTCGCGCCTGGAGCGGTTGGGCGGCGAGCCTGCGCCCGATATCACGCCGGAAGAGTTCGCGCGGTTGCAGCAGGCCGGCCAGATCCACATCGACCCACGCGGGCGCGTGCGCGCTACGCGCCGCGACGAAACCGACGCGGGGATCTCGCTCCGCAAGCGGCGCGCGTGGTACGTTGCGTGAGCGGTCGAGACACGCTCGCAGCGTCGATTACGCTCGACGATGTGCGCGCCGCGCTGTCGCTGGAAGGCTTTGACGCGCTCGAAGCGCAGCGGCGGATGGCGCCCCAGCCGCGCGTGCTGCGCCGCCCGTCGAACCGACCCGGCCAGCCGCACCAGGGCAGCGTGATTGTGCTATTGACTTCTGGCGAGCAGGGCCTCAGCTTTCCGCTTATCCGCCGCGCTGAAAACGCCGCCGACGTACACAGCGGGCAGATCAGCCTGCCGGGCGGCGCGCGAGAGCCAGGCGAAACCCCGGTGCAGACCGCTTTACGCGAAGCGGCGGAAGAACTCGGCGAGGGGCCGGAGATCGAAGTCCTGGGCGAGCTGATGCCACTGTATATTCCGCCGAGCGATTTTGAAGTGGCGGCGTTTGTCGGCTGGCTGCCCGAGGTGCGGCGCTGGCAACCACAGCCCGATGAGGTGGTCGAGGTGCTGGACTGCCCGATCACGTGGTTGTTCGAGGCGCCGCGCAAGCACGTTGAGGATTGGGCGTTCGAGGGCTACAGCCTGCGTGTGCCCTGGTACGACGTGTGCGGGCACCGCGTCTGGGGCGCGACCGCGATCCTGCTCAGTGAGTTAGAACACCGCCTGCGGCACGCGCTGAACGGGCGGCTATCGGATGTATTAGAATGAGTGTCTGGCGTGGGAATGCACGCTTGACCGGCCAGGGGCCATACGCTATACTTGCCCTCTCGATCGCAAGGCGCAGGCCCGCCGCGCCGGTGCTGAGGGCCGCGCGAATTGCATGAGTTGTCGAACCCGCGCCCTCGTGCGCGTTTTTTGAAAGAGGACACTACCAATGCCAAAGCGTACCTACCAGCCGAAGAAACGTCGTCGGGTTCGCGTGCACGGTTTTCGCAAGCGGATGAGCACGCGCGTTGGGCGCAGGGTGCTCAAGGCTCGCCGGGCGAAGGGCCGCAAGCTGCTCGCGCCGAAGATGAACAACCACATCAAGAAGATCAACTGGAACAGCGACTAGTTCAGGGTCTATGAGCTTGCTGCTATGCAGCGCCCCTTGCGACTGCGCCGCAAAGAAGATTTCGCACGTCTCCGCACATCCGGGCGAGTCTGGCGCCATCCCTTCGTGATTCTCAGCGTCGCGCCCAATGCCCTGCCCCACAATCGCTACGGATTCATCACAGGAAAGCGGTTGGGGAATGCGGTCCGACGAAATCGCGTACGGCGCGTATTGCGTGAAGCGGTCCGGCAGGCGCACCCGGCGCTGCGAAGCGGGCACGATATGGTGTTTATCGCGCGGGACGCTATCGCTGGGGAGCCGTTCGCTAGCGTGCAGGACGCAGTGAGCACGCTGCTACGCCGGGCTGGTCTGTGGGAAGGTGAGTTGGAGGATCGAGCAGAATGAAAGCTCTCGGCTTGTTCGCGATCCGGGTTTACCAGCGCACATTCTCGCGGATGCTGCCACCAAGCTGCCGGTTTGATCCAAGTTGCTCGCACTATACGTACCCGGCGATCGTGAAACACGGCCTGCTGAAGGGTGGCTGGCTTGGGCTGCGGCGGATTGGTCGCTGTCACCCGCTCAGCCCCGGCGGCTATGATCCGGTTCCGTAGGACAGACCGTCCCGCCAAAATGAGTGTCAGGGAAACAGCATTGACTATCTTCCCCTTGAAAAACAAGCGCCCCCGCCTGCGGCTGGGGATATTGCTGATTCTGGCGGTTGCGCTGGCAGCGTGTGGTGGCGTGGCCGGTGGCAGTTGGGCCGGACTTAGCACGAACCAGAGCGGCGAGAAGCTCTTCGTCGCCTATGACCGGAGCGTGGTCGCGCTGAACGCGGCCAGCGGCGCGGTGCTGTGGGAGTATCCCGACGAGGACTCGCGCAACGCTCAGTTCTACGCCCAGCCGGTCGCGGACAATGGTAGCGTCTATGTGGGTGACTATGATGGCCGCCTGCACGCGATCGACTCCGAAACGGGCACCAGCCAGTGGGTATATGAGCCGGAGCGCGAAACGCTCGTCGGGCCGCTGTCTCCCGAAGCGCCAGATCGCGTGATCAGCGGCGTGGCGCTCAGCCCGGACCTCGCGTTCTTTGGCCTGGGCAGCCGCAATGTGGTGGCGGTCGCGCGGGAAGACGCGTCTGAGGTGTGGACGTTCGAGACCGATCACGGGGTGTGGGGCACGCCGCTCTATCTCGACGCCGAAAGCAGCCCGGACGGCACGCCTCTGCTGTTGGTGTCCTCGCTGGACCACAACCTCTA
This sequence comes from uncultured Thermoflexus sp., assembly GCA_964626105.1. Classification (GTDB taxonomy): domain Bacteria; phylum Chloroflexota; class Anaerolineae; order Aggregatilineales; family Aggregatilineaceae; genus DYGX01. The sequence goes on from CAZVCM010000001.1 coordinate 11,935, forward strand.
TGCGCTCGATCCGGAGTCCGGCAATGAGTATTGGAGCCTGAACCTGGGCGGCGCGGCGTCGGGCAATATGCTGTATGACGCCGAAAACCAGCGCGTCTATCTCGGGACGTTTGGCAAGGGCGTGGTCGCGGTGGATCTGGAATCCGCCTCAATCGCGGCTCGCTTCCAGACGGAAGAATGGGTCTGGAGCCATCCGGCGCTGGATGGCAACCGGCTGTATATTGGGGACCTCGGCGGCAACCTGTACGCTGTGGAAATTGGCGAGGGCACGCTGACGCAGGCGTGGAAGGTCACCCCGACGCCGGAAGCGATTCGCGGCACGCCGCTGGTGATCGATAATCTGGTGATTGTCGGCGCAGAAGATGGGCGCATCTTCGCCCGGATTGCGGAAAGCGGCGCTGAGGTGTGGTCCACAAACGTCGAGGCGAAGGTCCTCACCGAGCTGATCAGCGTGTCCGACGAAGATGACGATACGACGCATATCGTCGCCGGGACCGATAAAAAAGAGCGCTTGATCGTCGCTCTGAACGTCACGAACGGCGAGGGAGCGTGGTCGTATGGTAACGATTAAGCCCGGCCCCCAAAAGCGAATGAGTGTGAAGGCACCCAGCCATGTTTGATCTAATCATCAATCCCTTCATCACCATCCTGCTGTTCTTATACCAGGTGCTGGGGGGTAACGTCGTACTGGCGATCGTGGTCTTTACCGTCCTGGTCCGCCTGGCGACTATGCCGCTGACGCTCAAGCAGCAGCGCTCGACCAAGGCGATGCAGGAGCTCCAGCCCGAGCTGAAGCGCATCCAGGAAAAGTACAAGAACGACCGCGAGCGCGCCGCGCAGGCGCAGATGGAGCTTTACAAGCGGTACGGCGTCAACCCGCTGGCCGGGTGTCTCCCGCTGCTGATCCAGTTCCCGATCCTGATCGGGTTGTACCGCGCGATTGTCGCCACGCTGGCGGCCACGCCGCTGGAGTTGCTGGACCTGTCAGGCCGCCTGTGGGTTCCGAGCCTCGCGTCGCAGGTCCCATTACAGAGTCATTTCCTGTGGCTGAACCTCGCCGTGCCGGACCCGCTCTACATTTTGCCGGTGCTGGTTGTGGTGACCACATGGCTTCAGCAGAAGCTGCTAATGCCTGCCTCGTCGTCTTCTAGTGGTGGGCAGGGCGATCAGGCGGCGGCAATGACTCGCCAGATGACGACGATCATGCCGCTGATGTTCGGCGTGTTCTCGCTGTCGTTTGCGTCGGGGCTGTCGATCTACTTCATCGCGTCGAACCTGATCGGTATAGCTCAGTATGCGGCGATGGGCCGGATCGATTTTAAGCGGATGGCTGGGCGCGTGCCCGAAGAAGACACGCCGAAAGTCGTTGATTCGGAAGCGGTGAGCGCGGACGACGCTCCGGCTGACGAGATGCCCAAGCGCCGCGAAGGGAAGAAGAAGGCGAAGCGCGCCGCAGATAAACCCGCGCGCCCGCAGAAAGCTCAACAGCCCGCCGCGCGGCCTAGCGCCGCCATGGCTCCGATTGTGAAACCCAAGCGCGCCGGAATCCGTGATACGCGCGCGGAGCCGCGGACCAAGAGCAAAGCCAAGAGTTGATTCTTTACCCGTAAAGGGGGTGCCATGAGCGAAACGCGGTCTGTCGAAACGAGTGCCGCCGATATTGAGACGGCGATTGAGATTGGCCTTGCGCAATTGGATGTCGCGCGCGAGAGCGTGATCGTCGAAATTTTGGAAGAACCGAGCCGGGGCCTCCTTGGCCTGGGAGCGCGTCAGGCGCGTATTCGTCTCACCACGGCGGCCCCGCCGCGTTATCAGGCGCCGCCCGCGCCCGAAGCTCCGCCCGCGCCTGCGCCGCGTCCGGAACCCGAGCCGCGCGCTGAAGAGCAGCCCCGCCCCGCGCGCACGCGTCCGGTCACGGTGGAGCGCGTCGACGAGCCGGAAGAGGACGCCGAACAAGCCACGCCCACACCCGAAGCTGAGTGGGACGAGGACGCGCGCGTAGGCCGCGCCACGCTGCAAGAGCTACTCGCCAAGATGCATATTCCGGCGGAAGTGGTCGTGTTCAGGGCCGAGCCTGCCGAAGGCGAGCAGGCGCCGTGGGTGCTGCAAGTTCGCGGTCGCGATCTTGGCGCGTTGATTGGGCGCCGGGGCGAGACGCTCGCTGCGCTGCAATACATCACGCGGTTGATCGCCAGCCGTGATTTGGAGCGCCGCGCGAATATCGTGCTCGACGTCGAGGGCTACAAGGCACGCCGCGAGAAGGTGCTACGCCGCCTCGCGCTGCGGCTCGCGGATCAGGCGCAAGAAAGCGGGCGCACTGTGTCGATGGAGCCGATGTCACCGTACGAGCGCCGCATCGTCCACCTGACGCTGCGCGATCACCCAGATGTCACGACCGAGAGCGTGGGCGAGGGGGAGCACCGCAAGGTCACGATCGTCCCGCGCCAGCGCTAAAGGGAACTAGCTCGCTGTCTTATGCCGCGACCCACCGGGTGGCGGCATGTTGTTAGTCACTTATCTGATATTGAGCGGCCTGCACGTGCGCGCTGACTCTCTGGCTATGCGCGAGCAAATGGTTCGCCGACTCGAGCGAGATAACCGATGCCCAAAGCCACCGAGATCGTCCCGGATTACCTGCTGATCGGTCACATCACGCACGACGTCACGCCCTACGGGCCGCAGTTGGGGGGAACCGTCTCCTACGCAGCGCATACGGCGTCCGGCTTCGGGCTGAAGGTCGCGCTGCTGACCAGTTGCGCGCCGGACGAACCGCTGTTGGAGCGGCTGCCCGAAGGGGTGATGGTCGTCAACATCCCCGCCGAGCATACGACCACGTTTGAGAACATCTACACGCCAGATGGACGCGTGCAGTATATGTATCACCGCGCGCGCACGCTCGAAGTCTCGATGCTGCCACCCGCGTGGCGTCGGGCGCGGCAGGTGCATTTCGGGCCGATCGCCTACGAAGTCGAGCCGGCCTTCGCGGACCTCTTCGCGCAGACGCCGCTGTGCGTCACGCCGCAGGGCTGGATGCGTCACCGCGAGCCGGATGGCCGCGTGCGCCAGGTGCATTGGGACGCCGCCGAGCATGTGCTGCCGCGCGCCGATCTGACCGTCCTCAGCGTTGAGGACATCCGCCACGATCCAGGGCTGGAAGCGGTGTTCGCCAAGCTGGCGCCGGTGATGGTCATGACGCGCGCTGAGCAAGGCGGGACCGTCTACATTCAGGGCGAGCCGCACACCTACGACGCGTATCCGGCGGAGCAGGTCGATCCAACCGGCGCGGGAGATGTCTTCGCGACGGCGCTGCACATCGTCCGCCACCAGCTTGGCGATCTGTGGCGCGCGCTGGATGTCGCGGCGCGGCTGGCGGCGAACTCGGTCACGCGGCGCGGGTTCACCGGCGCGCCGACGCCCGACGAGGTTGCGCAGGCGCTCAACGCCGTCAGCGCCCCACCTAAACGCTAACGCCCTACTTCTCGCTCAGGTTATCCGGTGATGGAGCGATCCCGATGATCGAGCGCATCCTCTACAACGCCCAGATTGTCACGCTGAACCCGGCGCAGCCGCGCGCCACGGCGCTCGCGATAGGCGGCGGGCGGATTCTCGCAGTGGGTGACGACGACACGATCCGCGCGCTGGCGGGCGCGGACACCGTTCTCGAAGATGTCGAAGGCCGCCCGATCATCCCTGGCCTGACCGATGCACACATTCACTGGGAAGGCGTCGCGCACAGTCTCGCGCATGTGGACGTGTTCGAAGTGCCCAGCAAGGACGAGGCGTTGCGCCGTGTCGCGGAGCGCGCGCAGCGCACGCCGCCCGGCGAGTGGATCGTGGGGCAGGGCTGGTCGCAGGCGTACTGGGCGGACTCGTCCTTTCCGACCGCCGCTGATCTCGACACGGTCGCGCCGCACCACCCGGTTTATCTCTCCGCGAAAAGTGGGCACGCCGCCTGGGTGAACTCGGCGGCATTGCGCGCGGCGGGCCTGACAGCGAACACACCCGATCCCCCCGGCGCCAGCTTGCACCGTGACGCGTCCGGGCGGCTGACGGGGCTGCTGCTCGAAGCGCCCGCGATGGTCCTGGTCGAGCGCAAGATCCCCCCGATGACGCCAGAGCAAACGGCTGACCTCATGGCCGAGGCGCAGCGGAAAGCGTGGGCGGCAGGGCTGACCGGCATCCACGATTTCGATGATCCGAGCTGCCTGATCGCCCTGCAACTGCTCCGCGAGCGGGGCGAGCTAGGGCTGCGCGTGGTGAAGAATATCAACGATCCGTACATCGAGCACGCGCACGCGCTTGGCATCCGCTGGGGTTTCGGCGACGAGTGGCTGCGGATCGGCGGGCTGAAGATCTTCGCGGATGGGGCGCTTGGCCCGCGCACGGCAGCGATGATCGCGCCGTATGAGGGCGAGCCGGACAACACCGGCATCGTCGTCACGGACAAAGAGCAGATGTACGAATGGGTGAGCCGGGCGAGCGCGGCGGGCCTGCCATCGACCATTCACGCCATCGGTGACCGTGCGGTGCATGACGTGCTCGACGTGTACGAAGCGGTCCGCCAGGAAGAGGCCGCGCGCGGAATCCCACCGCAGGCGCGCCGCCACCGGATCGAACACGTCCAACTGGTGCATCCCGACGACGTGGGCCGCCTGGGTGAGCTACAAATCATCGCGTCGATGCAGCCGATCCACGCTACGTCCGACTGGGAGATGGCCGATCGCTATTGGGGCGCGCGCGCGCGCCTGGGCTATAACGCGCGGCTCCAGCAAGAGGCGGGCGCGGTGCTCGCGTTTGGCTCAGATGCGCCGGTCGAGCCGTTCGATCCGCTGATGGGCATCTACGCGGCTGTGACGCGCCGCCGCCCGGATGGATCGCCGGGGCCGGATGGCTGGTATCCGGAGCAGCGCCTGGACGTGGACACGACGCTGCGCGCGTACACACAGGGGCCGGCGTACGCGGCGGGGTTGGAGCGCGCCCTCGGGATGCTGGCGCCGGGGTTCCTGGCCGATCTGGTGATGCTCGACCGCGATCTGTTCGCGCTTCCGCCGGACGAACTCCTGACGGTACGCGTGCTCGGCACGATGGTCGGCGGGGTGTGGCGCTGGCGCGCGAGCGACTAGCGGTGAGTAGGATGATGGCCGGTGTAGGGGCGCAGCTTGCTGCGCCCGTTTACTTGAGGGATGACAGCGGGCGGGGCTTACTACATCCCTACTTCAACTGAATATCCAGCCATGTAGTTTTGCCCGGCTCGACGATTGCGGTGCCGCGCCAGCGGATTGTCCCGCCCACTTTCACCGAGACGTCATACTCCCCATCCGGCAGGTCACCGCGCGCGTAATGCTCGCCAAAGATCGGATCCGGATTGACCGAGGTGTCCGCATAGCTGAACGTGTTGCGCACCGGACCGGAGCGATCCTTCATCTGAAACTCGATCATCGCCTCGTACACGCGCGCGCCGCTCGCGTCGACCAGCCGCCCGGCGATGGTGCCGTAGGTCGGCCAGGGGCGGATCCACAGTTCTGGATTGACCGTGCTGCCATAGTCGGTCGGATCGCCAACGCGGATTTCGAGGTGCAGGTGCGCGCCAAGCGCCACACCGGTCCCGCCAACCCACGCGATCCGCTCGCCCTGCTCGACGCGCTGCCCCGTTTCCACGCCGACCTTGAGCAGATGCCCATAGAGCGAATAGACGCCCCGCCCATCGGCCAGCACCACGTCATGCTCGATCACCACGACATTGCCGTAGAAGTCTGGCTGCGGGCCGAGCACCTTCGTAACATCTTCCCCGGCGTAGAAGACCGTTCCGCTGCCGATCGCCAGGACCGGCGTGCCCTGTGGGTTCTGGATATCGATGCCGTGATGGGTCGCCAGCCCGCCATAATTGGTCGAGCCATAGGGGTAGGTGCGCGCCGCGAAATCGTGGATGATATTGTCCGGATCGCGTGGGAAGGGCCGCCCGAAGACGTAGTGATCGACCACCTTGCGCGGGGTGTCGAGGTGCGGCGTCGGGCTGGCGACCGGGGTTGGCGCTGGGGTATACGTCGGGCGCGGCGTGTTGGTGGGCGGAATGGTGAATGTGGGCGCTGGCGCGTTGCCCTGGCGCGGCGGTGTGGCCTCGGCCTGCCGGACCGCGCCGGTCCACAACATAATGAGCGCTGCCAGCCCGGCCAGCAGCGCGAGAAGCCGAGCACTCCGGTTGATCACAGCGCCCAATCCCCCACCCATTCCCAGTCGATCACGACGCAATGCCCGCGCGCTCCTCAGCGATGCTGATTGCCGAATCGCGCAGGGTTCGCGCTTGCTTGAGCAACGCGGTGACGTCGTCCTGATAGCGGGTCGCAAGCGCTCGATCCTCGAAGCTGGCCGCGTTGACGCGTACGTTCAATCCCGCGCCTTCGACTGCTGCCAGGCCCATCAGCGTGGCGACCGCTGCGTCGCTGGCGGCGGTGTGATTCCCCAGGCGGGCGACCTGCTCCGCCAGTTGCATCGCCTCGACCGCCATGCGCGCCACGTTGAGCGGCACGTCCGCCGCGCCGATCATCGCGGTCTGGATCGCTGCTGGGCGCGCGGGGTCATCTTTGTCGATCCGGTACGCCGCCATCACCGCGTCGAACGCTGCAATGTCCTCGTCGATGGCCGCCATCAAGCGCGCGCGCAGGTCCGAAGCTGCCGCCGCGACCGCGTTCATCGTTTGCTCGACCTCGGCGTAACGCTTCTTTCCGGCGGTGAGCCGCGCGACCATTTCGGCCAGGGCCGCGCTCAACGACCCGGACAGCGCCGCGACTGCGCCGCCGCCAGGGGTCGCGGAGCCTTCTGCGACCGCGTCAACGAAGCGCGCTGGCGTGATCGATTCTGGTTCGACTGCCGGGACGTGTCGCGTCGCTTCTTCGGGAATTGGCGGCTCTTCCTCGTCCAGCGGCGAAGGCTCGGCCTCAGCGCGCTGCACGCGCACCTCTAGAATCTGGTCCGGATCGAAGCCGTCCAGTTGCAGATACCACTGCGCTGCGTCCACGAAGAACGCCTGCGGTGCGAGGCCGACCAGCTCGCTTGCGGTCACGGTCGCGCCATAGCGCGCGGCCTCGCGACGGATTATCTCGATGACGCGGGCGACCGGTGTCTTATTGAAGTCTGTCAGGTTCATCGAGACCTGCGCCTGCCCCTCGACCAGGAAGCCCGCCGCCTTGACGTAGCGCAGGCCGCCACTGGAGTTGCGCACCGCGCGCGCGATCTTGCTCGCGATCTCGACGTTGTCTGTGTTCAGATAGACGTTGAACGCGACCAACGCCGGACGCGCGCCGATCACCGTCGCGCCAGCCGGGCCGAGCATTGCGGGGCCATAGTCCGGCACGCGCTCGGGATCGGTCTCGATGACGTCGCGAAGCTGCTCATACTGGAACTTGCTGGACCGCAGCTTGGCGAGGTCCTGGCGGCTCGGCTGGGTAGCAGCGGATTCGTAGAGATAGACCGGGATACCCAGTTCGTCGCCGACACGCTGCCCTAGCCGTTGCGCGATCGCGACGCATTCGTCCATCGTCACATCGCGGATCGGCACGAATGGCACGACATCAGCGGCACCCAGGCGGGGATGCTCGCCGGTATGCTCGTTCAGGTCGATCAACTGGGCGGCGGTCTGAATTCCGGCGAACGCGGCGCGCTCTACCGCTGCGATATCCCCGACGAACGTGACGACAGTGCGGTTGTGGTCGGCGTCGCTGCTGGAGTCGAGCACGTGGATCGGCGCGGCCTGTTGCATGGCGCGGACGATAGCCTCAATGACATCGGGCCGGCGGCCTTCGCTAAAGTTCGGGATGCACTCCACGAGAGGTCGTTTGGCTGCCATACGGTGTCGCGCGGCGCGCTTGTGACGCGCCGATCGCGCTGCCCCTTTCTTTTAGTGAGCGGATAGCAGTTAGCGGTTAGCAGTTGCTCTTGGTTCTGCTAGTGGCGAACTGCTTAACTGCTACCGCACCGGCAGGGCTTTGTCAAATCGAACCAGCGTCACAGCTTGCGCGCGCCACGCAGCGGGCTACGATTGTGCCAGTGCCGGATGCTCGTGTTCGAAACGGAGAGGCGACGATGGAACTTTCGCAGTTGCGCGGCGTGATTCCCCCACTGGCGACGCCGCTGCATGATGATGGCTCGTTGAACGTGGGCGCGATCCCGGCGCTGGTGGAGCACGTGCTGGCGGCAGGTGTGCACGGCGTGTTCGCGACCGGCAGCCAGGGCGAGGCGTTTGCGCTGTCCGCCGACGAGCGGCGGCGGGTGCTCGACGCGGTGCTGGCGGCGGTCAATGGGCGCGTGCCGGTCATGGCCGGGACCGGCGCCATCACCACGCGGGATGCGGTCGCGCTCTCGCAGACGGCGGAAGCGGCTGGCGCCGACTGCCTCTCGGTGATCACGCCCTATTTCGTGACGCCCACACAAGACGAGCTATACGCGCACTATGCCGAGGTTGCCAGCGCGGTAACGGTCCCGGTGCTGGCGTATTCTAACCCTGGACGGACGGGCGGCGTGCGCCTCGCGCCGGAGACGCTCGCGCGGCTGGCGGCGGACTTCCCGAATATCGTCGGGGTGAAAGACTCGAGCGGCGATCTGGCGGAAACGTCCATGCTGATCCGCGCCTGCCCGCCGGAGTTCCGTGTGTTTGTCGGGCGCGATTCGCTGCTCTATGGCGGTTTGTGCTACGGCGCGGTCGGAACCGTCGCGCTCACCGCGAACCTGATCCCGGACCTGCTGGTCGGCGTTTACGAGGCGTTTTGCGCGGGCGACCACACGCAAGCGCGGGCGCTGCAAGAGCGCGTCACGCTGCTGCGCGAGTCGATGGCAGGCGTCGGTTCATATCCCGCGCCGGTCAAAGCCGGGCTGGACTTGCTCGGCGTGCCGGTTGGGCCGCCGCGCCGCCCGATCCGCCCGCTGAATGACGCGCAGCTTGAGCGATTGCGCGCCCTGCTGCGCGCGGTCGGTAAGGACGTTTGACAGGGAATCGGGAATCGAGAGTAGAGAGTAGGGGCGGCGCTTGCTCCGCTCGTTGTTGTCTCCAATAAATCTGGTTTCTGTGACGTTTCTTAGCTGCCACTCGCCTGCTCAAACGCTTATCGCTGCCACGCGCCGCGCCTCGCGCGCGGTGATCCACGCGGTCCACGGCAGGCAGAACGCGATCAACCCGGTCGCCAGCCAGAAGATACCGCTCAGGTCGATGACTGGCAGCAACGCGTACGCCAGCAATGGGCCCGCCGCGCTGCCGATGTCGCCTACTGTGTTGATCGCGCCCAGGACGCGCCCCTGCTGGCCATGCGGCGCATAATCGCCCGCCAGCGTGATCACCTGCGTTTGCAGGATACTGGTCGCCACCGCGCCGAGCATGGTCGCCAGCACGATCACCGCGCCATAGCCAATCGCCGTCAGCGCCAGCGCGATCGTTCCCACCGCCAGCGCGCCGACCGCCAGCAGCCAGCGGTTGCCGGTCCGGTCCGAGATCCAGCCGGATAGTGGCGAGGCGATCAGGCCGAGCACCTGGTTGGCGGCGGACAGCCCGCCGGTGAACGACGCGAGCGGGATCACCAGCCCGAGCAGCAGAATCGTTTCCCCGATGCGCTGTTCGAGCAGTAAGGGCAGCGTCGCGCCCAGAAAGCCGATGAAAATCAGCCAGTTGACGCCGAGCAGGGCGACTGCGGTCCCGAGCGGGAGCAGGGCCGCGCGCCACGTGCCCGCTGACCCTGTCGGGTGCGCTGGCGCAGCCGGGTGATCGCCTGCATGCGTGCTGGAGCGGGTGGGGCGGGTCTCGGGCAGAAGCAGCAGCCACATCGCCACTGCGCCGAACGTGATCAGCGAGCAGATGCGCAGCGCCGGGCTGTAGCCAAGCCAGTCGGTCAGCACGCCGCCGACCAGCGCGGACCCGCCGGAGCCGATGAAGAACCACATCTGCAAGCGCCCGATATATGTGCCGCGCCGCTCGGCAGGCGCGAGATCCAGCACCATCGTGTTCGCGCCGAGCCAGACGCCCGCCCAGGCCGTGCCCCACAGCAAGCGCCCGATCAGTAGCGTCCAGAAGCCGGGAATCGTGTACAGCAGCGACGACATCGCGCCGATAAAGAGCGCCGGAATCACGATGCGGCGGCGTGGCATTCGCTCAATCAGCACGCCAATCGGGCCGTTGAGCGCGATGCGGATCAGGCGGTTGGCGGACAGCATCAGCCCGACATCGGATAGCGCGATCCCGGCGGCGCTGGTGTGCGTCGGCAGGACGACGTAGAGCGTCAGGTCGCCGAGCAGCGAGATCGCGACGCCCAGCCCGATCAGAGTCAGCGCGCGGTTGTGCGTAAAGCTCTGCCGGTCCTGGCCCCGCGCGCGGCTAATCATGGAACGCTTCGCGCACCGGCTGCCCATCCCACTCGGCGGGTGGCGTCAGGTCGAGGACGCGCGCGATTGTCGTGGCGGTGTCGGCCAGGTGAACCGGTCCTTGCAGGGCGTGCCCGCGCTTGATCGCTGGGCCGCAGATAATCCACGGGATGATCGTATCTTCCGGCGCGTCGCCATAATGCGTGCGCCCGTTTCCGCCGTGATCGGCCAGCAGCAGGAAGGTCGTGCGTTCGCGCAGGCGGGCCGCTTCCAGCCGATCCAGCAAGACGCCGAGCGCGCGATCCATCGCCTCGATCGCGTCGAGATAGGGGCGGGACATCCAACCCGCCTCGTGCCCGGCGATGTCGCTTTGCTGCATGTAGAGGAACGTGAGGTCGGGACGCTCTTGCACGATGGTTTCCGCCGCCGCTGCCGCCAGGATCGCGTCGACATTTTCGCCGGGGCGGGCCGCTCGCAACAGGCTGATCTCCAGGCTGCCCGGCGCGGCGAGGTCGCGTAGCTCTTCCCAACTGTAAAACATTGCCGTGTGCAACCCGGCAGCGTGCGCTGCATCCAAAATACTAGGGTACGCGCTGGCGGTAGGGTTGAACGTGTTCTCAACCACGCCATGTTTGGCGGGCGCGACGCTGCGAAACATCGTGTTGTGTGTGGGGAGCGTGTAACTCGGCGTGACCGACTGCGCGCGCCAGGTGTAGGCGCCGCGCTGCCAGAGGGAGTCGGCGTGCGGCGTGCGCGCCTGCGCCAGACCGTCCGGGCGACAGCCATCAAAGACGATCAGAACGACGGGTGATTTGGGTGACATAAAGCGAGCGTGTCCTTCAGGCGTGCGGAGTTCCGCGCGGGTGCTGCGCACAACGGTGGCCTGTCGCGCGCAAGACTAGTGTGTGCGCTAATGGTAGCGTAGAACTAGGGCGCGCGCCGCATTTTGACCAGGTGAAATCGCGCCCAGATCGTGTTGGTAGCACAAAGTTTCTTTATGTCATACAATGGGGATGCTGGCCGCTTCATTCACCTCTTCGCAGCCGTGTTTCTTGGCCAGCAAGTAACAAAAGTTTACGCGCATTTTGTTTTGTTTTTACGCGTGTGTGGTAAAAGCTCGCAGAGGCATGGCAATTGAATCCCTGCATTGGCCGTTGACAACTCGAAAGGAGGGCGTACTGACTGAGGACTAACCTTTGGTCAACGGAAGGTTGCGAGTAGCCGTGTCGTTTTTGCGCGAGAGTCGTGGGGAGTCTTATTCGCGTGATGTTTGAGCATCCCCTCGCTGCGCACTGTACCCACTCTCTTGAAGGAGACAGAAATGAAGAGACTAGTATTTCTTGCGGTCATGCTGGCTCTGGTCGTGACGCTGGCGGTGCCTATGGGCGCTACCAAGGCGCAGGACCCGGTTCCGATCGATGTCTGGATCGCGTTCAGCGACTATCGCCTGGACTGGACCAAGGAAGTTGCCGAAGAGTTCAACGCCTTGTTCCCCGAATACCAGGTGAACATCGTTGGCGGCATGAGCTACGAGGAGATGTTTGCCCAGGTCTCGGTGGCAGCGGAGCAGAATGCGCTGCCCGGCGTGATCCACTTTAATGAGGCGAGCACGCAGGACGCCCGCGACAGCGGGAACTTCAAGCCGATCGCTGCGTTGTTGGGCGACCGCACTGAGGTCAACGGGCTGCCGGTTGGTTTCGATGACATCATCGAACCGACGACCGCTTACTACACCCTTGACGGCAATTGGACCAGTTTCCCGTGGAACACGTCCTCGGCGATCTGGTTTTCGAACATGAACTTCCTCAACGCGGCGGGCTTCGACACGCCGCCTACAACCTGGGCGGAAGTTGACGAATACTGCGCCGCCATTATGGCGCTGGAGGACGCGCCCCAGTACTGCTGGACTTTCCCCAACTACGGCTGGTTCTTCGAGCAGTGGCTGGCGCAGCAAGACGCGCTGTTCGTCAACAACGACAATGGCCGCTCTGACCGTGCGACCGAGGTCGCCTTCAACAGCGACGCCGGGGTGGCGATCTTTAACTGGTGGGACGATCAGTACGACAAGGGCTACCTGTACTACAGCGGTGCGCAGGGTGGCGATTCCTGGGGCACTATCGACCAGGCGTACCAGACCCAGAGCGTCGCGATGGCGGCCTACAGCAGTTCGGATACCACGCTCTACACCAACATGGGCCTGGAGAACGGCTTCACGACCGTCGCGTCCTTCCTGCCCTACAACCAGGAAACCGGTTGGACCGGTAACCTGATCGGCGGTGGGTCGCTGTGGCTAGTCGACGGCCTCGCCCCAGAGGTGGAAGAGGGCGCGCTCGCGTTCATGGTCTACCTCAGCCAGCCGGAGAACGATATGGCCTGGCACAAGCTGACGGGCTACATCGCCATCCGCGAGAGCTCGAACCAGATGCTCGAGGAAGAGGGCTGGTTCGAAGAGTGGCCCAACCAGACGGTGGCGATGCAGCAGTTGGCGCAGAGCACCGTCACGCCGGCGACCAGTGGTGCGTTGGTGGGCGGCTTCCCGGCCATCCGTAACGCTGTGACGGGCGCGACTGACCGGCTGTTGTTGACCGACGAGGATCCGGCGGCGCTGCTCGATCAGGCCGCGTCCGAAGCGAACGTGATCATCGAGGAGTACAATCTGCTCAGCGCCCCGTAATCGGTGGTGGTACACCTCGGAGTATACAGGTGGGGGCAGCCCTTGCCCCCACCTCTGCTATCTCACCGGAACTTGAGGGATTTGTTATGATTATCGCTCCACTACTTTTGGTCCTGGCTGGTGCCATCGTGGGGGCCGTCGTGGTCGGCTACATCTTCTCACGCGCAGCCCACCGCGGCCTGTTAGGCGCCGTGATCGGAGCGGGCGCGGGCGCGCTCGGCTCGCTGATCTTCATGGTCCCGCTCGACTACTGCACGTTTGAGGCCGAGCGCAAGACGATCGATGCGATCTTCGGCGGGGTGCTGGTCGGGCTGGGCGTGCTGTTGGTGGTGGCGCCGGTCGCATGGCTGGGCTGGAAGCTGCTGCGTCGTGAGAGCCTGATCTCGGCCACGGCCCAACCCACACAGGGCACCTTTCGCCACTGGTGGATCGCACTTCCGTTTCTCGCTCCAACACTTACCATTCTCCTCGTGTTTCTGTATTATCCCTCGCTCGAAACGCTGCGGCTCTCGACTATGCTGTCGCGGCTGGGGGCGCGGCGCGAAGCGTTTGTCTGCGTGGACAACTATACGCGGCTGGTTGAAGGCAGCGCCTATCTCGACGTGGTGGCGCGCACCGTCTATATGTCCTTCTTCATCGTAGTGCTGAGCATGGCGATCGGGCTGCTAATCGCGACAATGGCCTACCTGCCGGTCAAGGGCGCGTCGATCTACCGCACGCTGCTGGTCTGGCCCTATGCCATCTCTCCAGCGGTGGCCGGTATTATCTTTCTGCTGATGTTCAACCCGACGGGCGGCATCATCAACTACCTGCTTTACGACTGGTTTGGCGTGCGGCCGGGGTGGCTCAATGACCCTAACCTGGCCCCGTGGACGATCATTATTTCGAGCGTCTGGAAGTCTATCGGGTTCAATATTCTGTTCTACATCGCGGCGTTGCAAAATGTGCCGGTCGATCTAATCGAGGCGGGAGCGATTGACGGCGCGGGCTTGCTGAGGCGATTCTGGCATATCGTTTGGCCGCTGCTTTCGCCGACAACTTTCTTTTTGCTTATCACCAACTTGACCTACGCCTTCTTTGACACTTTCGCTACCATCGACTACTTGACGCCGGGCGGCGGGCCGCTGCAATCCACCACGACCATGATGTACCAGGTCATCCGCGTGGGCGTGAATAACAACGACCTCGGCAAAGCGGCGGCACAGTCGGTGGTGTTGTTCCTGATGGTGATTGGCATCACAATAATGTCGTTCCGCACGGGCGGGCGCCAGGTCACCTACGGAGCGTAAGCCATGACGAGACTCACTCAACCCGCGACCGCAACTCGGGACAACGCCTTCTCGCTGCGTCGCACGCTGCGTGGCTGGATTCCGAAGCGGTGGTATGCCCACGTCATTCTGTCGATCTCATGTCTGGTGCTCGGCATCCCGCTGTTCTATTCGATCATCGTCGCCACGCAGAACAACGCGGACGTTTACAGCTACCAGTTCACCTTCGGGGATTCGCTGCGCGATAATTGGACGATGGCGTTTGAGATGCGCGGCCTGCACACCTACATGCTCAACAGTGTGATCATGACTGTGGCAATCACGGTGGGCAAGACGGTGTTCTCGCTGCTGGCCGGACTGGCGTTCGTCTACTTCCGCTTTCCGGGCAAGTGGCTGGTGTTCGGTTTTGTGCTGATCACGCTGATGATGCCGACGGAGGTGTTTATTATCGCCCTGTTCCGCTACATCAATCGGATCGGGTGGGCGAACACCTATCTGGCGCTGGTCGTGCCGTTCCTGGCGAGCGCGACGGGGGCCTTTTTGTTTCGACAACATTTCGCCAGCATCCCACCGGAGCTGTCGGAAGCGGCGCAGCTTGACGGCGCGAACCCGTTGCAGTTTCTGATGCGCGTGCTTGTCCCGATGAGCTGGAACACGATCGGGGCGCTGGCGGTGGTGCAATCCATCTACGCCTGGAACATGTACACGTGGCCCAACATGATCATCTCTGATCCAAAACTGGACGTAGTCCAGGTGGGCCTTAACGCGCTCCGCACCGGAGATGCCTCGACCCAGTACGGGCCGCTGATGCTCGGCGCCGTCATCGCCAGCCTTCCACCGGTGATCATCTTCATCCTGCTGCAGAAGCAGTTCATGAGTGGTTTTACCCTCACGCGAGACAAATAACCCGCCACGTTTGACGGGGCGGTCTCTATTCGTTCAGTAAGAGACCGCCCCTTGTGCATTTTACACAAGACGGTCATTCGGTTTCCTCTGCTGAATTCGGTATTGTTGCCGCCACTGGGGCTCGGCGCGCGGCCTGCGCTAGTGTGTAAGTTCCTCGGTTTGACAAAAGTTGATTGCAGTTGCTACGATTTGCCATGATTGGTCCGTTGGGGCTCAGATAGCTGAGTCGCTTAGACGTACTTACCCGCGCGAGGCCGTTCCAGCACCCGGCTTTGGCGCGGATTATGCCGATCGAGGCAACAGGACGTGAGAAGGAGGGAAACAGGACACTTGGAAAGGATGGACCGCTAGGACAGAACGCCTAACTCCCCGTACGGTTGCTGGCGTGGTGCCAGGAACCAGCAGCAAAGCACAGGCTTTCGATCCGGCAATCCGATGAGACAGGTCTAACACAAGGAGAGAGCACGTCATGCACCGCATAAAATCCGTTCGTTTTGTGCTGTTAATCGCACTGCTGCTCACTGCACTCACCCCCGCGTACGCGCAGGATGATGCGAGCGTCGTGGTTTACGAGCCGGGCGAGTCGATCAGGATCGCGGTTGTTACGGACCTGACCGGTCCGATCGCGGAAATGGGGCTCGACATTCAGCAGGCCGCCGAGATCGCGCTCATGGAGGTGAATGAAGCGGGCGGGATCCAGGGCTTCCCGGTGGAGTTCGTGGTCGAGGACGACCGCTGCTCCGGTGACGAAGGCACGCTGGTTGCGAACCGTATCGCCTCCGACGAGCAGATCGTGGCAGTTCTGGGCCACGCGTGCTCTGGCGCGACAATCGCGGGCTCGGACGTGTACGAAGAAGCCCGCATCCCGATGATGTCTCCCAGCGCGACCGCCGCTCTGGTGACCGAGCGCGGCCTCGAGGTGGTGAACCGCGTAGCGTTCCGTGATGACGTTCAGGGGACAGTTGACGCGCACTACATGTACAAGATTCTGGGCGTGCGCCGTATCGCGGTGCTGCACGACAACGACTCGTACGGCCTGGGTCTGGCCGAAGTCGTCCGCGACACCTTCACGGAACTTGGTGGTGAAGTTGTTGGTTTTGAGGGCATCAACGTTGATGACCAGGACTACCGCTCGGTGCTGACTCCGCTGGCTGCTTCCTCGCCAGAAGCGATCTTCTTCGGCGGGTATCAGCAGCAGGCGGTGCTGCTCGTCAGCCAGATGCAGGATGTCGGCCTCGGTGACGTGATCTTCTTCAGCGATGACGGCGTCTACGCGGATGTCTTCATCGCGGGGGCGGGCGCCGCCGCTGAGGGCGTCTACGTCAGCTTCGTGGAAGAGGCGGAAGCCAGCGTCGAGGCGAACGAGGAGTTCAATGAGACGTACCGCGAGATGTTCGGCGTCTATCCCGAGCAGCAGGGGCCGTTCCACGCGCACTCGTATGACTCCGCGTGGATCGTCTTCAACGCGCTGAATGAGGTCGCCGAGGTGGACGACGATGGCAATCTGGTCGTCGACCGTGAAGCGCTGATCGAGGCGATCCGCGGCACAGAAGAATACGAGGGCCTGACCGGCACGCTGAGCTGCGACGAGATGGGTGACTGCGGCGCGGGCTCGATCGGCATTAACCTGGTCGAGGATGGCGAGTGGGTCGCGGTGGAAGTGCCGGAAGACCTGCTTGAAATGGAAGCGGAGTAATTCGCTAGAATAGGCGGCAGGCGCCTGCGGGCGTCTTTCGCGCGCAAGGTGTGCCGCCAGCGTCAGGCGAGCTTTTCGGCGCTGGCGGCACATTCACAACAATGTTTTGAGACAACTGCGGTGGCTCGATAAACTGCCCCTCGCTTGTGGCGCTGAGCCTGTGCACGATCGGGACGGAGAAGAGAATGGCACAAGTCACACAGGCCCGCTGGCAAAATCGTCTGGACCTCGACTACGATCATCTCAGCGGGCGATATTTCGGGATTGGCGCGCTGCTGGCGACGATCCGGATGCTGTGGGTGATCGCCCGAACGTCGGGCGTGCTCGGCTCTCCTCCTGCTCTCGCGCTCTCCGACATCGAATCCGCGCTCGGCGCCGGGCTGTGGGTGTACGCGGGCCTCGGCCTTGTCGCCCTGATCGCCATCCTCTACAACCGGTCGCAGCGCGAGCAGAATATTTCATCATCCCGGCTGATCATCAATTACGCAGGTGTTGTCTTCTTTTTGTTGCTCTCGGTTCGCGTGCAGGCGGTCGTGCAAGCCCAGGGCTATCCGATCGCGGTGTGGGGCCTGCAGCTTACTAACGGGCTGGTGCTGGGCGGCGTGTACGCGCTGGTGGCGCTTGGCTACACGCTGGTCTACGGCATCCTGTTTATGATTAACTTCGCGCATGGCGAGGTGCTGGTGCTGGGCACCTATGGCGGTTATTTCGCGCTCACGTACCTGATGGACCTCGGCGGCGGCACATTTGAAGTCGGCGCGGCGCAGGTCGCGGGCGTGCTGTTGCCGCTGATTACCGCGGTCTTGTTCCTGCCGCTGGAACTGCTGGTTTCGCGCGGCGGGCGCGAGCGTACGAGTGGCGCCGAGGTCAGCCCGACCTGGCTGCTGACGCTCTCGACGCTACCGGTGCGGTTTATTGTCGGCGGGCTGGTCGGGTTTGGCTTGCTCCAGGCGTTGGGCGGCTTTTCGCCACAGTTGTACCGCATCGTGATCACAGTGCTGGGGCTGCTGTTTATTGTCGCCGCCGGGATGCTGACCTCGATGCTGGTGTCGATTGGGCTGGAGCGCGTTGCGTATCGCCCGCTGCGCGGCGCGCCACGTCTGACGCCGCTTATCAGCGCGATCGGCGCGTCGTTCTTCTTGCAGCAAGCGATGCTCAACATCTTCGGGCCGACTCAACGATTCTACGTGCGTCCGGCGCTGATTGACGGAACCTTTCCGATCCGGTTGGGCGATCTGGGTGTGATCCCGGTGACAAAGACTGGCGTGATCATCGTGGTCGTGTCGATCCTGCTGATGGCGCTGCTCTACACCTTCGTCCAGCGCTCGAAGACGGGCCGCGCGATGCGCTCTGTTGCCGAGGACAAGGATACCGCAGCGCTGATGGGCGTGGATGTTGACCAGGTTATCGTCATCACTTTCGCGATCGGCGCGCTGCTGGCAGGCGCGGCAGGTGTGATGATGGGCTTCCACAACCTGTCGTTTAACTTCCGCACGGGCTTCATTCCCGGCTTGAAGGCGTTTACAGCGGCGGTGCTTGGCGGCATCGGCAACATCCCCGGCGCGATGTTTGGCGGTTTCTTCCTGGGGCTGGTGGAGGCGCTGGGGCCAACCATGCTCGGCATCCCGACCGAATACAAGGATGTGATCGCATTTGGTCTGCTGGTGCTGGTGTTGATCTTCCGCCCGACCGGCATCTTCGGTGAAGTGCTTTCGGAAAAGAAGGTCTAGCCATGTTGCGAAATCGCTTGCGGGGCATTTCCGAGGAACTGCGCGAGGGTCTGAGCGCCGGATTCGTGGCTGGCGTGGTGCTACTCTTTCTGGTGCTGATCGGTATCCCGGTGCGGCTTGAGAACCTGGCGATGTTCTCGCTACTAGTGACGGTCGCGATCTTCGGCGTGCGGATCGGGCGCAAGCTGCGCGACGAGGGGCTGAGCACGGTGTTGAGCAACGCGCTGGTGGCCGGATTAGTCGCGGGCGTGATGGTTCTGCTGCTGATGGCGCTGGTCAATCGCTGGCACACGCGCGGCATCGACGTGAAGCGCTATTTAGACGCTGTGACCGAGCAAACGGTCACGGTGCTCTCCGGCGTGCCGGCTGAAGAACTGCACGCCAACCCGCCCATCGACCCGCTGACTGGCGAGTATGTCGAAGGGCGCCCGCTACGCACCGATCCCTTCCGTCTGACGTTCAATGAAGAAACCGGCCTGCGCCTGAAATTCGGCATGACGGGCGAGGCAGCGCTCGACGTCAACCTGGTCATCGGCGGGCTGTACGGCTTCTTGCTGATTGTGATGCTCCTGTTTGCGGGTGCGGCGGTGGCAGCCTGGGCGTGGGTCACGGCTGATCTGGGTCGTTACCGGCGGCGGGCCAGCGCCGGATTGGTGGGCAATCCGCTGGCGAGGTGGGCAGTGCTTCTGCTGCCCGTGATTTTCTTCGGGCTGTTCTGGCTGACCGAGGGGCAGGGCGTCGTTGACCCGGTGTTTCGCATTCGCCCCGGCGAGCGCGAAGTGCAGCTTCTGATCACGTTCCTGATCATTCTGTGGACGATGGTCGCGATGCGCACCGCCGAATCAAATGACTGGGGGTTGGGCTATCGAGCGCGGGTAGGCGCGGTGGTGGTCGGAGTCGCGCTGATCCTGTTGGTTGGCGTGGGCCGCATTACTGGCAACGACTCGACGTTCATCGCGGCGCCAGGTGATGAACGTGGCAACCAGACGCTTAGCGCGGTCGTGCTGGCCGCGGCGGGGCTGCTGGTGGTGGCGCAGAGCGCGTTTGCGTTGCGCGCGCCGGGTCGTTTCGAGCGCCAGTTCTCGCTGGCGACCTCGCTCGCGGTGCTGCTGATCCTGCCGCTCTACCTGGACCAGTACCAGACGGACGTGATGACGCTGGTCGGGATCAACATCATGCTTGGCCTGGGCCTCAACATCGTCGTGGGGTACGCGGGCCTGCTGGACCTCGGCTACGTTGCGTTCTTCGCGCTGGGCGCGTATACCTACGCGTTCCTGTCGTCCAATCAGCTTGTCTACGACTCCGATAACCAGCCGACCGGTCTGAAGTTCGCCGGAAACGACGAGGCGGTGATTCGCATGGCGGGCTGGCTGACGGTCACCGTGATCGTGGCGGTGGTGGTGATCGCTGCCGGGCTGTGGTGGTGGCGTCGCGCGCAGGCGGCGCGCGCCCGAGCTCATGTGGATCGTCCTCCTTTGCTCAATACACCGCCGCGCCCATCGTTGGGGCAGTCAGCGCTGTTGGTGGCGCTGGCGGTCGGCACCAGCGCGATCGTCGCGATGCTGCTCGACGGCTCGTCGCTGTACGAGAACATCTTCTCCGGCGCATCGCCGTTCCTGGTCGGGCTTGTGGCGGGGATTCTCGTGGCGGGGATCGCGGGTATCCTGCTCGGCATCCCGGTGCTGCGGCTGCGGGGCGACTATCTGGCGATCGTCACGCTCGGCTTTGGCGAGATCATTCGCTTACTGTTCAACAATCTGCGAGATTTCACCGGCGGGCCGCAGGGTGTTTTGCAGATTCCGCGCCCGCTGCCAGAGGGGATTTCCGGCCCGGCAACGTATCTTTCGCTGCTGTATCTTGTCTTGTTGGGCGCAGCATTGATCGCGTTCTTCTCAGCGCGGCTGAAGCTGTCCCGCACCGGGCGCGCGTGGAGTGCGATGAAAAGTGACGAGAAGATCGCGCAGTCGATGGGCGTCAACCTCATTCAGTCGAAGCTGACGGCGTTCGCGATTGGCGCGGCGTTCGCGGGCATCGGTGGCGTGCTATTTGCTGCCCGCCAGCGGAACATTTTCCCTGGTGACTTCCGGCTAGATGTCTCGATTGAGGTGCTCAGCCTGGTAATCATCGGTGGAATGGGCAGCATCCCTGGCGTGATCATGGGTGCGATCGTGCTGATCGGGCTGCCCGAGGTGCTGCGCGAGCTGTCAACCTATCGTATTCTGGTGTTCGGCGCGCTGTTGGTGGCGATGGTGATCATCCGCCCGCGCGGCCTGCTGCCAGAGCCGCCTACCGAGCTTTCCGATCGCGCGCGACGGCTGTCCGGCGCGCCGCCTTTGCAGCCAGAGCAGGAGGTTGAAGCACAATGAGCGAGCCGATGACCCCTCTTGTTCCGGATGGTGTTCAGCCGGTGCTCGAAGCGCGTCGCGTCACCAAGCGCTTCGGCGGGCTGATCGCGGTAGGCGATCTGAGTACGGTTGTCTGCCCGAGCCAGATCGCGAGCGTGATCGGCCCCAACGGCGCGGGCAAGACGACCTTCTTCAACTGCATCAGCGGCTTTTATACGCCCGAAGAAGGCGAGATCCTCTTCCGGGGGCGCCCGATCCAGGGCCTGCGCCCGGATCAGATCACCGCGCTGGGGATCGCGCGGACGTACCAGAACATTCACCTATTCGCGGGTATGACGGCGCTCGAAAACGTGCTGGTCGGGATTCACTCGAATCTGCGCGCGACGCCGTTGGGCGCGATGCTCAATATGCCGCTGACGCAGCAGGAAGAGGAAGCGGCGCTCGTCAAGGCGTATGAGCTGTTGCACTTTGTCGACCTGGACGCCAACGCGGATACGCTGGCGACCAATCTCGCTTATGGCAACCAGCGCCGCCTGGAGAGCGCCCGCGCGCTGGCAAGCGACCCGCACCTGCTGCTGCTCGACGAGCCGACCGCCGGGATGAACCCGCAGGAAACGGACGAGACGATGAACTTCATCCGCCGCCTGCGTGACGAGCGCGATCTGACGATTTTGCTGATTGAACATGATATGCACCTGGTGATGTCGATCTCCGATCAGGTGACGGTGCTGGACTATGGGCGCAAGATTTCTGAAGGCACGCCTGATCAGGTTCAGCGCGATCCGCTGGTAATCGAGGCGTATCTTGGCGCACCAGCGGACGATCTGAGCGGGTTCCGGGACGGGGATTAACGCGGGCGAAGGACGCACGTATGGCACTTCTCGAAGTGGACAATCTTCACGCGTACTACGGGAAAATCCACGCGTTGAAAGGGATTTCGCTGACCGTTGAGGCGGGCGAGATCGTGACGCTGATCGGCGGCAACGGCGCGGGCAAAACCACCACGCTCAACGCGATCTGCGGGATTGTGCGGGCGGGCGCGGGGCGCGTGGCCCTTGCGGATGAGGACATCACGCTGCTGTCGCCGCACAAGATCGTCGAGCGCGGAATCGTCCAGTCACCCGAGGGACGCAAAATCTTCCAGCGCCTGACCGTGCTCGAAAATCTGGAAATGGGCGCGTACACGCGCAGCGATCCGCACGGCATCGCCCGCGATCTCGAATTCGTCTTCAATACGTTCCCGCGCTTGCGGGAGCGTCAGAACCAGCTTGGCGGCACGCTCTCCGGCGGGGAGCAGCAGATGCTGGCGATCGGGCGCGCGCTCATGGCGCGACCGCGCGTGCTGCTGCTTGACGAGCCATCGATGGGGCTTGCGCCGCTGCTGGTGCGCGATATCTTCCGCGTGATCGAATACCTCAACAAGCACGAGACGACGATTCTGCTGGTTGAGCAGAACGCGCTGATGGCGCTGGGCGTTGCCCATCGCGGCTATGTGCTGCAAACCGGCAAGATTATCCTGTCTGACACGGCTGAGGCGCTGCGCCAGAACTCGATGGTGCGCGCCGCTTATCTGGGCGAGCATTAGGGGGCGCGGGCATGAGAACGCGACATGGGATGCGGTTTTTCGGTCTGCTGGCGCTGCTGCTCGTCGCCGGCGCCGCGCTGACCGCCTGCGGCGCGACACCCTCTGCCCAGGCGGACGACCTCGCCCGCTTTGTGCCGGAGCGATACAACGACTGGCAGCGCGATGATCGGGACACGGTCCGCCTGCGCTCCAACACGATCCTCAACACCGGTCACGTCACAATGATCTACGAGGGTCCGGACGACGCGATCGCCTACATCGTGATTGAGGTCCACCCCACCGAGGACGCCGCGCAGGTCGCCGCGACCACCCGCTTGCGGGAGTGGCACACGCAGGGGCTGGCGCTCGACGCCAACCGCGCGCCGCAGCAGGTCACCGCCGATGTGGCGCAGAGCGATCGCGTGCGTTACGCGCTGCTGCGCGAGGGCAACACCGTGATCGAGATTGACGCGATCGCTGCCGAGGGAGAAGCGCCGATCAGTGATGAGGCGTTCGAGGACCTGCTGTTCATGGTGCGCAACGCGTTTGTGCGTGTGGCGGAAAGCTAAGTAACAGCCGAAAGGTGTAAGCCGCTTTCGTCGGCGCCAGCACCTCACCCCTGGCCCCGCCCCATTCAATGGAGCAGGGAAGGGGCCGGGAATTAAGGGGTGAGGTTTCTCCGGCTAGCGCCGTGTATGCCAGCCCAACTCGACAGACTACTTACCTGCGCTCCGCTTACTGCATCACTTCAAGCGTCCAACCCTCGCGGACCGGGCGTGCGCCGAGCGAAATCGTCAGCAGCGCGGTGTCCGCGTCCCAGGTCCACGCGTCCGCGTCAAGCGCCGCGCCATCGAGCGCGACCCCGCGCGGCTGCTGCGCAAACCGCACGCGTACCGTGAAACGCCGTGTCTCCGGCATCCCCTTGTACCCACCGGTGATCGGTTCGGCGCGCAGGCGCAGCGTGTCGTCGCCGGCAGTGTAGTGCAGCGGCAGGCGCGAGAAGCCCCCGGTCCGGTAGTCCATCGTGCGCCCGTCATCCTCGTACAGCGCCAGCGAGTCGCTTGTCGTCGTGCCAGGCGCGTTCGGGAACAGGTCGATGAGCAGTTCGTCCGGCACCGGCTGCGGCGAGCGCGGCGTTGGCGCCTGGCGCGGCAGAATGCTCCCTGCGCGGCTGTAAAGCGGGATCTGCGAGAGGGCGACGTGCGTTGTCAACGTGCGGCTTCCGGCGAATAGCGGCTCGCCGCCACCTGCGTGCGTGCCTTTTGGCAGCCACGCCCACCAATGCCCGGCGGGCAGATACACCTCGCGCAGCCCGCCTGACTCGACGATTGGCGCAACGAGCAAGCGATCGCCCAGCAGATATTCGTCCAGCCGGGTGTACGCCGCGTCGTCCTCGGGATAGTGCAGGTACAGCGGGCGGCAGATTGGCAGGCCGCGCTGGTAGGCTTCCGCGCCGAGGTGGTAGAAGTACGGTTGCAGGCTCATGCGCAGGTGGGTAATCTCGCGGAAGGCGTCGACAAATACCGGCCCGTAGACCCATGGCTCGCGCACGTTACCGTACGTGCTGTGCACGCGCGCGATTGGCGAGAGCATCCCGAACTGCACCCAGCGGATGTACAGCTCCGGGTCCATCGGCATCCCCGTTTGCGGCACCTCGAAGCCAAACATATGCCCGCCGAGGTCGTGGCTCCAGTACACCTGCCCGACGTTACCCGCCCGCGCCGTGAACTCGACCTCGTGCTCCAGCGTGCCCCAGTCCGCGACCGTGTCGCCCGCGAACCCGACCGGATAGCGGTGCGCGCCCAGCCCGCCATAGCGACTGAAGATCAGCGGGCGCTCGTCGGGGCGGCGCTCGGCCACGTCGCGATAAAACACGTGGTTCGTCCATAGCTGGTTGTTCATGCCGGGCGTGTCGCCGTTCTGCCCATCGAGCCACAGAAAGTCCGTACCGTCCTCATAGAGCGGCCCGATCAGGTGATCGAACACCGCGCGCGCTTCGTCCGGCTTGCCGAGGTCAAACGGCCACAGATCATTGTGCGTTCCGGTGACCTGGTTGGTGGGCGTGCCCGCGTCCGGCACGGCGTACGCTTCAATCTGCGCGGAGAAGTCCTGCCCCAACGCCTGCCCGATCTCCGGCAGGCAGCGCGTGTCCCACGGCGCGCCGTCGAGGTGCAGGTTGAGCGTGACGCGTACGCCCTGCTCGTGCAGCCAATCCAGCGCGGCGCGCGGCTCAGGGAACAGCACCGGGTTCCATTCGAAGCCGCACCAGTGCGACGGGTAATGCCACTGCATATCCATCACGTAGACGTCGAGCGGCAGGTCCAGCTCGTTATGTTTCTCGACGCGGGCACGCTGCTCCTCGTCGCCGACATCGGCCCAATAGCTGTACCAGTAGCCGAACGCCCAGCGCGGGATTAGCGGGATGCGCCCGCAAAGCGTGACAAAGTCTTCAAGCGCGCGCGCATAATCGTGCCCGTAAGCGAAGAAATACCAGTCTTGCGCGCCGGGCGGTGGCGGCCCTGCCTGCCAGTCTGTCTCCGGATCGAGCCGCGCCGAGCGGCTGTCGTTCAGCACGAAATACCCGGCCCGGCTGAGCACACCCGCCGGATAGCGCAGCCGTTTCTCGAAGATCTGGCGCCCCTCTTCGCTCAGCTCGTCCCAGTGATGGCGCGCGGTGCGCCCTGTCATCGGGCGGATCAGTGGATAGCGCCCGCCTTGCGTCTGGCGCAGATCGTCTTGCAGGACGGTGAGCAGCTTCCAGGGGTTGTAGAGCAGCTCGGCTTCGATCAGGTCTTCATCCAGCCCGGCGGGATGCACGCCCCGCGCGACGAGGTCCTGGTTGATGTTGTCCATGCTGAAAAACGTGCCGCCCAGGTTCGCGGCATCCTTGACACTGGGGTCCCACACGCCAGAAAGCCCGCCCGCCGCCCATTCCACGCGCAGCGTTTCCGGTGTGAACGGCTCCCCGGCGCGGTAAGTGATGGTGAAGTGGTCGCTCGAAAGCTCGGTCCCGCCATCAGTCTGGCGGACATCCTCGAAGGGGATCGCGTTCGGGCGCGAGTAGACGCGCATCGAGCGGCGATCGTCAAAGGGTGCGTATTGCAGGCGCAGGAGATGAGGCGTCAGCAGGCTGAAACGGGCGCTGCCGACGGTCACACTGTGTCGCGTTGGCATAGAAGACTTGTCCTGTTCTGAGAAAGAGGCGATTAGCATCTCACTAAAAAACATCGAAGCGGTGGGGTTTCATTATATGCCAGTTCGCCTGTCGCAGCACACACGCGCTTTTCGTCTTTGCTCGCTAACCGCTCCCCGCTAACCGAAAACCGCTCGAATATAATCACGCGGTTGCGGGCGCGTCAAGCTGCAGCCCGCAGCCGGTGGACGTTATTGACTGAGCTAATTCGGAACGGGCGCAGCGAGCTACGCCGTGCTATTCGGGCCGCCCGTTGCTGCAGGATACGAGCCGAGCATCTTGACCAGCGACGCCTGCCGCAATAGCTCGACTAGCGCCGCCTCGGCGGCGGGGTCTTGCCAGTGACCCTCGAAATCGAGATAGAACCAGTACTGCCACGGTCGCCCGCGCATCGGGCGCGACTCGATCTTGGTGAGGTTGATGCCGCGATTGGCGAACGCGTTCAGGCAGTGGACGAGCGCGCCCGGCCCGTGCCGCACGGCGAAGACGAGCGAGGTCTTGCTCGGGTCGCGGCGTGGCGCGTCGGTGGGGCCGATCACGAAGAAGCGTGTTGAGTTGCTCGGATCGTCCTCGATCCCGCGCTCTAGCACGGTTAAGTCGTATAGCTCGCCCGCGAGCGCGCTGGCGATTACGGCGGTGTGCGGCTCCGGGTTGGCTGCCAGCTCGCGCGCGGCGCCCGCCGTGTCGTACCACGCGACCGGCTCCCACCCCCGGCGGCGCAGCGTATCGGCGCACTGGGCCAGCGCCTGCGGGTGAGAGCGCACGGTGCGTACGTCTTTCAGGGACGTGCCCGGCGGCGCCAGCAGGCAGTGACGCACCGGTAGGATATGCTCGCCCTGCACGCGGAAGTCATGCTCCATCAGCAGTTCATAGGCTTGCGCGACCGTCCCCGCGAGCGCGTTTTCGACCGGCAGCATCCCACAGCTCGCCTGACCGCTTTTAATCGCCTCGAAGATCGCCGCGAACGATTCGCATGGCAGCGCCTCGACCTCCGGCCCGAAATGGCAGCGGATCGCTTCCTCTGAATATGCGCCGCGCTCGCCCTGAAAGGCGATGACTGGTTCGACCAATGGAGCCTCCGTTTGTGCAGTGTTCATGGTGAATCCGCGCCGCGCGCCAACAATGCTTCGAGCGCCAGTTGGTAGCCGATCCAGCCCAACCCGCAAATCTGTCCAACACAGACTGGCGCGATCAGGGATGTGTTGCGGTACGACTCGCGCGCGTGAATGTTGCTCAGGTGGACTTCGATCGCGGGCAGGCCGACCGCGCTGATTGCATCGCGCAGAGCGACGCTGGTGTGCGTGTAGCCGCCGGGATTGAGGATGATCGCGTCGGCCCAGGCGCGCGCCTCGTGCAGCGCGTCGATCAGCGCGCCCTCGTGGTTGCTTTGCAGCGTGCGAACCTCAGCACCCCGTTCGGCGGCATATGCGTGCAGCCGCGTGTCGATCTCATCGAGCGTCACACGCCCATAGACATCTGGCTCTCGCGTGCCGAGCAGGTTCAGGTTGGGGCCGTGCAGCACCAGAATCTTCATGCGCGCAACTCCTTCAGCACCGCCAGCGCGTCGCCTGCCGCGACGTTCCGCTCCACACGCGGGCGACCCACGCCTTCGAGCAGGACGAAGGTCGCCGCGCCGCCGCGCCATTTCTTGTCGTGCGCCATCGCCGCCCACAGGTCAGCAGGGTCAAGCTCCCGGTAGCGCGTGGGGAGTTCCAGCCTGTGGAGCGCGTTTTCCACTTGCTCGCTCAGTCCAGGCGCGGCGAGTCCTAGCCGCTCCGAGAGCCGCGCCGCGCCCGCCAGCCCGACGGCGACTGCCTCGCCGTGTTTCCACGCGTAGCCGCTGACTTGCTCGATGGCGTGCGCGAAGGTATGCCCCAGGTTAAGGAAGGCGCGCACGCCCTGTTCGGTGCGGTCCTGGTTGACCAGCGCGATCTTGACCTGAGCGGTGCGGGCGATAATCTCCTCGTCGGGCGGCAGCGGGTCGCCGGATAGCTCGTCCAGCAGCGCGGGGTCCGCAATCAGCGCGGATTTGACGACTTCCGCCAGCCCGCAGCGGCGCTCGACCGCTGGTAGCGTTTTCAGCGCGTCCGTGTCCGCAAATACGGCCAGCGGGTCTTTGAACGCCCCGGCGAGGTTCTTCCCCTGCGGCAGATCGACGCCGACCTTGCCGCCGATGCTGGCGTCGACCATCGCCAGCAGGCTAGTCGGCGCCTGGACGAGCGCGATCCCGCGCATAAACGTCGCCGCCGCGAAGCCCGCCATGTCACCAATCACGCCGCCGCCGAGCGCGATCACCAGCCCGGAGCGGTCCACGCCTGCCGCCAGAAGCTCGCGGTAGAGGCGGGCGAGGGTGTGCAGGTTCTTGTATTGCTCGCCGTCCGGCACAGTGATCAGGCACGCGTCCGGCAAACGGTCTGCCAGCGTCACGCCATACAGCGGCGCGAGGCGCGTGTTGGTGATGATCGCCACGCGTGAAAACGCGCCGCGCGCCACGAACGCAGGCAGCGCCGCGCTCAGCGCGCCCGGCCCGACGAAGACCGGGTACTCATGTTCCGCGCCGCTCACAGTTAGCTCGCGAAGGTCTGCCACAGCCTCACAATCTCCTCGGCAACCGCTTCGGGCGATCGCCCGGTCGTCTCCACCTGATGCGGCAGCGCGTCATAAAGCGGGGCGCGCGCCGCGAGCAAGTCGCCCAATCGCTCGCGATCGCCACTGAACAACGGGCGATCCGCGCCCGCGCCGAGACGCCGCAGAATCGTGTCCAGGTCTGCGCGCAGGCAGATCACCAGCCCGCGCGCCAGAAACGCCGCCCGCGTTTCCGCGTCGAGCAGCGCGCCGCCGCCGGTGGCGATCACATGCCGCTCCAACTGCGCGGCGCGGGCGCAAGCGTCGCGCTCCATCTGGCGGAAGGCGGCCTCGCCGTGCTGCGCGAAAATCTCCGCGATCGGCTGCCCGGCGTCGCGCTCGATCCACGCATCCGTGTCCACAAACGGCCAGCCCATCCGCGCCGCGACGATCTGCCCAACCGTCGATTTGCCGGTGCCCATAAAGCCGGTTAGCACGATAATCCGGGGCGGCGCGCCGGACTGATGCGCGCTGCGCTCGCCAGGGTCAACCTCACCCCTTACCCCTCGGCCCCTTATCCAGGGATGAGGTTCGGCATGTCGGTCCGTTTCCGGCTCACCTCCCATCTTTCCGAGCTTCGCTCGGCCTTCCTTCCCCCACAGGGAGGGAAGGAAAAGAGCAGAATTGACTCCCCTTCTCTCCCTGTGGGGGCAAGGGGCCGGGGGATGGGGGGATATTCCCAGCGTAAATCCATAATACGCGCTAGAGCCAATCGTCATAGCCGAACCGCCAGGGCGTGTTGTCCATCGGTAGCGCGTCGACGTTCGCCTGCCGCAGCGCCTCGAAGCGCGGGCGCAGCTCGTCCAGGCTGTCGCCGCCCAGCTTGCGGAGCAGCTCGTCCGCTAGCACGACCGCGACCATCGCCTCGATCACGACCACGGCGCGCGGCGTAGCGCAGAAGTCGCTGCGCTCGTAGACGGTGTGATCGTCCTCGCCGGTCGCCAGATTGACGGTGCCGAGCGGTGTGAGCGTGGTGCTGATCGGTTTCATGGCGGCACGCACGACTAGCGGCTCGCCGGTCGTCATGCCGCCTTCCAGTCCGCCTGCGCGGTTCGTGGCGCGGACCAGCCGCCCCTCTTTGTCGCGCGCGATCGCGTCGTGGACCTGCGTGCCGCGCGAGCCCGCGTTCGAGAACGCGGGGCCGATCTCTGCGCCTTTGATGCTCTGCACGCTGCATACCGCCGCGACGAGGCGCCCGGTCAGGCGGCGGTCGTAGTGGACGTGCGATCCCAGGCCGGGCGGCAGGCCGAGCGCGACGACCTCAATAATCCCGCCGAGCGTGTCGCGGTCGATCTTCGCCTGGCGGATGGCCGCTTCGATCCGGTCGGACGCGTCCGGATCGGGGCAGCGCACGGGCGAGGCTTCCGCCGCCGCAAAGCGCGCCGGGTAATCAGGCGGCTCCGGCAGAGTGGCCGCCTCGCCGCCGATTGCGGTGACGTAGCCGCCAACCGTGATGCCAAATTCGCTCAGCAGCCGCTTGCAGATCGCGCCGACCGCCACGCGCGCCGCCGTCTCTCTCGCGCTGGAGCGTTCGAGCGCCAGCCGCAGATCGCGATAGCCGTACTTGATCGC
>CAZVCM010000002.1:0-37400 GCA_964626105.1 uncultured Thermoflexus sp.
ATCAGCTTGAGCGCGCCATAGGTCGGCGTGCGCGAGTCCGGCGCGACGCCCTTCGCCTGGAGATAGCCGTCGTACTGCGCCAGCACGACATCGTCCAGGTTCACCGGGCGGATCGACTGAAAGACCTTGACCTTCTCGTTGCGCAGCGCGTCGGCGTTGAACGAGGCGGGCGGCTCCATCGCGATCAGGCTGAGCAGTTGCAGCAAATGGTTCTGGAACATATCGCGCACCACGCCGGCGGTGTCGTAATAGCCGCCACGATGCCCAATATCGTCCGCCTCCATCACCGTGATCTGCACGTTATCGATGTAGTTCCGGTTCCACACTGGCTCGAAGATTGTGTTCGCGAAGCGGAAGAACAGGATATTCTGCGCGGTCTCTTTGCCCAGGTAGTGATCGATGCGATAGACCTGACTCTCCTCGAAGGCGCGGTGCAGCGTGTCGTTGAGAGTCTCGGCAGATTGCAGGTCGTGCCCGAACGGCTTCTCGACCACGATTCGCCGCCAGCCGTGCGACTCGTCGTTCATGCCAAGCAGCCCTAACTGCGCAATGATCGGCTGGTAGAGCGAGGGCGCGACCGCCAGATATGCCAGCCGGTTCGCCTCGCGCGTGCCTTCGATCGTCTCCAGAAATTCTTCAAGCTCGCCGTACCCGTCCGCGCTGGTCGCGCTGCTGGCCTGGTACCAGATACGCTCGGCGAAGGGTTGCCAGCGCGCCTCGTCAAATCCGTTCCCAGCGTGGTCGGCGCAGCGCGCGCGCAGATGGTCGCGGAATTCGTCATGCGTGTAGGGCGTGCGGGACAGCCCCACGATGTGAAAGTGTTCCGGCAAACGGTCTTTCGCATGCAGACTGTACAGCGCGGGGATCAGCTTGCGCTCGGTCAAATCGCCAGACGCGCCGAAAATGATGAGGGTGGTGCTCGACTCAGGACGTGTCATGCGTGAAACTCCTAGCGAGAAACAGCGAAGTCTGCCTAAGTAGTTAGCGGTTAACAATGAGCGGTTAGCAACAACAGAAACCGATACTTCAGGCGGCGCCGCGCCCGGGTCTCTGGTTTTCGCTAACGGCTCACTGCTAATGGCTAACTGCTTCAGAATATAGCAGCACTTCTCCGGGAAAGAAGCCGTGAGGTCAGCGGGCGGATAGCGCGTAGAGCGCGAACGCGCCCGTCCCTTCCAGTTCGATGCGCCGCGCGGTGATTGCGTTGCGCGCCAGCGCGTCTAACCAGGGCGCAGCGTGCGCGGCAGACGGCGCGACGAAGTAGTGGGTATCGGCGCGACCGCGCATTTCATCGGCCAGCGCTTCGGGCTGCGGGGTGTGGACGACCTGCGCGCGCGGCAAGTCACCCAGGTAAAAGGCTAATTCCCATCCCAGACCGTGCTCGTAGACGACCGCGCCCGCCAGATCGCGGTTGATCGCGTCTGCCAGCGCGTCGATCCCGGTGTGGCGCCCCTGATCGCCGCCGAGCGGCAGATTCCCGCGCAGCGCGCCGATCACGCCGGGTGACATCGCGACCAGCGCCAACGCCAGTAAGCCGACCGCTGCTGCGTGGGGGACACGCGCCGCTCGCACAGCCCGCACTGCTCCACGCGCGGCGAGGATCAGGAGGAACGGCACGAGCGGATGCAGATAGCGATCGTAAGTGTTGACCGCGATCAGCCAATGCGCCGCGAGGAACGCCACCACCCAGATCGCAATCAGCCAGTCGGACAGCGCAGCACGGCTCCGCGATCGCCAGCCGCTACCGAGGTTCACGAGCGCGCCTGCCAGCAGCACGAAATTGAGCATCAACGCGCCGGTAACGTAATGCAACCATCGTCCCCACGCTTCGAGGCGCGGCAGTAGCTCGTCGGAGCGAATGAACCGGCCCGGATTGTTGCGCGCCGCGTTGAGCGCCCAAAAACTCTGCGGCGCGCGCGCCGCGTCCCATAGCGCGAGTAGCGCCAGCCCGGCTAGCAGCGTCCCGGCGAAGCGTCCGAGTTGCGCCAGCATTGTGCGCGGCAAGCCGTCCTCGCGTGCGGTTTGCGCCAGCCCGAGCGCGGCAATCAATGGAAGCGCCAGCGCGGTGTTGAGCTTGGTCGCGATCATCAGCGCGGACGCAGCTCCGGCCCACGTCCAGCGCCCGCGCGCTGCCAGCAGCGCCGCGACCAGCGCCCATAGCGTCGCCTGCACATCGGTAAACGCGGTCGCCGCGAACGCGAGATCGTACGATGACAGCGCCAGTAGCGACGCCGCCAGCAGCGCGGTGACGCGATCCCGGCTCAGCGCGAGCGCCAGACGGTAGAGGACGGCGAGCGCCAGCACGCTGGCGAAGATGTTGGGCAGACGTGCGGCGAACTCGGTTGGTTCCAGCAGCGCGAACGACGCCGCGAGGCTGTAGATCGCCAGTGGCGGCTTGTCGAGGTCTGCGCTGCGCAGCAGCGTGTCGCCTTGCGTGACGACGGTCCGCGCCTGGGCGGCGAACAGCGCCTCGTCAGGATGCAGGCGCGCATCCACGCCGAGCAGCACGATCCGCAGCAGCGCCCCGGCCAGAATCACAAGCGCCGGCAGCATGACCGGCGCGTTAGGACTCTTCATTTGGGCGCGAGACGCGAGCGGGGTCATTCCGTAAAGCGGTAGCGGAACAGCGTCCACATCGCGATCACGCCGTCCTTCCACGTGATCTTCTTACCTTCGTCCCATTCGCGGCCATTGTACGAGATAGGGACCTCGTAGATGCGGTGGCCGCGCTTGAGCACCTTGGCGGTGATCTCCGGCTCGAAGTCGAAGCGCTTTGAGCGCAGCGGGATGTCCCGCACGATCTCCGCGCGGAAGACCTTGTAGCACGTCTCCATGTCGCTGAGGATCGCGTTGTACAGGATGTTGGTGACGAGCGTTAGCGTGCGGTTGGCGACCATGTTCCAGAAGAACATCGCCTTGCGCGGCCCGCCGAGAAAGCGCGAGCCATAGACGACCTTCGAGATGCCTTCCTCAATCGGGCGCAGCAGGATGGGGTACTCGCGCGGGTCGTATTCAAGGTCGGCGTCCTGAATCAAGAACACGTCGCCGGTCGCGGCCTTGAAGCCGGTGCGAACCGCTGCGCCTTTGCCCTGATTATGGTCATGCAGGACGATCTTGAGGTCGTCCTGCGGGTCAATCTGCGCCAAGACTTCGCGCGTCCCATCGGTCGAGCCGTCGTCCACGACGATGATTTCATACGCGAGTTCGATGGCGCGCACCCGCTGGATGACGGTCGCCACCGTGGTCTGTTCGTTATAGCAAGGGATGATTACCGAGAGCTTGAGATCCACGGCGCGTCCTTCCCTGAGGTCTATACATCCGCGCAAAGCGGCGCGAGTATACCCGAGGACCACGCGAGAATCAACCGCGCAAATGGGCGGTCAGCCGGCGGCTAGCTGACGGTGAGCAAGCTACCTATCCCTTTATCAACTCGTCGCGACCCGTGCGCCAGATATCATTCAGTAACGCAGCGGAAGCAGGGTCAAGCAATCGAGCAGTCTGCAATTGTTGAGGGTTCACTACACCGTCTTTCACGATCAACCGATCACTGTGCTTTGCGCTGATGAAGCGCAGTTCTTCAGCCCAAGGCATAAGATTGATCAACTTAAACGGCTCGGCGGCTGTATTGTCCACGACGGCATATAGACTCGCTTGCCAGAGGTCCTCAGGGCGCTCACTGAGGTAGAGTGCCGCTTCAAGCTGCGGTAGGATGTTCGCCACAACCAGCCGAGCGATCAGATACAGACATTTTGTATTCGGCTCTTGTGTCACAATGTAGATTGTGTCGCCTGGTGTGGCGCGGGTGAACTGGTTGCTGCCTGCATAACGACACTTGCGGTATGGATTCTGGATCAGTCTTGCGTTGAAGGAATTAAACTTGAAGTAGAACAGAAAATGTGCAGACATTCGCCTGCTCCTTGCCTTCAACCCTAAATTCTTTACGTTCGGAGTTGCACCTCAATCGGTCTCATTATATATGTTTTTTCGCCGCTTGGCGCAGCGAGCGTGGCGCGGTAAGCTAAGGGGCGCGCGGAACGGTCCCGCGTTCGCCCGATTCATGAGTGTAACAATGGCTCAAGACTCTACCATTACCATTCGCGCGCAGCGCACCGACGATCAGGACGAGTTGTTCCTGCTGCTGACCAACGAGGCGGCGCTGCTGGATTCGGTCGAAATCCCTTACATGACTGAAGAGAGCTTCCGTGATCGCTTCGGCAATCCCCCCACTGGGACGCACGTTCTGATTGCGGAGAGCGTGCTGCCAAGCGCTCGCCGCCGGATTATCGGCGCGTCGTGGCTCCAGGTGTACACGAACCGCATGCGCCACACAGCTCGCCTGACGCTGGTGTGCTTGCCGCAGGCCCGGCGCGGGGATGGAGAGCGCCGCCTGTTGGAAGCTGCGCTTGCGCTGGCGGACGAATGGCTCGGCTTGCGGCGGGTGGAGCTGGTGATCTTCGCGAGTGATCCGGCGGATGAAACGTTTTACGCGCAGTTCGGCTTCGAGCGCGAGGCGGTGATGCGGCGCTACGCAGTCCGGCAGGGCGCCTACGCTGACGCCTGGCTGCTGGCGCGGCGGTACGTTCTGAAACAGGAGGCGCAACCATGAGCAAACGAGCGCGCCATCCGGTAACGATTCGCGGGCAGGAAGCCGACGATTGGGAAGACGTCGCGGAGCTTCTCGAAGGCGAGCGTGTGATCGCCGGGACGCTACAGCTTCCCTACCAGTCGCGCGATGCGGTCCGCGATCGGATCGAGAACGCCCGCCCAGATCAACGCGTGCTGGTCGCGGTGGTCGAGGGGCGCGTTGTCGGCTTGCTCGGCGTGCACTTTGGGCGCGGGCGTCAGGCGCACACCGCGCACCTCGGCATGATGGTTCACGATAGCTACCAGGGGCAGGGGATTGGAACGGCCCTCATGGAAGCGGCGATCGCCCTGGCGGAGAATTGGATGGGGACAACTCGGCTGGAACTGACGGTGTACACGGACAATGAGCGCGCGGTGGCGCTGTACAGGCGGTTCGGCTTCGAGATTGAAGGAACGCTACGCGACTACGCTCTCCGTGACGGGCGGTATGTGGACGCCTACATGATGGCTCGGCTGCGGGACGAGGAGCCATCGTGAGCGATCTAGCCATCCGCGCGTGCACTCCGGACGATTGGCCTGCCGTCAGTGAGCTGGGCGCGCGCACGTTCTCTGATGGCTCCGAGGTAGGATATCAGCGCTCATTGATAGGCTGGCGGCGCCTGCCGCAGTCCCCCGATTTCGACTGGACGGACGTGTATATTGGCGTGGTCGATGGGCAGGTGGTTGCCCACGTTCGCGTGGTAGATGCGGTGCTCCGGCTGGGTCAGGTGGCGCTCCGGTTTGGCGGTCTGTCGGGCGTGGTCACACATCCCGATTATCGCGGGCGGGGGTATGCGGCGGCGCTGGTGCGCGCTTGCATCCGCGCGATGGAAGATGCCGGGCAAGTTCTCTCGCTGTTGGACGGGATTCCACGCTTCTATGGCCAGTTTGGCTACGCCAGCGTTTGGCCGAACTACACGCTGAGCTTCACCGCCGGTGAGGCGGCAAATGTTCCTGATGATGGCAGCGGCTATGTTGTGCGGCCCGGCAGCGAGGCCGATCTGCCGGCCTTGCTCGCGCTGTACAACGCGCAGTGGCCAGCGCGACCGTGGTTTGTCGAACGCTCGCTGGACGCGCTACGCTTCCGGCTGCCCCCGCCGCTTGCAGGGGATCAGCCGTATTTCGTGGTAGTGGAAGACGCCGCGGGATCGCTGCGTGGCTATTCAACGGGCTATCGAGCGGACGATCGAAGCGAAGTGCTGGCGACCGATCCAGCCGCAGTTTCGGCGCTGATGCGCCATGCGGCAGCGGCGTACGCGGAGGACCCCGCGCATGAGATTAAGTGGCTGGTTGCGCCGGACGAACCGGCTGCGTATTATGCTGGGCGCTTCTGCAAGGTCGGCTATCACCGCTGGTATTCCCCGAATGGTGGCTGGATGGCGCGCATGATCGACGCGCAAGCTACGATCGATCGCGTGCGCCCGCTGCTGGTGGCGTGGTGGGAGGCGCTTGGCGCGCCGGGTGAACTCGACGTGACCCACTGCATTGAAGGCGTGCGGCTGCGGCTGGCGTCCAACACGCTGACGGTTCCGCAAGGGCGCTTCCTGCAATTGTTGTTCGGCTTCCTCACTCCGCGCGAGATTGACGAGACATTGACCGACCGCGACATCGAACTCCGCGATCATTTGAAACGTCTGTTTCCGCCTGTGACCAACCAGCTCGCCGGGTTGGACTGGTTCTAGAAAGAATGTGATGAGCGCGCACCAACCTTCGCATCTCGCCGCCGCGCGTGGCGAGCCGAGCTACGTCTGGCGGGACGGACAAGAGCGCCGTCTGCGCATGATCAATCACTGGGTCGATCTGCATGGCGCGTGCGTGCTCGAAGCCGGGTGCGGCCTGGGCACGTACAGCAGCCAGATCCGGCGCCGGTTTTCGCTGTGCGTCGAAGCGTTTGATATCGAGCACGAGCGCATCCAGTTCGCGCGGCATGATACACCGCATGCTCTGGTCGCCGCCGCCGAAGCGGTGCCCTACCGCGCAAATACGTTTGATCTGGTGATCTCCAATGAGGTGATCGAGCATGTGCGCGATGATCGCGCCGCCGTCGGAGAGATGGTGCGCGTGCTGCGTCCAGGCGGGCGGATCGTGCTGTTCTGCCCGAACCGCTGGTATCCGGTTGAGCAGCACGGCTACTACCGCAACGGCGAGTATCACTTTGGCAACATCCCGCTGATCAATTATCTGCCCGATCGCTGGCGCAACAAGCTCGCGCCGCACGTGCGGACGTATACCGCGCGCGGCGTGCGGCGGCTATTCGACGGGCTGCCGGTGACTATCGTGCATCACAGCCGCATCTTCGGCGGCTACGACAACATCATCTATCGCTATCCGCACGCGGGGCGCTGGCTGCGTGACCTGCTCTATCTCGTCGAGCGGACGCCGCTGCGCGTTCTGGCGCTGTCGCACCTGTTGGTGGTAGAGAAAATACGCGAGGGATGAGGCTGGCTACGGCAGCGGATCGGTTGATTGCACCAGGTTCAAACCGGTTTCGGCGAAATGCTCGAAATAGCGATTGGCCATCGCGTCAAAGTCGATCTGCGGGTGGGCAACCGACGACATGCAATCCGTCAGCACGTACCACTTGCTGAGCGCCTCAGGCTTGCCGTGATAGTGCCGCATGACCGAGGTAATTGTCTCCAGCACGCAGTGGCTCTTCGCTTGCCCGGCGACGTAGATCCGGTCGTAGCGCATCAGCTTCTTCAAGAACTCGACATTGAGCTCGCCCTGCGGCTCGTTCACGACCTTTACCTCGGGCTCGAGCATTGAGTAGAATTCCGTCTTCGCGATCATGCCCTTGTGCAAGAATAACGGCTCGGAGCCGCGCGCCGCAGCGTGGAATGCGATCGCCTCGTACAGCGCGGGTGTGATGGCGTGGCCCGGCGTGCCGATCATGGTGTGATACGGCCAGATCATGAGCTGCTTCCGGGCGTCGGTTTCCAACTCGTGGACGTAGCGCAGCGACCACTGCGGTTCGTAGACGGGCCGCCACACGCCGCGATCCACCTCGTCACACGTGATCACCGTGTACGGCGTGGGGTGGTTCCCTTGTTCGTCCACCCACCAGGTCGGGTAGAAAATCTGCGTCGGGATATGACTGTCCAGCGACGCCGCGATCGCGGTGATACGCTCGGCGTGGCGGAAAATCCACTCAATGGTGCGGCGGGTATCATCCACCGCGCCGGGGACGCTCAACGCCCCGTCTGTGTGGACGAAGTCGACCTGAGCATCAATTAGCAGCAACAGCGTGCGCTGCTCGTCATCCTCGGCAGAGAGCAAGTCACTCGCCAGCCCGGCGTTGACGGCTTCTTCCGTGCGCGGCACATAAAGCTGGCCGACGTCTTCGGCATGATAGAAGGCTGGTATGTGTTTCATACGATTCATTATACGCCTGCCCTCGGCCAGTGCCCACTTTGCCCGGCGCATGAAAATTGTGACGACAACGCTAGTGTGATAAAGTGTTAATGGAGAGGATGTTGCTTGCCGAGCCGTGACCCGGCTGTTTTACCGACCTGATTGCTGCTATTGCAAAACCCCGGCGCACGGATCGCGAGCCGGACATTCCGCATGAACTCTTCGCTCGATCGCACACGCACCACTTCATCCCACCTTTGCGCACTCTGGCAGACTGCCTTGCCGGGTCGGTTAATCTATGTGGATCTGGCGCTGGCGCTGGTGTTCGTCGCGGGCAGCGTGTGGGCGCTGCGCGATCCTGGGGCGTTGGACTGGTACGGGATCGCGATTTTCGCTCTGTTTGACGCGTTGTGCCTGCTGATGATTTTCGAGCAGCCGCCCGCGCAGCCGGTCGACTTTGCGCTGCTCGCGGCGTTTGTGCCGGCGCTGGCGCTGAAACCCAACGCGGCACTGGTCGCGATCGTGGCAGGCGTACTGACGGCGACGCTGGTTGGCGCGGTGTGGTGGCGGCTGCGTTTGCGCCTTTGGTCGCACAGACGCGCAACCTGCGGCGCGCGGGCAATCGTGCGCACGCTTGGTGCTTACGGCGCGATTGCGTTCGCAGCAGTGGGCGTGTTTTCCTTGAGCGGCGGAACGCTTCCCCTGGTGGCGGCGCGCTCGGCGGTAGCAGACATGCTGCGCGCCGGTGTCGCGCTGGCGCTGGCGCTCATAGCACTGGCTGGCCTGCGACTGGCGCTCGGCCCGGCGACGATCCGCCGCTTGCTGACCGCGCTGCTGGCGTCCCTGTTGATTGCGACGCTCACCGCCTGGTCATACAGCCCGCACACGGGACGCCCCGAGATCGCAGCGATGACGGTTGGCGGCGTGGTGGTCGCGCTGGGGCTGGTGGTCGCGGTGGGACGGCTGCAGATCGCGCTGGAGCGCCGCGCCAACGAGGTCGCTGCGCTCAACTGGGTGGGTCATGTGATGATGACGCACTCCGCCGCCGACTCACTCTTTGAGGGCCTTCACCGCCAGGTCAGCGCCGTGTGTGAGACGCCGGTATTCAGCATCGCGCTTTACGACCCGAACCTGAGCCAGTTGTCGTTTCCATATGTGCGCGCCAATGACCAGATAGTCACGTGGCCGGACGCGCCGCTTGACGACAGCCCGACCGCGACGGTGGTTCGGGCGCGGCGCACGCTGCTGTTGGCCGGGGACGCTGCCCGCCGCGCGAGCGCCCCGCCGGGCGCTTGCTACCTGGGCGTGCCATTGGTCGCCGGTGACGAGGTCATCGGCGCGATAGCGATCCAGCACGAGTCGAATCCGCACGCCTATGGGCGGTTTGAGCGCGAGCTATTGGAAGCGATCGCGCCCCAGGCGGCGATCGCGCTGCGCAACACCCGATTGCTCGCGGAGTCGCAAACTCTCAGCGCGGAGCTGCAAGAATTGGTCGCCAGCTCCCGCGAGTTCAGCACAACACTCGATGTGTCGGCGCTGGCGGAACGCATTGTCCGGCGATTGTACAGCGCTGCATCTGCGCACGCTGTGACGCTGTTGGAGTGGAATCCAGAGAACAGTACATTTCACCGGCTGGCGCACCTGCCCCCCGAGTCGGGGGATCTCGCGCACCCCCTGCTGGAAACGGATCATGACGCCCTGCAAGCGGCAATGCGCAGCGCCGATCCGGTGATGTTGGCCGTTGAGCAGGAGAGTGCAGCGTGGCGAGCGCAGGCGATGCCCCTTGTCGCCCGCGAGCGCCCGGTCGGGCTGGCGGTGATCTGGCATCCGTTGGCGGAGCCCGCGCCGCCCGCGCCGTCGCGATTGGTCGAGGCGATCATCCATCAGGCGGCGGTGGCGCTGCAGAACGCGCAAGCCTATTCGCGCGCTGACACGTCCCTGCGCGAGCGTGTCATCGAGCTCAGCGCAATCGAGGTTATCTCGCGCCATATGTCGGCCACCCTCGATTTCGAGACGATCATTAACGACGTGCTGGCCGCCGCGATGTCCGCGATTGACGCATCGCTCGGCTGTTGCGGGCTGCTGACCGACGACGAGCATTTCATACTGGTCGCGCAACTGGATCAGAGCGGCGCGCAGATCGAACTGCCCGTGCAGAAACACATCTCGTACGGTATGGCGCGGCGCGTGCTGCGTGACCAGCAGCCGGTTGTGTGCGGCGATGTGCTGGAAGAGATCGATTACGCGCCGCTGTTCCCTGAAATGCGTTCGGAACTGTGCGTGCCGATTCTGCGCGAAGGGCGCCCGATCGGCTTGTTGAGTTTTTACGACCCGCGCCCGCACGCCTTTACCGAGGCGCACACGCGCTTCGTGAGCACGCTGGCCGAACATGCTTCGATTGCGCTGGAAAATGCGCGCCTGTTTACGGATCGCCGCCGCCAGGTTGAGACGCTCGTCAGCCTGCGCCGGGTATCGACAGATCTGCTGGCCGCGGCACGAATGGATCAGATCGCGGACACGTTGATCGATTTTGTGCAAGAGACGCTGCATCCCAAAAACGCGGCGCTCTACTGGGTTGATACCGAAGATGGTGAGAGCGGCGAGCAGCTTGTCTCCGCGCGCGAGGATGGCATGGCGCCGCCGGACGCGCTGGCGTACGAGGTCGCGCAGCACGGACAGCCCCACTACTCGGTCGATCTTGCCGCGCTGCCCGCGTATCCGATGTTCAAGTCGCTGCCTGATTTTGAAGCGCGCGCTTGCGTGCCGATCCGGTTGGGCAACCGGACAATCGCCGTGCTCGACATAACGATCACGGACTCGCTGCGCTACACGCAAAACGAGATCCAGGCGCTTGAGGTGCTGGCAGGGCAGGCGGCAGTTGCGATTGCCAGCATTCGCCTGCATGACGTGGTGCGCGCCGGGCGCGACCAGCTTCAAGCGGTGCTCAACTCGACGCGCGAGGGGATTCTGCTGTTCGACCTCAAGGGCAGGCTGCTGCTGGCGAACCCCGCCGCCGAAGAAATCATCGGGGAGCCACTGGCGGCGGTGCGCGGGCGCAGCTACCTCGAATGGTTGCGCGCGCAGCGGCTCGACCGACTCCTGGGGTTGACTGGGCACACGCTGCCCGGCCTGCGGCGCTATTTGCAGGACGTGATGCGCAACCCGCGCCGCGTGATGCACAGGCAGTTCATGCAGCAGCGCGATAGCGGCCCGCGCTATATCGACGAGATCGGCTCGCCGGTGCTGGACGAGCGCGGCGAGACGGTGATCGGCTGGATGCTGGTCTGGCGCGACATCACCGAAGAACGCCAGCTGAGCGACTTGCGGCAGGAGCTGAGCAGCATGATCGTGCACGATCTGCGCAGCCCGCTGACTGCCATCATCAGCAGCCTGACGCTGCTAGACGACCTGCTGAGCGAGGA
Organism: uncultured Thermoflexus sp.; assembly: GCA_964626105.1. GTDB lineage: Bacteria > Chloroflexota > Anaerolineae > Aggregatilineales > Aggregatilineaceae > DYGX01. The sequence goes on from CAZVCM010000002.1 coordinate 11,397, forward strand.
GTCGCTCGACCGCGAGACGCTGCAAGAGGTTGTCTCGATCGCGTCGGTGAGCAGCGAGAGTATGCTGCGGCTGGTCGAGTCGTTGCTCGATATTGCGCGCCTGGAGCAAAACCGCGTCGCGCTCGATCTGAGCGTCTGCCGCTTGCGTGACGTGGTCGACGGCGCGTATACGTTGGTGCTGAGCCTCGCGCTGGAAGCGGCGATCACGATCGAAACGAATGTGCCGGACGATCTGCCGCCTGTGTCCATCGACATCACGCAGATTCAACGCGTCCTGGTCAACTTACTCGACAATGCGCTGCGCCACACACCCTATGGCGGCAAGGTCGCAGTCGAGGTCGAGCGGATGCCCGCAGACAATACCCTATGTGTGACGGTGGCCGACTCTGGGCCGGGGATTCCTCCTGAGGGCCGCGCGGTGGTCTTCGAGAAGTTCTCGCAGCTTGATCAAACGGTGCTGCGCGGGCACAAAGGCTCTGGCTTGGGGCTGACGTTCTGCAAGCTGGTCGTCGAGGCGCACGGTGGCCAGATATGGGTCGAGGATGCGCCGCTGGGCGGTGCCGCATTCCGGTTCACACTGCCTCTGGCGCATGGCCGGTCATCCCATGTGCAGTCCACGGCAACCAACGGGGCAACACACTCCCACTAACGGCAAAATTCGCGAAAAATTCACTGATAGCCTGCCGAAAAAGCGTTTTCCCGTGATACAGTCATATTCAGTGGGGAGCGTTTTTTGTGGTGTCATTTGTGGAAAGGTGGCTTGCAGGCGCAAGCCTGATTTCGGGCGGGGCAATCTTTGATGATGGGCAGATCAATGACCCTCATAGGGCTGGCCTGGGCAGCGGCGCTGGGTGCGGTGGCGTTGCTGCTGGCACAGCCATTCACCGCGCCGCCTGACCGGGTTGAATGCTTAATGTTCGCCGCGCTGATCGCCCTGCTCGCGAACCTCGGCAGACGGGCGACGCGCGGGATTGTCTCACCGATCTCAACTGGCGCGTTGCTGGGGTACCTAGCTCTTGGCAGCGACGAGTCCGCATCGGCGGCCTTGTGGTGTGTCGCGGCGGGCGCGGCGTTCGGGTATGCGGTCTGGTTCGTGCGGATGTCGTCCCCACGCGCAGAACCGGTTGGTCGCTGGCTGGTGGCGCACCAACTGTTGCTGGCATGGGCCCGCGCAGTGCTTGGCGTCATCACGGGCGGCGCGGCGTACCGCTTGCTGGACGGGGCGCTGCCGCTGCAAACGCTCTCCGGCCAGGACGTCTTACCGCTGGTCGCGTTGGTTGCAGGCTATATTGCGGTCGCCGCCGGGCTGATCGCGCTGGCGCAGGTGGTGACCGGGCGCAAGTCAAGCGCAGCGGAATGGCCGGTCATCGCTGCGGTGGCGCTGCCGCCACTTCCCCTGGCTCCGCTGGGTGCGGTGGTGTATCGCGCGCTGGGCAGCGAGGCGTTTGCGCTGGTGGTGGGCAACCTGCTTATCTTTGTGGTTGCGATTCGCCTGATCACAGATGCGCGCTTGCGCCTGCGCCAGCAGGTTGACGAGCTAACCTCGCTCTCGATGGTGAGCCGCGCGGTGTCCACTGCCCCGCCCCTGGACGAGCTGCTCAAGCTGGTGGCGCGGCAGGCGTTGCATCTGCTCAACGCGACGCGCTGCGAGATCGCGCTGCTCGAGCCGGATCAGCGGGCGCTGCGCGTGATCACCGTGCGACGTGACGGGCAAGCGACGTCGGGTGACCTACAAGCGCCGGGCAACGGCCTGCTTGAGCACGTGATCGAGAACCGCGCGCCGCTGCTGATTGCGGATCACGTGGCACGGCGCGCCCGCACGCTGCAACTCACGCCCCCCAACGAGCCGGTCGAGTCGTGGCTTGGCGTGCCGCTGCTGGCTGCGGAGCGCGTGCTTGGTTGTCTGGCGGTGATCTCGCAGGACCCGGCGCGGCGCTTCTCTGCCGAAGATGTGCAACTTCTGGGGACGCTCTCGGCGCAGGTCGGTGTGGTGGCGACCAACGCCCGCCTCGACGCGCAGGCCGAAGATCGCGCGCAGCGGCTGGCGCTGCTGAACAACGTCGCTGCAGCGCTGAGCGGCACGCTCGACGTGCAGACGCTGCTCGATTTGATCACAGCCTCGGCGCTGGCAGTTGGTTCGTGCGACGCAGTGTCGCTCTATCTGTGGCCCGAGGGCACGACGCACGATCTGGTGCTGGTTCGCAAGCGCGGCCTGAGCGACCAGTTTGCGGCAGCGCCGCCCGATCCGCTGGTACTGGTCGTGGACGATCTGCCGCGCCGCCGCCAGCCGCTGGTTGTCAGCGATGTGCATCAGGACCGGCGCGCGCGACATCTGCGGGCCCGGCTCGACGCCGAAGGAAAGCGGGCGTGGATCGAGTTTCTGCTGCGCAAAGGGGACGATCTGCTCGGCGTGCTGGTGTGCTATTATGACGCGCCGCGCACCTTCAGCCCGGATCTGGTCGAACTGCTGCGCAACTTCGCTAATCAGGCCGGGCTGGCGCTGCGCAATGCCCAGCTTTATACACAAACACACATGGCGCTAGAGCGGCGCGTCGACCAGCTTTCTGCGCTGGCTGAGATCAGCCACGAACTGGCCGCGATGCTCGATCTCAACCGTCTGTTTCAGCTTGTGCTGGATCGAGCTGCCGAAGCGACCGGCTCTCAAAGCGGGGCGCTGTTGCTGCGCGCGTCACGGCGCGGGATGCCACCGCGCGTGGTCGCCAGCCGGGGCCTTGACGTCGCTAATCTCGACCCGATCAGCCTGCTAGCAGGCCCGATTGCCTACACGGCGCAGACGGGTTACCCGACGCTGATCCCGGACACGATCCACGAGGCCGAGGCTGTCCCGCTGGCCGACGGCACGCGCGCGCAGCTCAACGTGCCGATTGTGCGTGGCGAGGACGTGCTCGGCGTGATCGCGCTGGGCAGCGATCGCTCAAATTTCTACGATGATGACGATCAGGCGTTCGTGACTCAGCTTGCGACCCAGGCCCGTATCGCGATCGACAATGCGCGCCTGTTCCAGCGCATCGAGATCGAGCGCGACCGGCTGCAAATTATCCTCGACAGCATGAAGGAAGCGGTCGTGCTGATCGACGCGGCGGGGCGGTTTGCGCTGGCGAATCCGCGCGTCGAGGCGCTCTTGGGGCTGAAGCCGGGCGCGCTAATTGGGCGGCCTGTCTCCGCGCTGGCGCGTGACACGGATCTTGCGCTGAGCGAGCGGTTTGGTTTCGAGGGCGACGCGCTGGTGCGGCTGGTTGAGTCGCTTGAAGCGGGCACGTGGGACGAGTCGGTTCCCGATGGGGCGCGGACGAGCTACGAGCGCGCGGCACCCCGCTCACGCTGGATTGACCGCGTGGTGGTGCCGGTCCGCGATGGATCGGGCGCGACAATTGGCTTGCTGCTGGTCTTCAGCGACGTGACGCGCGAGCGCGAGCTGTCCCAGGCGCGCGAGGACCTCAGCCGCATGATCGTGCACGACCTGCGCGGCCCGCTGACTGCGATCTCGACCGGCCTCAAGCTGCTGCGCGAGCAGGCGGGCGGTCATGGCGCGCTCGGCGAGGCGGTGATTCAGACGACCGACACATCCGGGCGTGCGGTCCGCAAGATGCTCGGGCTGGTCGATTCACTGTTAGATATCGCCAAGTTCGAGAATGGCGTGATGGTGCTGGAGCGCGAGCCGGTGCTGTTCCCGCTCGTCTCCCGGGGCGTGATCGAGGAGTATGCGCCGCTAGCCGAGGACTTGAAGATCGCGCTGCGAGCGGATTTGCCCGACGACCTTCCGGCGCTGTATGTGGACGAGGAAAAGGTCGAGCGCGTGCTGCTGAACCGGGTCGATAATGCGATGAAGTTCGCTCCGGCGAATGGTCAGGTTGTCGTGCGGGCGGCGACGATCCCTGTGGCAAAAGGCGCGGGGCCGATGGTGCAGGTGATGGTCGAGGACGACGGACCGGGCATCCCGGACGCGGACAAAGAGCGGCTGTTCAACCGGTTCGCGCAGCTTGATTCGCGGCAGGGGCGGCGCCGGGGAACCGGGCTGGGCTTGGCGTTTTGCAAGCTCGCGGTCGAAGCGCACGGGGGGCAGATCTGGGTCGAGGATGCGCCGGGACGCGGCACGCGGTTTATTTTCACGCTGCCGGCGGTCGACGTGCCGGAATGGGAACTTTTCGACGACTAGGAATACGAGGCGGAGTAGCTTGCTCGCTCGCTGCGCGGATTTTTGGAATATCCTCGGTATGGTGTTTTTTTTCGTAGGGGCGCGGCTTGTTGCGCCCGCTGTTAGAAAGCCCTGATGTGCTGCCGACGGCGCACGCTCCGCTTCGCACATGGATACGCGCGAGACAGGAATCACTCCCTGCGCAGCAGATCGCGTAGCGCGCCGAGCAGGTCAGTCACGGTGATGATCCCGACCAGCCGATCGTCATCGACCACGGGCAGCCCGCTGATTTTGCGCTGGAGCAACATATCCGCTGCATCCTGCAGCGGCGAGTCTGGCGCAACGACCACCGGATCGGGCGTCATGCAGACTTCGACAGTCGTCTGGTTGATCAGCATGTCGTCTTGCCAGCGCTCGCGCAGCACCAACGGCGAGTTCAGCGCCAGCCGCACGTCACGGTCAGTGATGATTCCAACTAGGCGGCCATTCTCGTCCACGACGGGCAGGCGGCGGCAGGCGCATTCGGACATGCGCTCTTGCGCGGTGCGCAGCGTATCGTCCGGCTGTACGGTAAGCGGATCGGGCGTCATGACCTCACGCACCAGCATCGCGTGTGCCTCCTGCTATTGGCCGCGCAGCGCGCGCTCGTAGACGTCGAGCGTTTCGCGGGCGGCGCGCTGCCACGAGAAACGCCCGGCGCGGACCGGCCCCTGCGCCGCCATGTGCGCGCGCAGCGCCTCGTCTTCGAGCACCTGGCGCAGCACCTCGGTCATGTTATCGACATCGTGCGGGTTGAAATAGCGCGGCACGTCGGCGCCCAGTTCCGGCAGGCTGGACTCGCGGCTGCTGACGACCGGCACGCCGCAGGCCATCGCTTCGAGTAGCGGCAGGCCCGCGCCATCATAAACCGATGCCATGACGTACACCGTCGCCGCGCGGAAGACCGCCGGAAGGTCCTCGTCCGGCACAAAGCCAAGCATCCGCACCGCGCCTTGCATCCCGAGTTCTTCAATCTTGGCGAAGAACTCGTCGAACATCCAGCCTTTTGAGCCGACCACCACCAGTTGGAGATGCCGGTCGCCTTTGCGCAGCCGCGCCAGCGCCTCGACCAGCCGGGTGAGGTTCTTGCGCGGCTCGATCGTCCCGACGCTGAGCAGGAAACGCTCCGGCAGATCGTACTTGGCGCGGACGCGCGCGACCTCGCTGTTTGGCACGACGCGGAAATGGGGCGCGGCGGCTTCGTGCACGACCGTGATCTTGTTGTCGGGCGTGCCATAGTGGCGCATCAGGTCGTTCTTGGTCGCCTGCGAGACGGCGATGATCGCGTCTGCGCGGCGCACAAATAACGGCACGGCGGCGTTCAGGAAGTAGTAATTCAGCTTTTTGTGGTGCTCAGGAAAGAGCTTGAAGATCAGGTCGTGGATGGTCAGCACAGTCGGCACGTCGCGCAGCGGCGGCAGCAGGTGTTCGGTGGCGTGGAAGATCGCCGCGCCGGGGACGAGCTTGCTGAAGTCCATGCGCAGAAGCTGACCCTGCCAGACAATCATCCGCCACGGCTTGTAACCCATGCGGAAGGCGCGCTGTGGCAGGGCGCGCCAGTTCGGCGGCACGGATGCTTCGGACGTGCGGTTGTAGAACAGGGTCGGCGGGATCTCCAGCTCCGTGATCAGCGCGTCGGCCAAGGAGCGGGTGTAACGCCCCAACCCGGCCCGGCTGTTGACGGCGGCTGAAACGTCGAGATAGATCGTCATTGGCGCTGCCTCACTTCCCGTCTAGCGCTCGCTCGCGGTGCCGCAACACCGCCCACACAAACCGGGGCAGGCGCAGCATCCGCCGCCAGCGCCACGGCTCGCGCACGAGCCGGAACAACCACTCCAACCCCAGCCGCTGCATCCAGCGCGGCGCGCGCGGGACTTTTCCGGCGGCGAAATCGAGCGAGCCGCCCACCCCGATCGCCACGCGAGCCGTCAGGCGCGGCGCGTTGCGCGCAATCCACAGGTCCTGGCGCGGCGCGCCATATGCCACAAACAGAATATCCGCGCCGCTGGCGTTCACCCGCGCCACGAGTTCGTCGTCCTCGGCGGGGTCCGGGCTACCCGCATACGTCCCGACAATCTGCACGCCTGGAAACCGCCGCCGGAGCGCGTCGGCTGCCTGCTCTGCCACGCCGGGCGCAGCCCCGAGCAGGAACAGCTTCCAGCCGGAGCGCGCGGCCCGTTCTGCGATCAATGGCAGCCCGTCGGAGCCGGTGACGCGCTCGGGCAGCGGTTTGCCCAGATAGCGCGCCGCCAGCAACAGCCCAATGCCATCTGCCACGCAAAGATCGGCGTCACGCAGCACCTGCCGGAATGCGCGATCGCTCTGCGCGATCATCACAAACTCCGGGCTGGCGGTGCACACCTGATAGCACCGATCGCCCCGTGCGACCCAGGCTCCAATTGTGTCCAGCAAGCTCTCGAACGTGACGGCGTGAACCGGCACGCCGAGGATCACGACATGCGGCGCGGGAGGCTGCGGCCGCTCTGACACCATGAATCGGTCGCTCCTGTGGTCGGGTGGGATGGCGCGTCGCCTGCCGTACAAGATGCTGTGCATTGTACCCCTGTCCGCCGCTTTGAGCGAGTGGGCGCGAGTTGCCATCCGCCCGTGCGGCGCTACAATACAGGCGGATGGAAGACGAGGGCCACTATGGACGAAGAGCGCGACTATTCCCCCGCCGACGAGTACGCTGAAGACGAACCGGGTGACTATACGGACGACTTGAGCGAGGCTGATGTCCACGCGGCGGACTACGACGAAACCGCGATCGAGGGCGAGCTCGTTGCGGCGGACGACGCGGATGAGGCCGATGTGCTAGACGAGGCCGCAGCGCCGGTTGACGCCAGCAGCGCCGATGCTTCGCTGGCCGAGGACTGGGAGGCGGATGATCTCGAAGCCGCCGATGATGCCTACGCCGCACCGCCACCCGAGCCACCCGCGCGCGAGCGCACGGGCGAGCTATCCGCGCTGGACGAGACAGAGCGCTTGCGCCAACCTCGCGCACTCGCCTTTCGCCGCCGCCTGCGCACGCAGATCTCGATGCTTCCGCTGGCGCTGGCGCTGATCGCGCTCGGCGTGTTCCTCAGCGCGCGCGCCTTCGAGGTCGAGGGCTTGCCGGAGATCAGCGACACGACGCTGGCGCTTGGCTTTGGCGGCGTGCTGGCATTTACTGCGGTGTTTCATTCGCTGGTCTTTGGACGGCGCGAGCGCGGGCTGCTGTTCTTCGGGCTGCTGGTCTGGGTGACCGCCGGACTGATTTATGGGCTGATCACGTTCGTCGAGGCGGAGCCGGACGCTGCTGAGTGGTGGCCGGTGCTACTGGTGTCTCTGGGCATTACATGCCTGCTGACCTTTGCGCTAGAGCGCGGGCACGATGTGCGCCTGATCCTGCTGAGCGTGTTGGCGCTGGTTGCCGCCGGGACCGCGCTTATCGTCACGCACGGGCTGCTCGAGCAAGACTGGCTCGACCAGGCCGCGGATTACTGGCCGCTGTTGCTGGTGGCGTTAGGGATTGGCCTGCTGCCGCTCGCGTTCCGGCGCAGGACACGCTAGGGGGGCGTCATGCGGCCCCTGACAATTGCGATTGACGCCAGCCGTACAACGGCTGCGCAGCGCACCGGGACCGAGAATTATGCCCTGCAACTGATCCAGTCCCTGCTGGCGCTGGACGCGCCGCACCGCTTCCGGCTGTATTTTCGCGATACGCCCGCGCCGGACTTGTTGCCCGACCAACCCAACGTCGAACGGCACATGATCCCCGCGCCGCGCCTGTGGACGCACCTGCGCTTCGCGGCGGCGCTGTGGCGCGCCCGACCCGATGTGACGTTCGTGCCCGCGCACACGCTGCCGCTGGCGTTTCCCGGCCCGGCGGTAGTCACCGTCCACGATCTCGGTTATATCTACTTCCCCGAAGCGCACACCGGCTTCAGTCGCCGCTATCTCGATTGGACGACACGCTACAGCGCGCGGCGCGCCACGCGGATCATCGCGGATTCGCTGGCGACAGCGCGCGACCTCTCGGCGCACTATGGCGTGTCGCAGAACCTGATCGCGGTGGTTTATCCCGGCGTGGACACAGCCCTGGCGCGCGTGACGGACCCGGCGCGGCTGGCAAGCGTCCGCGCGCGCTACAAGCTGCCGGAAGTGTACCTGCTGTTCGTCGGCACACTGCAACCGCGTAAGAACGTTGCGCGGCTGGTACGCAGCTTTGCGCGCTGGCGGCGGGAGAGCGGTCGCGCTGATGTCGGGCTGGTGCTCGCCGGGCAGCAAGGCTGGCTGTTCGATCCGCGTTGGACGGAAGGCGTCGAGGGCGTGCACCTGACCGGCTATGTGGATGATGCAGACGTCGCTGCGCTGTACAGCGGCGCGCTGGCGCTGCTATTTCCGTCTCTGCACGAGGGGTTTGGCTTCCCGGTGCTGGAGGCGATGCGCTGCGAAACGCCGGTCATCACCAGCAACACCTCGTCGCTGCCGGAAGTGGCAGGCGAGGCGGCGCTGCTTTTCAACCCGCGATGAAGCAGCGATCGCGCAGGCAATTGAGCAAATCATGACAGACGACCCGCTGCGCACCACGCTGATCGCACGCGGCGCAGAGCAGGTCGCACGGTTCTCATGGCCGCGCGCTGCCGAGCAAACGCTGCATGTGTTGGAGCAGGCCGCCCGCGCCGGACAGTAGGACCACGGTCAGGGTGCGGCGGTTTGCCGCTCTCTTGAGCGCTCCGGTATAATCCCGCTGACTCTAGGTCTTCAATCGTGAGGGGAATAAAGACGTCATGAAGAAACTGACACGGTACTGCCTTCTGACGGTCCTGACGCTGGCGCTTGCGCTCGGCGTGCTGCCGATCCGGGGCGCTCAGCTCCCCGCAGCCGAGGCGAACCCCGGGACGCAGTGGAACGCGTCGTATTATAACAATCGGGACCTGCAAGGTTCGCCCGTTGTCACCCGCATTGACGATCGCATCGATTTCAACTGGGCGAGCGGCTCGCCGGACGCGGCTATTCCGGCAGATAACTTTAGCGCGCGCTGGACCAAGACCGTGAACTTCCCGGTCGGCGGCCAGTGGACTTTCCGCGTCGGCGCGGATGACGGCGTGCGGATGTGGATCGATCAGACGATTCTTGTGGATCAGTGGCACGGTACGCCGGGCGGGTACACAACCTACACCGCGACGCTCGATGCGCTGACTGCCGGGCCGCATGACTTGCGGGTCGAATACTACGAGGAAACCGGGCTGGCAGGCATTCAGGTGACGTGGCAAGGCCCCGGCACGACTACCCCGTCACAGCCCGCGCAGCAGGCGCCGACCACTGGTTGGAACGCGCAGTATTGGAATAACGGCTCGCTCTCTGGCGGCCCGGTCATCACGCGCACGGAGAACGCGCTGAACTTCAACTGGGGCAACGCGGCGCCCGACGCGGCGCTGCCTGCCGACAACTTCAGCGCGCGATTTACGCATGTCGGTAGCTTTCAGGTCCCCGGCTGGTGGCGCTTCTCTGTGACGGTCGATGGCGGTGTCCGCGTGTGGATCGACTCGACCCAAATCATGGACCATTGGACGCCCGCAGGCAGCGTGCAGACCTATCATGCTGATGTCTACGAGCTGACTGCAGGCACACATGAGGTGCGCGTCGAGTACTGGGACGACAGCGGCAACGCGCAGATCCAGATTCACTGGGAAGCGTATAACCCAGATGGCACGCCGCGCGGTGATGGCTCCGAGGGCGCCGGAACCGGGACGGGCGCCTCGGCTGGCGACCCGGCGGTGAAGGTCTGGGCGTCGGTGACGGCCAGCCGCCTGAACGTGCGTAGCGGTCCAGGGACGGGCCACCCGGTTATCGCGCAGGTCGAGTATCCGGAAAACTACATCGTGCGCGGCGCGGTGCCGGATATGACGTGGGTGCTGATTGACCTCAAGGATGGCCGCGAGGGATGGGTCAGCAACGAGTGGGTGTACCTCTGGGCGGCGGACTCCGCGCTGAACGAGGATGCGGACGGCGACACGTATCAGGACTTCGTGTTCAAGATTCCGCGCGTGTTTGACGCGGAAGTGCTGCCCGGTGAGTTTACCGCCGCGCCTCGCCCCCAGGTTCCGGTCACGGGCCGCGTCAACGATAACCTGCGCCTGCGCGACGGCGCGACTGCCACGGCGTCGAAGGTGATCGCCACGGTGCCGGTTGGCACGATCGTTGACATCGAGGCGCGCAACGGCAACGGTGCGTGGTATCTGGTGAACTGGCAGGGCATCCGCGGCTGGCTGTCGGCGTCGTTTGTCTCGCTGACCGAAGGGCGCGTGAGCGATCTGCTAGTCAGCACTGAGGTCGTGCCGGTTCCCCCGTCGGGGCAGGTGTTCGTGCCCAGCGACGAGCAGGGCGCTCCGGCGGTGACGGTGCGCGGGCGCGCGCTGAACAACCTGGTCTTCCGAAACAACGCGACGCTGAGCGCGGACGAGATCGGGCAGATCCCGCAGGGGACTGAGTTCGTGATCGAGGCGCGCAACCGCAACGGCGCGTGGTATTTGATCACCTATGAAGGGCAGCCAGGGTGGGTGAACGCCGCGTTTGTCCGGCTGATCGAGGGCCGCGTGGCGCATCTGCGCATCCAGTAAGCGGCTGAATCAATGTGTGTGTGAGCCGCCCCGCGTCGGCGTTGATGCGGGGCGGTTTGTGTTGAAAGCAGCGGTTAGCCGTTAGCCTAAAACGGGCTGCGAGACTACAGCCCCTTTTCATGCCGCTTCGATTCGTTGGTGAGAGGTGGTATGCTTAGGTTCTTGCTACCCGCTAACTGCCAACCGCTAGGAAGCTAGGAACTCTCCGATGGGTATTGACTACGTCGTGCATTACGACTGCGAGCCGAAGCGCGCGCTGACGCTCGAAGGCTTGATGGCTCGCCTCAAGGGGCGGGAGCGTGCGGACGCGATCATCGAGTTGTATCGCGCCCAGGGTGACACCCGCCCGCCGCGCGAGATGGGATTCGAGATGGTGCGGAGGACCGCTGAGGGTGGCGAGGAGCAGGAAGTGATCGTCGTGCAGGATCTGCTCGACGCCGCCGAAGAACTGATGCCCTGGGAGAAATACTGCGTCGGCTGTCCGGCGAACCACATGGGGCGGCCCTTCGGCTGCATCGGCGCGATCAATTACCCACTCTCGCTGGCGGGCGAGCGCTGGTTGCTCGATCAACTGCCGGGCAACGATTATCCGCTAGTGTACCTGCTGCTCCAGAAGGCGATCCACGAGCAGGGCTATCACGGCGAAGCGGCGGCCCGGCTGCGCGCGCAGAGTGGCGTGTTTCTCGAAAGCGGCGAAACACCGGTGCGCTCGGTCGATGGCTTTGTCGTCACGGGCGATCAGGTGTTTGAGATGTTGTTGCTGTCCGGTCACATTCGCCCGGCGCATGGCGCGCTGCTGCTCCAGTTCTTTGACGCGATCTACTCTGACCTGGACGCGGACGTCATGATGCGGCTTGCCGATCCGCCGTCAGTCGAGTGGATCGACCAGACGGTGCCATTCCTGCAGCGGGCCGAGCCGTCCGATGACGAGACGGTTGCCGCGCTAAAGCGGTTTTTCCACGCGCTCTACACTGCGTACCGGCTGGGCGTGCCGCTGTTGCTGGACGTGTGAGGCGGGCCGAAAGTGGGGCGACGAGGCGAGATGCGGTATACTTAGGACCGTATCCACCAGCGTGCGAGACCGCCCACTTTCATGTACATCGAACATCTTTCTCTCCAGAATTTCCGCAACTATGCGCGGCTGGAAGTGTCGCTGCCAACCGGCCCGATTCTGCTGCACGGGTCCAACGCGCAGGGCAAAACCAGCCTGCTCGAAGCGATCTATTATCTGGCAACTTCGCGCTCGCCCTACACCACGACCGACCGCCAACTGATTAACTGGAACGCCGACCGCGACGTGCTGTCGTTCGCCAAGATCGGCGCGGAAGTGATCAGTGCCAATCGCGCGCTGAGCCGCGTCGAGGTGACGCTGGTACAGGAGCCGGGCGCGCTCAACGGCAGCCGACTGCAGAAAGATATCCGCGTCAATGGCGTGCCGCGCCGCGTGATGGACTTGATCGGGCAGATCAACGTCGTGATGTTCCTTCCGCAAGACCTGGTGCTCATCGAGGGCGCGCCCGCTGAGCGCCGCCGCTATATGAACATCACGCTTTGCCAGACGGACACCGCGTATTGCGAGGCGCTGGCGACGTTCGAGAAGACGCTAACGCAGCGAAACGCGCTGCTCAAGCGCATCGGCGACGGCGAGGCGCGGCCCGACGAACTCGGCTATTGGAACGAGCTGATTGCGGAGTCGGCGGGTGTGCTGATCGCCGGGCGGCAGCGATTGCTGCGCGACCTCGAAGTGAAGGCGCGGCGCGTGCACCGCGATCTCTCCGGCGGCGACGAAGACCTTGAACTGAGCTACCAGCCGAGCTTTTTGCCAACTGCGAATAACTCCGGCCAGTTGTCGTTTGACGTGATCGGGCTGGACCTCAACCGCCAGTTGAACGCAGATGACATCGCGACGCAGTACGCGACGACGCTTGAGGAGCGGCGCGGAGAGGACATCGCGCGCGGCATGACGCTGGTCGGCCCGCAGCGTGACGAGCTCCGCCTGCTGGTCAACGGGCACGACCTGGGGCTATACGGCTCCCGCGGGCAGGCGCGCACGGCGGTCATGAGCCTGAAGCTGGCTGAGTTGGAGTGGATGCGCGACGCGGTGGGCGAGTGGCCGATCCTGCTGCTGGATGAGGTAATCGCGGAATTGGATGCCGGGCGGCGCGCTTATTTGCTGGATCGCATCAGCGGCGCGGAGCAGGTCTTGCTAACCACCACTGAACCGGAGATCTTCACGTCGGAGTTTTTGCACAAAGCAACGCGCTGGCACATCCACCAGGGGCAGATCGTCACGATTCAGGAAGGTAGCTAAAGTCAGCAACCTACAGCCTTCTCTATGTTCGCTGTTCCTGGCTTCTAGTGCAGCGGGCGTTTGGTCGGCATCCCGGCCCGGCGCGGATAGTTCGGCGGGGTCGCCGCGCTCTTGTGGACCATGACGAGGTAATGCGTCTCCGCGACTTGCGGCAGTTCGACCGGGATGACCTTTTCGACGCGCCCGCCCAGCAGGCGCAGCGCGTGCTCGGCCTGGCGCGCCTCAGCGACCGCATTCTCCCCTTTGAGCGCAACGCACCTTCCCCCGACACGGCACAGCGGCAGCAGGTATTCGGCCAGCGCGGGCATCTGCGCTACGGCGCGCGCCAGCACGATATCGTATCGCTCGCGGTGCGCGGAGTCCTGCCCGGCGTCTTCGGCGCGCGCAGTGATCACTCGCACGTTCGCCAGCTTCAACCGCTCGACTATGTGATTGAGAAATGCGGTTTTCTTGGCGGTGGCTTCGAGCAGCGTCAGCTCAATACCAGGGAACGCCAGCCGGAGAGGCAGGCCGGGGAAGCCTGCGCCCGTCCCCACGTCGATCACGCGCAGCCCGGCCTTAAAGTTCACCGCGCGCATCACCGACAGCGAGTCGAGAAAGTGCCGCATCTCGATTTCTTCGGGCGCAGTGATCGCCGTCAGGTTAAATTTCTCGTTCCACGCGAGAAGCTCATCCGCATAGACGCTGAATGAGCGTTGCGCCTCGGTGGACAGGTCGAGGCCTAACAGCTCGCGGCTGCAGCGCACAAGGCGGTCCAGATCCATCATCACCATCTGCGGTGCACGGAATGCTCTCCAACCAAAACCGCCAGTCGAGCACGGCTTGCCGCCATTATAGCAGGCCCCGGCGTGCAGACCGAATATGGCGCTGGCAGGCGGCCCGGCGGGGCGCTATGATCTCAGCCTGAGACGAGAGGAGCGTGCGATGAAGTATAGCGGGACGATTACGCGGGTGCTGGTGACCAAACAGGGCGCGACCATCATCCTCGATACGGAGATCGGGCCGCGCGGGATCGAGCTGGAGCGCCCGGACTGGCTGCGCCTGCTCAAACGCGCCGGGCAGACCGATCCGGACGCGCTGATCGGCTGGGAAGTGGATTACGACCCGGCGCATGACAATCTCGATCTGCTGGATCCGGACCGCGCCGAGGACGACCTGGATGATGCGGAACCTGACGACACGGATGGCGAAACCGCAAACGGCGCAGGCTAGCCGCCGAGCAAGCGTTGGCCGCTTGGGGATTAGGTTGAGCGAATCGTCTGTACAATAGAATTGGTGTTTGCTATGAGCATTGCAGACCGGCTCGCGGGAGAAAACTAGTATCTCAGGTAGGAGCGGAGCTTGCTCCGCCCGTGGGTGTCGTGTAGGGTTTCGACATCAGGCGATGCTTGCATCGCCCCTACAAGAAAAGCCCTGGGCCCGCATGCTCTGCTTACCTGCTCAAAGCGCGCAACACCCCCTGGCGAGCGGCTGCTCATCAAGTGCGTAGAGGACTGATGCATCGCCTTCGGAGATTTTGGCAGGCGCGGACGCGCTGGCAGCGGATCACGCTGCTAATCGGCGCGCTGGTGGTAATGGGCGCGGGCGTAATGTATGTCTGGCTGCTGCGCGACCTGCCCTCGCTGGATGACCTCGAAGCGGGGATGGCGCTCCCCAGCACGCGGATCACCGACCGCAACGGGCGCTTGCTTTACCAGATCGCGGACCCGGACACCGGCATCAATCAGGTGATCGCGCTGGATGACCTGCCCGCCTCGCTGGCTGAGGCAACCGTCGCCACCGAAGACGCGAATTTCTACCGGCACCCGGGCGTGGACCTCGAAGGGATCACGCGCGCGCTGTGGATCAACGTGCGCGGCGGCGAGGTCGTCGCGGGCGGCTCCACCATCACGCAGCAGGTCGTGCGCAATCTGCTGTTCGACCCCGAACAGCGCGCCGAACGCACGCTGCGCCGCAAACTGCGCGAGAGCGTCCTCGCGCTGGAACTCACGCTCCGCTATTCCCGCGATGACATTCTGGCGCTCTACCTCAACCAGACCTATTACGGCAACATGGCGTACGGCGTGCAGGCGGCGGCGCGCGCTTATTTCGGCAAGGATGCGGCGGACCTGTCGCTAGCGGAGAGCGCGATGCTCGCGGGGCTGCCGCAAGCGCCCAGTCTGTACGATCCGCTCAGCAACCCCGGCGCGGCCAAGGCGCGCCAGCGCGTGGTGCTCGATTTGATGGCGCGGCACGGCTACATCACGCAGGCCGAGGCCGACCGTGCCTATGACGAGGCGCTGCAATACGCCGCTGTGCCTTACCCGATCGAGGCGCCGCATTTCGTCGCGGCAGTTTGGACGCAGCTTGAGCGCCAGTTTCCGGAGCAGCTTTACTCGGGCGGGCTGGAAGTCACCACGACGCTGGATCTCGACTGGCAGAACGCCGCGCAGAGCGCCGTGCGACGCCACCTGGATTGGCTGAACAACCCCCCGGCGGGGATTCCCTCGCACGAGGCGCACAACGCGGCGGTGGTCGCGCTGGACCCGCACACCGGGCAGATTCTGACGATGGTTGGCAGCCCGGACTATTCCGACGAGCGCATTGACGGCGCGGTGAACGCTGCGCTTGCCCCGCGCCAGCCGGGCTCGGCGCTCAAACCGTTCACCTATGCGCTGACGTTCGACCCGCAGAACGTCGCGCCCTGGACTCCCGCGACGATGATCCTCGACGTGAAAACGCCGTTCGTCACGCGCCGCCTGGAAAGCTACACGCCTGCTAATTTCGGGCTGGTTGAGCATGGCCCGGTGCTGGCGCGCGAGGCGCTGGCCTCGTCATACAACATCCCGGCGGTGGTTGCGCTCGACCATGTTGGCGTGGACGGGCTGATCCGGCTGCTGACCGACCTCGGCATTACAACACTGACTGACCCGGCGCGCTTCGACCTCTCGCTGACGCTGGGCGGTGGCGAGGTCCGCCTGCTCGATCTGACCGCCGCCTATGGCGCGCTGGCGAATGGTGGGCAACGGGTGGAGCCGGTTTACATCCTCTCCGTGAAGGACCGCGACGGCAACGTGTTGTACGAGTGGAAGCCGCCCGCGTCCGCCGATCCGGTCATTGACCCGCGCGTGGCTTATCTGCTCACCGATATTCTTAGCGACAACGAAGCGCGCATTCCCTCGTTTGGCCCGGCCAGCGCGCTGAACATCGGGCGGCCCGCCGCCGCCAAGACCGGCACGACGACCGATTTCCGCGACAACTGGACGCTCGGTTACACGCCGAATCTTGCGGTTGGCGTGTGGGTGGGCAACGCAGATAACACGCCAATGATCGAGGTCAGCGGCATTAGCGGCGCGGGGCCGATCTGGCACGAGGTGATGCGGCGCGTGCTGCTCGGCCAGCCGGAGCTTGCATTCACCGCGCCGGAAGGGCTGGTGCGCGCGGAAGTCTGCGCGACGAGCGGCCTGCTGCCGACCGAGCATTGCCCGAAGACGCGCTGGGAGTGGTTTATCGAGGGGACCGTCCCCGCCGAGCCGGACACCTTCCACCAGCCCTATGTGATTGACCGTCGCACCGGTCTGCTGGCGGACGAGGACACGCCGCACGCCGAGCGCGAGGAGCGCGTGTACCTTGTGCTGCCGCCCGAAGCGCAGGACTGGGCCCGCCGCCAGGGCATCCCGCAGCCGCCGGTCAGCGTGCAAGTGCTCGCCGCGACGGACGCGCCGGTCCGCCTGCTATCGCCCGATCCGCACACGATCTTCCGGCTGACGCCATTAGTCCCGGCAGAGTCGCAGCGCATCCGCCTGCGGATCGTCGCGCCCGCCGATGCGGAGCGCGTGGTGTACCGGATCGACGGCGCGCCGGTCGCGGAGAGCAACACCGCGCCGTTTGACGCGTGGTGGGTGCTGTTACCGGGCGAGCACGAACTGTCCGCCGAGGTCACGCTGCGCGACGGGCGCGTGCTGGACGCTGAGCCGGTCCCGTTCCAGGTCAGCGCGTGGGTTCCGCCAGATGAGCGAGCATCTTCTGGTGCGATCGATTGAGGTGCGCTCCCCGCACGGCGCCGCACATCTGTTGTATGATTAGGGATGTTCGTATCCTTTGAGCGTGAGCGAGGGCTGCTATGGGTCTGCAATGGATACTCGTGACCGGTATCGCGGCGCTGGTCTTCGTGGCGTCAGCGGTGTGGCTTCTCGCCGGGTTGCTCGGCGATGGTGTTTCTGCCGGGTCATTGGTAGGGCTGGCGCTCGGACTGGTGGGGCTGTTTCTTGGCCGCTTGCAGTGGCTGCAAAGTCGCGGCGTGTTTTATGCAGAGTATGAAGACGAGGACACGGACGAGCAACCGGCAGCGCGGCCCGCGCCGGGCGCGCCACCGGTCAAACGTGGTTGGGGCGACGCTCCTGACTCAGACACGGCCACCGGCGGCGGGTCTGTGCCGACGCCTGACTGGCTGAAAGAGGACGAGTTCAAAGATGTGTGGGATGGCCCGTTCGAGCCGACCCCAATACCACCTGCCGCTCCCCAACCACTGTCGCCCGAGGACTTCGGCAAATTACTCGAGGACTTGGACCGGGTAGAAGAAGCACATCCGCCCCGGATGGAGCCGGAACGCGCCGCGCCGGACGAGGCAGACGAAGCTGCCCCGAACGAACAGGCTGCTGAGGAAGTAACGCCACCTGAATCTGAGCCGATCCCGGCTGCGGTCGGCGGTGAGCCTGCCGAGAAGGTCCTCTTTTCCGCGTTTTATCCACGGGAGGTCAAACCGGGCGATTGGCAGCCGTTCCGCGCCTATATGTACAAGGATTTCGCGGCAGAGGCGGTGAAAGCCGATGCGCGGGCCGAGTTTGACGCGCGCACGGACATTCGCGTCGCGGCGCGCGAGGCGACGCAGCCCGTGCCTGAAGACGCGTTAGTGACGGCGCTGCCGTCCGTGCCCGGCTTCGAGTTCGATCCGCCGCAGCACACGCTGCGCTTTCGCGGCGACTGGCGGCGCTTCGCGTTCGAGTTCCGCGCGCACGATGCCCCGCTGGATATCGGCGTGGACGGGCATATCACGTTTCTGGTGGAAGGCGTGGTTGTCGCGGATGTGACGATCTCGGTTTATGTCAGCGAGACGGCAGGCGAAACGGCCTTTGTCCCGCGGGAGTCCCAGGCGGATCCCTATCAGGCGATCTTTTGCAGCTACAGCCACAAAGACACAGCGATCGTGGAGCGTGTGGAGCGCGCCAGCCGTTATTTTAACTTCCGCTATCTGCGCGACGTGACCACGTTGCGCAGCGGCGAACGCTGGAATGCGCGCTTGCTCGAATTGATCGACGACGCGGACATCTTCCAGTTGTTCTGGTCGAAGCACGCCGCCGAGTCGGAGTATGTGCGGCAGGAATACCAGTACGCGCTTGCGCTGCGGCAGAAGGGCGTCAAGGGGCCGGTGTTCATCCGCCCGATACGCTGGGAAGAACCGATGCCGGTGCCGCCCCCGCCAGAGCTGGCCGAGCTGCACTTCGACCTGATCCCGGAGCTGGCGCAAATCGACTAGAAGCTGTCATACGCTGGTTGAATAATTCGACGCTGTGAGTAGGGATGGGGCTTGCTCCGCCCGCGCATGTTCCCACTTTTCAGGTGGCGGGCGATGCAAGTATCGCCCCTACAAACGGGGACACCGAATATCCCTTGCGCCCCGCTCACCTCACCCAAACAAGCACGCGACACAGCCTCACCGGGCGACTGATCGTTGCTCCAACCGGTCGCGGATGGCGCGCACCGCATCGCGCGTGTGGATGGTCTCGCGACTGATGTTGACGCGCTGCATGTTGTGCCAGCCGAAGGTCGTCATGTACTCGATCGTCAGGGCGCCGCGATAGCCCGTGGCGTGTAAGTCTTCGAGCAAGTCATTGAGGCTCACTGTGCCGCGCTCGTGCGCGGTCTGAAGCTGGCTGCGCGCCGCCTGCCGGATGTGCACATGCGCGACGTGCTCCAACAGCGGCGCGACCTCGCGCCACACAATCCCCTGGCACGTGAAATGCGCAGGATCGAGCGTCAGGCTGAGGCCGGGCGCGGCGTCGAGCAGCAACAGCGCGTCTTCCGGGCGCTGCGCGACCGAGTCCATGTGCGGCTCGAACGAGATGCGCAGGTCGGTGTCGTCTACCGCGTCGAGCATCCGCAGCAGCGCGGGAACCGACCGTGCCAAACTGTGTTCGTGCCCGTCCTTGTGCACGATGCCGGGCGAGATCGTGATCCCCGGCGTGCCGAGCGCCAGCGCGAACGGGACCAACTGCTCGAATAACTCCAACGCAGTCTCGCGCTGCTCTGGCTCCGGCGCGTTGATCTGCGGCAGCATAATGTACAGGTCGGTCAGTGTCAGGTTGAAGCGCGCCAGCAACCCCCGGATCACGGTTGCTTCCGCGTTGGGCGTGTTGGCGGCGCGGGTGGTGTCGAGGTGCGGGCCGGTCCCCAGGTCAATCGCGCGGAACCCTAGCCGCGCAATTGTTCCGGCGGCCTGCTCCAGCGGCAGGTTGTTATAGCCCCAGGCGTGACAGGCGATCAGCATCCTTGACTCATTTCGAGGCGACGTGATTCTGCCAGGTGCGCGTTCTGCGGGTGATTATATGCCGGGCAGCGGCGCAGGGCTACCGCGCTCACGGGCTGCGCACCTCGACGCGTAGTGGGGCGTCCGCCGGGGCGTGCGGAATGGCGACCAGGAGCGGCTCGACCAACTCGTACTCGCAGCCCGGTTCGACCTGCAGCGCCAGCAGCAGCGTGCGCGCCTCGTCGCCCTCGTCCAGCCCCTCGACATGAAACGCGGCGTCACAGCCGGTTGTGGCGGCGATCGCTCCGGCAAGCGCGTGCGCCGCGAAATCGAATGATCCACGCGGGACGTTCCCCGCGCACAGCTCGCTGTCATCCACCCGGTCGTAAAACGCGGTCATGTCGTCCGGCGCCTCCCAGACGAGCGTTTCGCCTGCAGCGCTGAGCAGGAATTCCGTGCAGACGCCATTGAGCAGCGCGGTCTGGTTCTCGAACGCGCCGGTGCCGCTGGTCAGCGCGGGTGTTGCGTCCAGCGGCGCGCGCTCGGCAGCGTTGGGCGTGGCGGTGATCACCACCGGATCGCCCCGGTCCAGCGCGCCACATCCGGCGATCAGAACGCCGATGCTGGCGAGTATGAAAGCGTTTCGTAAGCGCATGGCGATATCCTTAAAAGCAGTTAGCGGTTAGCGGTTAGCCATGAGTCCTTGCGTGATTGATCGGAAGAAATGAGCATCTGTCGTCGGCACGCGGAACCTCACCCCTGACCTCTCTCCGCATGCGGAGTCGGGAAAAGGGGTTGCGGGATGAAGGAATAAAGTTTCCCCGGTGCGCACAGCGTTTGTCCAGTTTCGACATATTAGTCAGCCTTGCTAATCGCTAATCGCCAACCGCTAACCGCTACTCTGCCATTGTAGCGCAGAATCGCCGCATGAGGCGGGCGCGGGCACGCGGGCGCTGTGGTGGACATTCATTCCGGGCGGGCGTATACTCACCCTGAACCACGGACCTTCGCTGCGCTTTGGGGAGCGTGGCGAGGCGCACACAGACGGACCGGCACACACATGGAACCAACGGAAGCCTACATCGCCATCGAAGGCGTGATCGGCGTCGGCAAGACCACGCTCGCACGCTTGTTTCAGCAAGCGGTTGGCGCGCGGCTGGTGCTCGAAGTTTTTGAGGAAAACCCGTTTCTCAGCGATTTCTACACCGACCGCTCGCGCTACGCCTTCCAGACTCAGATCTTCTTTTTGCTCAGCCGCTATCACCAGCAGCGCCAGCTCCGCCGGATTCCCCGCCCGCTGATCAGCGATTATATGTTTGAGAAGGATCGCTTGTTTGCGGAAGTAAACCTTTCGGGCGACGAGCTGCAAACGTATTACAGCGTGCAGGAAGCGCTGGCGGAGAACATTTCGCGGCCCGATCTCGTCGTCTATCTGCAAGCCAGTACCGACACGCTGATGGATCGCATCATCGCGCGCGACCGCACCTACGAGCGTAACATGGAAGCGGCGTATATCGACCGGCTGCGCGTGACCTACGACGCGTTTTTCAGCGCGTACACCGCCGCGCCCGTGCTGACGATCGACACCAACGACCTCGATTTCGTCAAGAATGACGCGGACCGCGAGGCCGTTTTCGCGCGGATTCGCGGCGCGCTCGGTGAGGGACCGAGCCAGCCCGCCCTGCCGGGGCTTGGGCAGGCCGAGACGCCGGTTGTGCAGGTCGCGTCTCCGGCGGCGCCCGGCGAGGCGCCACAAGCGGGGCGGCTGGTTGATTTCCAGCGCTTTCATCGCGAGTTGGATAGCGACAAAGGCTTTTCGACCGATCCCGGCTTCAACTTCATGCTGCTGCAGGAAGAGGTGGGCGAGCTGGCGCGGGCGTTCCGGCAGCACCGTCTGGCGAAGGATACGGGGCAGGCGGACGCGGCGCTTCCGGCTGTGCGCGAGGAGCTAGCCGACGTGCTGGCATATGTGCTCAAGCTGGCGAACTACGCCGGGGTTGATCTCGAAGCGGCGTACCTGGAGAAGATGCGCCGCAACCAGGAGCGCACCTGGCACAAGCCGGACTCCGGCGCTGATACGGAAGGGAACCCGGCATGATCCCGCCCGTCAATTCCAACAAGCAATTTGTCGCCATCGCGGGCAATATCGGGATCGGCAAATCGACGCTGACGAGCATCCTGGCCGAAGCGTTCGGTTGGAAGCCGTTTTACGAGGCGGTGGACGAAAACCCGTACCTCGCAGATTTTTACGAGGATATGACGCGCTGGAGTTTTCACTCGCAGGTGTTCTTCCTCTCGCGGCGCTTGCAGCACCACCGCCAGCTTGTCGATCATCCCGGCTCGGTCGTGCAGGATCGCAGCGTGTATGAAGACGCCGAGGTCTTCGCCTGCAACCTCTACCAGCAAGGGCTGATGTCCGAGCGCGACTACCACGCCTATCACGACCTGTACGAAGGCGTGCGCGCGTTCCTGCCGCCGCCTGATCTGCTGATCTATCTCAAAGGCAGCGTCGAGACGTTGTTACACCGCATTCAGCTTCGCGGGCGGGACTATGAACGCGAGATCTCGCCGGACTACCTCGGCCAGTTGAACGCGCTGTATGACGCGTGGATCGGGCGCTGGGATAGCTGCCCGGTGCTGGTTGTTCCGGCGGACGAGATCGATTTTCAGCATGACGCCGAGGCGCGCGATCTCGTTGTGCGCGGGGTTCAGGAAGCGCTGCGCCCGGCAACGATCCACTATCTTCACCGGCCCGGCGAGGCGCCATGACACTCAGACCTCGTGGGGGATGTGCTACAATCCGCTCTTGGGAGGGAGGATGCAGCGGCCTATGAGCGCGACGCGCGGGATCCAGGCGCGTCTCAGCGAGACACTCCGGCTGACGCTGGTTTACCGGCTGGCGCGTGAGCTAAACGCCGAGCTACGTTCTGCGGATGTGGTGCGGCACGTGTTGCATTCTGCTGCCGAGGCGCTAGGCACGCCCTACGCCAGCCTGGTGAGCCTGCGACGCGGCGAGATCGATCACGTTTACGCGCTGGGGGGCGCGCTGGATGCCGATCCGCGTCCGGTGATGCTGCGCGTGCTGCGCGACGGGCTGGCGGGGTTCGTGCTGGACAATCTGCGCACGATGGTCGTCAACGACATCACGACGAACCCACTTTGGCTTCCGCTGCCGGACGAGCCGCTGTCGCCGCCGATGGGATCGGCGTTGTGCGTGCCGCTGGTGCACGCCGGGGAGGCGGTCGGTGTGATGACGCTGGCGCATCCGGCGCGAGACTATTTTACGGCGGATGCGATTAATTTGACGGCGACGATTAGCGAGATGGGCGCGTCGGCGCTGAGCAATACGCTACTGGTGGAGATCGCACGCGAAGCGGAGCAGCGGTACGCCGCGCTGTTCGACGACACGATTGTGCCGATCCTGATCACCGATTTGCACGGCGCGATCCAGGTTGCCAACCGGCGCGCGTGTGAGTTTCTCGGCTACACGCGCGAAGAACTCACGCAGCGCACGATCGCTGCGCTGCATGGCGAGAGCGCGGTCGCGCTATTGGGCGAGCGTTATGAGCAGTTCCAGCGCGGCCTGGAAGTGCGCTTTCGCTCGACCGTCTGGCGCAAGAACGGCGAGCGCTGCCCGGTTGAGGTGTACGCCAAGCAGCTTACGCGCGGCGCGATGACCGATCAAATCCAGTGGATCGAGCACGACCTGAGCTCGCAGGTGATGGCCGAAACGCTGCGGCGCGATATGACCGCGATGGTTTATCACGACCTGCGCGGCCCGTTAGGCAACGTGTACTCCAGCCTGGAAGCGCTCAACCGGCTCATGGCGGACACGACCGATTCCTCGGTGCGGAGCCTGCTGGACGTGGCGTGCCGCGCCAGCCAGCAGTCGCGGCGCATGGTCGACTCGCTGCTCGATATTCAGCGGCTGGAAGAGGGGATGCGTCTGCGCAATCGCCACAACAGCGATCTCAACGCCCTGATCGAAGGCGCGATCGAGCAGATGCGCCCGCTCGCGGACGAGAAGAACATCCGCATCCGCCAGACGCTGGCTGCGGACCTGCCGCTGATTTACGTCGAGCCGGACATGATCGAGCGCGTGATCGGTAACCTGATCGACAACGCCATCAAGTACACGCCCGAAGGCGGCGCGATCGCGATCAGCAGCGCGAGCAGTGGCAGCGAGGTCTACCTGCGCGTGAAGGATAACGGGCCGGGCATTCCGCTCGATGCGCAGCAGTCGATCTTCGAGAAGTTCTCGCGCGTGCGCTATCGGGACGCGCCGCGTGGCATCGGCTTGGGGTTGGCGTTCTGCAAGATTGCGATTGAGGCGCATGGCGGGCGCATTTGGGTGCAGAGCAACTCTGAGCGAGGATCCGTCTTTACCTGCGCGCTGCCAGTCGATGCGCCCGCGACGAGCGAGCTGCCATATCTGGGGACAAACGCAACGTGAAAACGAACGTGCGAACTCAGTGGAGCGTGATGGGGCTGCTGCTGATGGGGCTGCTGCTGGCGGCGTGCGCTGGCGATGCGCAGCCGGTGATTGTGACCGCGCTGCCGACCGAGACCTGGACGCCATCGCCTTCACCGACCGAAGCGCCGGTCGCGGCAGCGCCGACCGAGATGCCATCCCCGACGAGGCCGGTGAGTACCCGCACGCCCGGCCCAGCGGCGGGGTTCCCGCTAGTGCCGACTGTGTCGCCCGCGCCCGAGACGCTCACCGCGACGGCAGCGCCCACCCGCCTCGCCGGAGCGGTTGAATACTTCACGACCGACAGCGAGTTTGTGACGCCCGGTGAGAACGTCACGCTGTTTTGGAGCGTGCAAGGCGCTGAGCGCGCGCGGCTGTATCGCGTCGATGAAGAGGGCGAGCGCCTGTTCCGCTGGGACGTCATGGGCGATGGGCAGATCACCGTCGCTACGCGAGACACGGATCGTGACGTCGCGCGCTTCTTACTGACGGCTGACATCGGCGGGACCGAGATTGAGCAGCTTTTGCAGATCCCGCTGCGCTGCGTCGATATGTGGTTCTTTGATCCGCCACCGGACGCGTGCGCTGCGGCCCCTGCCGAGCTGACGACCGAGGCCGAGCAGACCTTCGAGCGCGGGCGGATGGTCTGGGTAGACGCGCTGGATCGCATTTACGTCGTTTTTGAGGACGGCCAGCGACCGGGGTGGGCGATGTATCCTGACGAGTTCACCGAGGGCGATCCTGAGCGGGATGATTCGCTTGCGCCGCCGCCCGGCCTGGAACAGCCCATCCGCGGGTTTGGGCTGGTCTGGCGCAGCAATCCACGCGTGCAAGAACGGCTTGGGTGGGCGCTGTCGCCAGAGGTCGCGTTCGAGGGCATGATGCAGGCGGATTCTGCCGAGCCGAGTCTGGCGACGCTTTATCTCCGCTTGCGCGATGGGGGGATTCTCGCGCTGGATGCGCAGATTAATGAGTGGGACGTATTGTATAACACGGCGAACCCGGAATCATCGTGAGACGGTTTAGGCAGAGATAGGAAGCCGGATGCTAAACGAGCCTTCAGTATTTTCGACCGGGCGCGCGGGAGGCGACGCCTCGCCTTCCCCGGCGGTCATACCGCAGCCGCGTGTCTCGTATCCTGAGCTAGAGAGCGCGGTTCAGAATGTCATGGATGTCTTCAAGGTCAGCTACGATCCGCCCGCGCCGGCCCAGGTCGCGTTTACGGGCCGCTTGCGGATCGACAGTGAGGCCGCGTACGAGCAGCTTGACGCCGCGTTTGCCGCGCAGGACTATCACACGCTGCTCACCACCGACGATGGCGGTCAGCATGTCGTGCTGGCGATCAAGGGACGCATCCGCCCGAAGCCGCGCCCCTGGTGGCCGAATGCCGTCCTGCTGGTGCTGACGTTTCTCAGCCTGCTTTATGTGGGTGCGGTGCAGCAAGCCGGGATCGAGGATCGCACCGAGGTCGCGCTGTGGCAGGGCCTGCCCTACGCGCTGAGCCTGCTGCTGATCCTGGGCACGCACGAGCTAGGGCACTTCTTCGCCGCGCGCCACCACAAAGTGAACGTCACGCTGCCCTACTTCATCCCGATGCCGCTGTTCTTCTTCGGGACGCTCGGCGCGTTTATCCAACTGCGCGAGCCGATGCGCAACCGCAAAATCCTGTTCGATATTGGCGCGGCGGGTCCGCTGGCGGGGTTGGTGGTGGCTATACCCATCCTGCTGATCGGGTTGGCGACCTCATCCGTCGAACCGCTGCCGCCGGATGGGTACATCCTCGAAGGTGACTCGCTGTTTTACGCGGCGGCCAAGACGCTGATTCACGGGCGCTATTTGCCCTCTGCCACCGAAGATGTGTTCATCAATCAGCTTGCTAAAGCCGGGTGGACCGGGTTGTTCATCACCGGCCGGAAC
>CAZVCM010000002.1:37410-41736 GCA_964626105.1 uncultured Thermoflexus sp.
GGGGTGCACGGCGTCTTCACGGTCATCCTGGCGTTCATCACCGGCCTGAACCTGATTCCCCTGGGGCAGCTTGACGGGGGGCATGTGATCTACACGTTGCTGGGTCGCAACGCGCAGCGATTGTATCTGCCGCTGGTGGGCACGTTCTTGGTGCTGTCATTCTTCAATTCGTCGTGGCTGCTGTGGACGATGCTACTGTTCTTCCTGGGGCGCGTCTATGCGACGCCGATGGACACCGTGACGCCGCTCGATTCGCGCCGCCGGTGGCTAGGTTGGGCGACGCTGGTGGTCTTCGTGCTGGTCTTCGTGCCTAATCCGCTGAATATCGTCCAACCATAGAGGCTGCCCGATCATGGCCCGCAAATCGGAACGCGCTAAGCCGCAAGCCCGCGCGAAGAAAAGCTCGCGCTCGCGCGGGAAGGCCCAACCCCCATCGATCCGCGAGAAGATCGCGCGCCGCCTGCGCTGGGTGCGCTATGGCGTGATTCTCGGGCTGGTGGCGCTCGCCGCGCTGGACGTGCTGTTTCTCTTCAACGTGATCGATCGCCAGCAGATCGAGGGCTGGTGGCCATTCCATTTTGGACGCTCTGGCCCGCAGTTCATTACCGACTCCAGCGCGGAGCTGGCGCCGTTCTACGCGTCGTCGGTGCTTTACTGGCAGGAGTCAATCGAGCGTTGGGCCGATGAATACGAGGTCAACCCCAACGTCATCGCCATCGTGATGCAGATCGAGTCGTGCGGCGATCCCGAAGCGGTCTCCAGCGCGGGCGCGCTCGGCTTGATGCAGGTGATGCCGTTCCATTTCACCAACGGGGAAAACATGATCAACCCAGAGACGAACGTCCAGCGCGGGTTGAACGTCTTCCACGAGTGTCTGAGCCAGTTTGCCGGGTGGGACCTGGGCCGCGCCTTAGCCTGCTACAATGGCGGGCCGGGCGTGCTAAGCCGCCCGTACGAGAACTGGCCGCGCGAAACGCAGTCGTATTATCGCTGGGCAACGGGTATGTGGAACGAGGTGGTGCGCAACAGCAATTCAAGCGCCACGCTTGATGACTGGATGGCGGCAGGCGGATCGCGGCTGTGCCAGCAGGCGCTGCGCCGCCTGTCAGGTGATTCGCCGCTGGCGTACCAGCCCGGCGATTAGCAGCGCTGCGGGGCGCATGCGAGCACACAAAAAGCCGGAAGGGCGCTTGTAACCCTTCCGGCTTTGTGATCGTGCAATTGGCCAAGAACAGTGCTATGCGGTCGGCGCCGTCATGTTCAGCGCGAGATTCGGCTGCAGCTTGATGCCCGGCCCCATTGTGGAGGTCAGCACCGCGCGACGGACGTAGGTCCCTTTCATCGCGGCAGGACGCACGCGGCGAATGGTGTCCATCACGGCGGCCAGGTTGCCCAGAAGCTGCTCTTCAGAGAAGCTCACCTTGCCAATCGGGACGTGAATGTTCGCCGTCTTGTCGTTGCGGAACTCAATACGCCCGGCGCGAGCTTCTTCGATGGCGCGCGGCAGGTCTTCAGCGGGAATCAGCGTGCCCGCTTTCGGGTTCGGCATCAGGCCGCGACGGCCCAGCACCTTACCCAGACGCCCGATTTTGCGCATCATATCCGGAACGGCCAGCGCGATGTCAAACTCGGTCCAGCCCTGATCGTTAATCCGGGCGATCACCTCGTCGTCGGCGATGATGTCGGCGCCTGCATCACGCGCGATCTGCGCAGCCTCGCCCTCGGCGAAGACCAGCACGCGAACCGTCTTGCCGAGGCCGTGCGGCAGCAGGACCGTGGTGCGGATCTGCTGGTCGCTGTGGCGCGGGTCGATCCCGAGGCGCAGGTGCAGTTCAACCGTCTCATCGAACTTTGCGTACGACAGTTCCTTGACGAGCTTCACCGCGTCTTCCGGCGTGTAAAGCTCTTCGGTGCCGAGTTTCTCGGCGGCGGCCATATATTGCTTTCCGTGATTTGCCATGATGTGATAAGTCTCCTCGTGGTGTCAGCGGGCGCGGCGCGCCCTCCCACAGTATGCGCTCGTACGATAAACTTGAAGAAATTAGCCCTCGATGACCACGCCCATACTGCGGGCGGTGCCTTCGATCTGCTGCATTGCGCCTTCGATATCGATCGCGTTGAGGTCCTTCATCTTGATCTCAGCGATCTCGCGGACCTGGTCGCGCGTCAGCTTGCCCACTTTGTCGCGGTTGGGTTCTGAAGACCCGCGCTCCAACCCGGCGGCGCGGCGGATCAGGAAGGCGGTTGGCGGGCTTTTGAGAATGAACCGGAACGAGCCATCGGTGAAGATCGTGATCTCTGCGGGGACCACTTCGCCGATGCGGTTGCTCGTCCGCGCGTTGTACTCCTTGCAGAAGCCCATCAGGTTGATGCCGTGCTGCGCCAGGGCCGGACCGATCGGCGGCGCAGGGTTGGCCTTACCTGCCTGAATCTGCAAGGTGACGACAGCTTTGACTTTCTTGGCCATGTTTTCGTTCCTTACTCTGTGTGTGGCGGACAAGACGGCTCGTGACAGAGCCGCCGGCGGTCAGAATTTGATGCCAGACGGTGCGCGATCAGGCTTTCTCGACTTGCAGGAAGTCCAACTCGACCGGCGTTTCGCGGCCAAAGAACGAGACCAGCACGCGCACCTTCGCTTTTTCCATATCGATATCGCCGACGGTGCCGATGAAATCATTGAACGGCCCGTCGATGATCCGGACCTTCTGGCCAGGACGGAACGTCACCTTGACGGTGGGCGCTTCGGCTTCCATCCGGCGCATAATCTGAGCGACTTCTTCGGGGCGGAGCGGTGTCGGCTCGTTGCCCATCCCGACAAAGCCGGTCACGCCGGGCGTGTTGCGCACCACGTACCACGAGTCCTCGTCCATCAGCATCTGGACCAGGATGTAGCCGGGGAACACCCGGCGCTCGACCGTGCGGCGCTTGCCCTCGCGGACTTCGATCTCCTCTTCGGTGGGGACAACGACATCGAAGATCTTGTCCTGCATCCCCATTGTTTCGATCCGCTGCTCGATGGCGTGGCGGACCTTGTTTTCCTGCCCAGAATAACAATGCACGACATACCAATGGCGCTCGTCGTCGTGCTGCTCATCCTCTGCGGCATCGCCGAGAAGGCTGACGTCCGCGTTAGCGGGATCGTCGCGCTCGCTGGGCAGCGTGTCATCGGTGGGCGACATCTCGTCGTTGTCTTCGTCCAGATACACTGGCTCTGGATCGAAGTCCACGTCGTCGTCTTGGTAGTCGTCAACAAACATTGCTACAGCCTTTACACTCAACGCTGTGGGCGTTGTCGGTCAGTTCTGCGAAAATGCGCAGCGCTTTTGCGCCAGGGAGTCTGCTTTTGCTAGACGCGATGGCGGACAAGCGCCCAGGTGCCGCCCACGAGCACAGCGATCACCGCGGCGACAATCAAGAAGGTTGTCTCCGAGTCAGGGTTGAACGCTTGCTGGAACCACCACGTCAAGAAAGTGCTGAGCAAGCCCAGCGCGATCGAGAATGCGATGGTGACGGCCAGAACTACACCGGTCAGGCGCAGCGTGTCTTCCCGATTGGGCCAGGTGACCTTCGCCAACTCGGTACGGACCCCATGCAGGTAGGCTGCGATGCTGCGCACAACCGGGATGCGCTCGATCAGGCTCGGCGACTGCGCCCGCGGCTTGGCCGTCTGGCGCGGCGCAGAAGCGCTGCGGTCCCGGCGTGGCGAGTCGGGCGCCCCGTCACCAGCGTTCCGGCGGCGGCTGGCCGGCGGCGCGGGGGTATCCCCGTTGTCGGCCGGGTCGTTGATGCTGCGAGTGCGTGAACGTGCCACAATATGCTCCTCGGCAATAATCTCAATCGCCCATATCTAAGACACCGTCGCAAGGACGGTGTCTAATCGTAGCGAGTGGTTTTTTAGGCAGGGGAGGCAGGACTCGAACCCGCAGCCTACGGTTTTGGAGACCGTTGCTCTGCCAAATTGAGCTACTCCCCTGGATCGTGGGGTAAGATACTACCCCGACACAACTCACTAAGCGCTTAGCTCACTTCGTCTCGCGATGCAGAGTATGTTTCCGGCAGCGCTTGCAGTACTTCTGCATCTCAAGGCGCTGCGGATCATTCCGCCGGTTTTTCATGGAGGTGTAATTCCGTTCCTTGCACTCGGTGCAAGCGAAGTGAATTACCGTCCGGATATCTTTCTTCTTCGCCATGACTCACTCACACTCGCTCGACGGTTTGTCGAGAACAGGGGCCGGTAGCCGTGCCGCCGGCCCCTGAAGAGAACCTATTCTAGGATTTCGGTAATGACACCGGCGCCGACGGTGAGACCGCCTTCGCGGATGGCGA
>CAZVCM010000003.1:0-19764 GCA_964626105.1 uncultured Thermoflexus sp.
CGCTCGGGTACGGTTGGGACGAGGTCCACGACGAGGCAGAGCGGCTGGAACACGCCATGTCCGACCGGCTGGCGGATCGCATCGCGGAGTATCTGGGCGACCCGCACTTTGACCCGCACGGCGACCCGATCCCCAGCGTGGAAGGCGCCGTGCGCGAGCTATCGCTCACGCCGCTCTCCGAGTGGCCGCTCGACACCCCCGGCGTGGTGACGCGCCTGCTCAACCAGGCGCCAGACCTGCTGCGCTACCTCAGCGAGAAGGGGCTGACGATCGGCGCCGAGGTCGAGGTAATGCAGCGCGACCCGTTCGAGGGGCCGGTGACGCTGCGTGTCTCCGGCGAAGAGCAAGCGATCAGCCCGCACGTCGCGCAGTATGTCTTGCTCGCCATGAGCGAGTAACGCACCACCCGCCGTTGGCAATTCATCATTCGCCCTGCCTTTGTGGCGTCTCATTCCCGTGCCGGGAGAGGATCGGTCACATGCTGCGAATCAGCGCTCACCTCAGCAATATGCCAGGACAGCACACCGTCCGGTTGGTGACAAACGACCACGAGCACAGCCTATCCATCGCGCCGAAACCGGAAGGCGCAGGCTCCAGCGTGAACGGTGGCGAAATGCTGTTTCTCGCGCTGGCGACGTGTTATTGCAACGATCTGTACCGCGAAGCGAACCGGCGCGGGATCGCCATCCGCCGCGTCGAGGTGGATGTGCAGGGTGAGTTCGCGCCCGTGCCCGGCGCCAGCGCGGAGAATGTCGTGTATCTTGTCCGGGTCGAGGCCGACGCGCCGGAAGACCAGATTCTCGACCTGATCCGCCACACCGACACCGTCGCCGAAGTTCAGAACACGCTGCGCCAGGGCGTCCCCGTGCGCCTGGGCCAGATCGCCGGAACCGAAGCGCCCCGCGAATAAGACGTAAAGCAAGCATGGTGGCATCCTTCTCCACTTCCCCCTGCTCCTGAAGTCGATTGAATGGAAGGGAAACGCGCCCGACCCTACTCCCCACCCCGCACAGCGCAGCCGCGTTGTCGCTACAATCTGAAGTGAACAAGGGTAGCCGCGTGCCCGCACGCGCGGCGGCTGCCTGATTCCGCACAAAGAACTGCCGGACTTGGAGTAAAAGGAGACTAGAACATGGCTCAGGTCGCAAAAGTAATCGAACTCGTTGGCACATCACCGACATCCTGGCAGGACGCCGTCGAAGCAGCGGTGCGCGAAGCGTCCAAGACGATCCGCCACATCACCGGCGTGGATATCCTGCATACGACCGCGGACGTCGAAGGCGACCGCATCACAACCTGGCGCGTGACGGTCAAGATCGCATTCGGCATCGAGAGCGAGCGCCCGCCCGCCTAACCCGAACGCCTATTTCCACACACACACCGCACGACAACACGCACCCGCCCGCCCGGCGGGTGTTTTTGCGAAAAAACAGCTCTACATCTCAATAAATACCTCTTTTGTTCAAAGATTTATGTACAAAAGGGTGATGTCTAAACTATTTGCTTCGGTCATGATTGTCAGCAAGGGTCACTGATTAGGGTTCGCGTTCGATTGCGTATCATCCGCCCGCCGTCAGTCCCATTCGGCAGAAGGATTCGAGGAGGAACCTGTATGAAGGACAAAGGCTTACTGTCACAGGCCTTGACCGATACTGTCCTCAACCGGCGCAGCTTCATCAAGTGGAATGCAGCGCTGGGCGGCACGGCAGTATTGATGCAAGGCGGTCTGTCGCTCGGCGCATCCGGCGCCAAGAACGCGGCTGCGCGCGCCGAAGAGAAGACCGTCTGGAGCGCGTGCCTGGTGAACTGCGCCAGCCGCTGCCCGCTCCGCCTGACCGTCCGGGACGGCGAGATCGTCCGCGTCGAGACCGACAACACCGGCGACGACGTGTATGGCGAAAGCCAGCAGATGCGTTCGTGCGCGCGTGGCCGCTCGATCCGCCAGCGCGTCTACAACGCCGACCGGCTGAAGTACCCGATGAAGCGCGTCGGCAAGCGCGGCGAAGGCAAGTTCGAGCGCATCACCTGGGAAGAAGCGTACGACACCATTGCCGCAAAGCTCCAGGAAGTGCTGGATGACTACGGCCCTGAGTCGGTGTACATCAACTACGCGACCGGCGCCCTGGGTGGGACCGTCGCCAAGTCATGGCCGCCTGGCTCCAGCCCGATCGCCCGCCTGATGAACTGCCTCGGCGGCTATCTGAACCACTACGGGACGTATAGCTCGGCGCAGTCTGCCGCGGCGCACCCGTACACCTATGGCCGCAACAGCACCAGCAACCTCAACGTCATTTCGGACGCCAAGCTGGTCGTGATGTTCGGCGCGAACATCTGCGAAACCAGCATGGGCGGCGGCGGCGGCAAGGTCTTCCATCTGCAAAAGATGAAGGAGATCAGCGGCGCTAAGTTCATCATGTTCGACCCGCGCTACAGCGAGACGGCTGTCTCGGTGGTGGACGAGTGGATCCCGATCCGTCCTGGCACGGACGCGGCGCTCGTGGCGGGCATGGCCTACGTGATGATCAGCGAGAACCTGCACGACCAGGAATTTCTCGACGAGTACTGCGTTGGGTTCGACGAAGACCACATGCCCGAAGGCGTTCCGGCGGGCCTGTCGTACAAGTCGTACGTGATGGGCGACGGCGAAGATGGCACGCCCAAGACGCCGGAATGGGCCGCCGCGATCACGGGCGTCCCGGCAGAGACGATCATCCGCGTCGCGCGCGAGATCGCGCTGACCAAGCCGTGCTTCATCACGCAGGGCCTGGGCGCGCAGCGTCACGCCAACGGCGAGCAGAACTGCCGCGCGATCACGATGCTGCCGATTATCACTGGCAACATCGGCCTGCCCGGCACCAACAGCGGCACGGGCGAAGGCGGCTCCGGCATCGGCCTGGGCGGCTTTCCGACCCTCGACAACCCGGTGAAAACCTCGATCTCGGTCTTCACGTGGTACGACGCGATCCAGCGCGGCCCGGAAATGACCGCGACGAAGGATGGCGTGCGCGGGGCGGACAAGCTCAGCGTGCCAATCAAGTTCTTCTGGAATTACGCCGGGAATACGATCGTCAACCAGCACTCGGACTCGAATGCGACGGTCAAACAGTTCGAAGACGACACGAAATGCGAAATGGTCGTCGTCATCGAGAACCACATGACGCCCAGCGCCAAGCTGGCCGACATCCTGCTGCCGGACATCACCAACTTCGAGCAGAACGAGCTCACCAGCGGCGGCGCGGGCAACGTGGCCTTCGCGGTAGCCATCGAGAAAGCGATCGAGCCGCGCTTCGAGTGCCGCCCGATCTACGAAATGTGCACCGAGATCGCCAAGCGGATGGGCGTGGAAGAGGAGTTCACCGAGGGCCGCACGCACGACGAGTGGCTTGAGTGGGTGGTGGAACAGACCCGCGAGCGGAACCCCGACTTCCCGGACTACGAGACCTTCCGCCAGATGGGCATCTACAAGATCACGAACCAGAATGCGTCGTCGTCGGTCGCGTTTACCGACTTCCGCGAAGACCCAGAGGAAAACCCGCTGTCGACGCCGTCCGGCAAGATCGAGATCTTCTCGAAGGCTCTGCACGACATCAGCCAGACGTGGGAGTTGCCGGAAGGCGACATCCTGACAGGCGTTCCGACTTACGTCCAGACCTGGGAAGGGTATGGCGCTTCG
The DNA here is from genome assembly GCA_964626105.1 of uncultured Thermoflexus sp. Classification (GTDB taxonomy): domain Bacteria; phylum Chloroflexota; class Anaerolineae; order Aggregatilineales; family Aggregatilineaceae; genus DYGX01. The sequence continues at coordinate 3,674 of CAZVCM010000003.1, forward strand.
CTGAGCGAGAAATATCCGCTGCAGATGATCGGCCACCACTTCAAGGCGCGCACGCACTCCAGCTATGCGAACGTCGAGTGGCTGCGCACGGCCACTCCGCAGGAAGTGTGGATGAATCCGCTGGACGCGCAAGAGCGCGGTTTGGAACTGGGTGACATGGTGTACGTCTACAACGACCGTGGCCGGATCAAGCTGCCGGTGAAGGTCACGCCGCGCATCATGCCCGGTGTGGTCTCCGTCCCGCAGGGCGCGTGGTACAACCCCAACGCGGACGGGGTGGACGAGGGTGGCTGCGTCAATACGCTGACCAAGCTGCACCCATCACCGCTGGCGAAAGCCAACCCGCAGCACACCAACCTGGTCCAGGTTGAGAAGGCGTAAAGGAGGCCAAGCAGATGGCTCAATTAGCATTCTACTTCAACACGGCGCGCTGTACCGGGTGCAAGGCTTGCATGGTGGCGTGCCAGGACAAGCACGATCTGCCAGCCGAGACACGCTGGCGGCGGGTCGCGGAATACTCCGGCGGCGAGTGGACGCGCAACAATGACAACACCTTCACGCAGAACGTCTTCGCGTACTATATGTCGGTCGCGTGTAACCACTGCGAAAGGCCGATCTGCCAGGAAGTCTGTCCGGCAGCGGCGATCACCAAGCGCGACGACGGCATCGTGCTGATCGACGAAGACAAGTGCATCGGCTGCCGCTACTGCGAATGGGCGTGCCCCTACAGCGCGCCGCAGTTCAACGAAGATACGGGCACGATGACCAAGTGCACGATGTGCGTTGACTACATCGACGAAGGCCAGGACCCGGCCTGTGTGACGGCCTGCCCCTCGCGCGCTCTGGAGATCGGCGAGCTGGAAGAGCTGCGCGCCAAGTACGGCGATATGGCCGAAGTCGCGCCGCTGCCTGAAGCGGCGTTGACCGAACCGGCGCTCGTTATCCAGCCGTCCGCCAAAGTCAAGCCCGTCGAGTCTGGCGCGGGTATGCTCGCGAACCCCAAGGAGGTTTAACGCGATGGACGTTCGTGAATGGGCACTCATTGCTTTCACTATTCTCAGTCAGATGGCCGTTGGCTCGTTCATCGTCCTGGGAATCGTGTACTTCTTCGTCAACCGCAAGTGGGGCGAGGCTGAGGCGGACCGTTTCAGCGACCGCGCGCTGCTTGCCATCGGCCCGGTGCTGATCTTGGGGACGCTCGCGTCGCTGTTCCACCTCGGCAACCCGCTGAACGCCTACCGGGCGATCAGCAACATCGGCGAGTCGTGGCTGAGCCGCGAGATCCTGACGAACGTGCTGTTCATCGGCCTGGGCGCGGTCTTCGCCTTCATGCAGTGGCGGAAGATCGGCAGCCCGGCGCTGCGCACCGCGATCGCGGCGGTGGCGGCGATCGTCGGCGTGGTGCTGGTATACAGCATGGCGCAGGTCTACATGCTGCGGACCGCTCCGGCGTGGAACACGCTCGCAACGCCGATCACGTTCTTCACCACCACCTTCCTGCTCGGCGCGCTAGCGGTGGGCGCAGCGTACGTCGTGAACTACGCGATGATCAAGCGGAGCGATCCCGACTGCGCGGCGGCCCAGTGCGACATCCTGCGCTTGGCGCTGCGGTGGCTGGCGCTGGCGGCGGTGCTGCTGGTTGGCGTGCACCTGGTGGTCCAACCCCTCTACGTGGCGTATCTGTCCAACAGCGGGACCGCGGCCGCGAGTGAAGCGGTGGATATCCTGATGGGCGAGTACAGCGTGCTGTTCGCGCTGCGCCTGGCGCTGGTGTTCGTCGGCGCCGCGATCCTGGGCGCGTTCATCTATCGCACCGCCAGCACGCCTGGCCGCGAAATGGTGCTCGGCAACCTGGCGATCCTCGCGTTCGCGGTGGTGCTGGTGGCTGAGGTGATGGGGCGCTTCCTGTTCTACGCGATGCAGACCAACGTCGGCCTGTAAGCAGCGCTCGACCTGACCACACACCAGGGATGCCCCGGCGGGGCATCCCTGATTTTTTCTCTGAGAGGGGTCTCTCTCTGACTGCAGAGCCCCCCATCCCCTACCCCCTTCCCCCAGAACGAGGGAAGGGGAATTGCAGCGCGGTGGCGGACGGTCTTGTTCCTTCTCTCCATGTGGGGGAAGGGTAGCCGACCGCAGGTCGGAAAGAGGGAGGAGTTCCCCAGAAAGTGGCCAGCGCCACCCCTACGCCGCGCGCTGGCTGCCGACGCGGGGCGCGCTGCCCGCCCCCTCCCGCAACCGGCGGACAGCGTTCCATCCGTCCGTTGTGTGGAGACAGAGCAGCAGGATCATCAACATGGCCGAGGTCAGACACCACGCGCACGTCGCACCGATCACGAACGGCTCCAGGAACGTCAGGTAGGCCGAGAACGCGACGCCGAACAGCGCGAAGCCCAGCAGCGCCGCGCTTCCCCAGTCGGCGATGCGCGCATCGGCGTTGCGGCTGAATCCCCACGCCGACAGGATGAACAGATATCCGATCACGCCCAGCACGCCGATCGGCAGCACGCCGAACAACTTGGCGTAGGTGCTCTGCTGCACCGTGTTACAGTCCCCCACCGCGCCACAAACCGCTTCATTCTCGCTAACTTCAACGAATGCTAGATAGCCCGCGACGATCAGGCCCAGCACCGCGATCGCCGGAATCAGCCATGTGGGGAGCGCGGGATTGTGCCGCCGGGAACCGCGCGGCGCGCGCGCGATCGCGACCGCCACGACCGCCAGCCCCAGCGCGACGACTGCCGCGAGGACGGTAGGCAGGTTCAGCCCACCGCCTTCCAACGCGAGCGTCCCCGCGATAATCGCGGCCCCCGCCGCCAGAACCAGCGCAGCTATCTGCGCGCGATCGCCTGTTTTGCCGCGGTGCGGCTTCTCGCCAGACAGCACTTGCGCGCCGCGGATCACCTGCGCGCCCAGGCCGATCGCCAGCACACCCAGCACCGCGACTGACAGCCCATTGCCGAGCGGGTCCTGGTTGAAGCGATCGCGCCAGGTTGGCTCGGTATACTCGATGCTCACGTCAGATGGCGGCGCGCTTTCAGTCTCTTCGCTCGCTGACTCCCCGGCGATCGCGGCGTCGTACAACTCACGCAACCCTGAAATCGCAGGTAGGTCAATCCCGCCGGACGCGAGGCCGTCTTCGACTATCTTGGGTAGGCGGGCGGGGATGTCGCCACTGCCGACCAACATCGTCTCGCCAATAATCAGCGTCGGCACGTACCCGCAGCGGTCACCGGGTGAGGAAAACGCCTCACACGCCGCGCTAAACAGCGCGCTGCCGCCTGATTGCGAAACGTCGATGTACAGGATTTGAAGCTGCTCGCCGTGTTTCTCCAACAGCGGCGGCAGAAATTCAGTGATGACATAATGGCAGTGCGAGCAGGACGGCGAGTAGAACATCACAGCGTAGACGACCGGCTCTTGCGCCCGCGCCTCATTCGTCCAAACGCCCGCCACCACCAGCAAGACGATCAATCCCAGCAGTAAGCTCATTCGTCGCATCATCATGACTCCTCCTGCCCCATAGTGTACTCCGTCACAATCGCCATGAGCAGCGAAAAGCGGCAGGAAATTGGCTGTAAATCCGCTATAGGCAGCGGGGCTTTCAGGCGAGGAGTGTCCCAACGAGATGTGTAACATAAGTCGGGAGAAGGTATGCGGGGACAAGACAATGGGCGGAGCAAGCTCCGCCCCTGTGGCCTGTGTTATGCAGCGAGCATGTAGTTCGTGCTAACCGCCGCTCTCCGTAATGCCGCCTTCGGTCATGGCGTGGGCATCGAGCGCGCGGCGCGCCTCGTCGTCGCTGAGATAGCCTAGCTCCACCACGACCTCGTGGATCGAGCGGTTCTCCGCCATCGCGCGCTTGGCGACCTCGGCGCCCTTCTGATAGCCGATGATCGGATTCAGCGCGGTGACGAGGATCGCGTTCTTGGCGAGCCAGCCCTCGGCCTTTTCGCGATTAGCGGTCACCCCGGCGACGCATTTATCGGTGAAGGCATTCACCGCGCCGATGGTAACGTGCATCATCTCGAACAGGTTGTGCGCGATGATCGGCATCATCACGTTCAGCTCAAGCTGACCCGCCTGCCCCGCCATCAGCACCGTGAAGTCGTTGCCCATGACGTGGAACATCGCCATATTGAGCATCTCTGCCAGCACCGGGTTGACCTTGCCGGGCATGATGCTGGACCCCGGCTGCACCACGGGCAGGCGAATCTCGTCCAGTCCGGTCGAGGGACCGCTGCTCAGCAGGCGGAAGTCGTTGGCGATACGCGTCAGGTCTTGCGCGAGCGTGCGGATCGCGCCAGAGAAGAAGACCGCGTCCTGCATCGACTGCATCGACTCGAACAGGTCATCGCTTTCGTACAGCGCCAGCCCAGTCAGGCGCGAGAGTGTCTGCACCATGCGCGCGTGATATTCCGGGTGCGCGTTGAGGCCGGAGCCGGTCGCCGTCCCGCCAATACCGAGCCGCCGCAGCCCCTCTGCCGCCTGCGAAATCTTCTCGATGTTGCGCTCGATCGCTTTGGCGTACGCGCCGAACTCCTGCCCCAGCCGGACGGGCACGGCGTCTTGCAGGTGCGTGCGACCGCTCTTCACCACGGTGTCGAACTCGCGCCCCTTCGCGGCCAGTGTATCCGCCAGGTGGCGCAGCGTGTTGAGCAGCTCGTCCAGCCGCCACAACACGCCGAGCCGGATCGCGGTCGGGATCGTGTCGTTGGTAGACTGCGCCATATTCACGTGATCGTTGGGGTGGACCGGCTTGTGCGCGCCGGTGATCTCGACGCCGAGGAGCTGGTTGGCGCGGTTGGCGATCACCTCGTTGGTGTTCATGTTGTGGCTGGTGCCTGCGCCCGCCTGGAAGGGGTCCACCACAAAGTGATCGTTCCATTGCCCGGCGATCACCTCGTCCGCCGCGTCCATCACCGCCTGCGCGATGTCTGCCCCGCTGATCGTGCGGCCTTCGACTGTGACATCCGCGAACAGCCCCAGGTCACGGTTGACCTCGGCGGCGGCGCGCTTGACCATCGCCTGCGCCCAGATGAACGCGGGGTACGGCTTCATACCGCTGATCGGGAAGTTCTGCACCGCGCGCTGCGCTTGCGCGCCCCACAGCGCGCCGGCGGGCACTTGCATCTCGCCTAACGAGTCTTTCTCAGTGCGATAGGTGCTCATGGGGAGTCTGATTTTCCTTTCTGAAAGAAGCGAATAACCCTTGCGGTTAGCAATTAGCAGTTAGCGGTTAGCACCGGCGATAGCGAGGGAGACAGCAGACTATGCTTTTCACGTGGTTCGGGTTGCTAACGGCTAAGGGCTAATTGCTAACCGCTGCTAATGACTACACGAAACTCACCGCTCGCGGAGCCATCGCACCGGGATTCCGCACAGGAACTTAAACGGCGCATCGCCCGTGTTCTCGTAGACGTGCTCCATGTTCCCCGGCACGAAGATCACATCGCCCGCCTTGACCGCGTGCCACTCGCCATTCACCAGCACGCGCCCCTCGCCCTCGACCACGAAGTTCTCATGCTCATACGGGTGGCTGTGGCGCGGCGTGTGCCCGCCCGGCGCGACCTCAATCATCCGCAGCGCGTAGACCGGCGCGCCGTCGTGGTCGTCGTCGATCAGCCAGCGGATGCAAGTGCCCGGCGCTTCGGGGCCGAAGGTGTACGCGGGCACATCCGTATAATGCACCACCTTGCCCTGAACTGCGTTTTCGTCTGCCATTAAGTATCTCCGTGAAAGTGCAACCGGTTTTGATGGATTATACGCTGAACGGCGCGCGGCGTCAGGGGGACGCGCGCTCTCCCCCGGTTAGATGCGCGTCAAGCGCCGCAGGATGCAGGCGCGACTACGATAGCTTGCGCATCTTCGCGCTCTTACCCCCCATCCTGCCGAGCTTCGCCCGGTTCCTTCCCCCACAAGGAGGGAAGGAAGAATTGCAGGCTATCGCCGAAGCAAATCCCATCCTCTACGGCGCCCCGCGCTTTTTGTCGTCTTTCGTCTCGTCTTTCGCCGCTTTGCTACGCTTCTTCGCGCTCTTGGCCGCTCCGTCGCTGCCCTTGACCACATACCGCACGGCGACCGGCTGCCCGGCGAGGCTCGCCAAGGTGCGCTCGATCACCGGCGCGAGCCGCGTCGCCAGCCACTCGCGCGAGGCGTCGGTCCGCACCTGGACGGTCAGCGCGCCGTCGTGGTAAGCGATTGCCTGCGCGCCCTCGACCCACGCCTGATAGGTCGCCTGATTGAGCTGCAAGCGAAGCTGGCCGAGCGTTGCGCGCCAGATATCGGCCACGCTCAGCCGCCCGCCGCCCGGATGCTCGTCCAACCCGTTCGAGACGGGTGCGGCGTCCGGCGCAGAAGGCGCGGGCCTGGGCGCAGGCCTGGGCGCTGGCTCCGGCGGCGCGAGATCGTCCAGCCCGAAGGGGAGCGCCCTGCGACTGGGCGGTGCGCGGCGGATCCACAGGGCGCGCCCTTCGTCCGGCCACACACGCAGCGGCAGCCCAGCGAGCCGCCGCCACTCGTCCCACCAATCGACCGGCGGCGCGTCCGGAGACTCAGTCAGGCGCTGCGCTAGCCAGCTCAGATAGCGCGGCGGCTCTTGCACGGACGGATCGGCGTGCACCGCCAGCGCCAGCGCCACCAGATCGCGCGGCGAGAGCGTCCCCTTCTCGGCTAGCGACCAGGCGGGGGTGTGCGGGCGGACCGGCTTCGACCATGCCTGCGCCAGCCAGACGCGCACCGGCGCCGCGTCGCACAGCGGCGTATCCGGCGCGGTCTCAAAGGCGCGCCGTAACACTTCGAGCAGCGTTTCGCCCTGCCCTACCTCGCTTTCCGCCGCAGCAGCAGGCAGGACCGCCGGTGGCGGTGGCTTGCTGGTGGACTCTTCAGTAGCTAAAGGCAGCGAGGTGGCTTCGGGAGAAGGCTGATCTTTACTGTGCGCGGGTATGGCGGACCCCTGTGCAGAAATGTGGCGGACCCCTCCATCGCCGGTGTGTTCCAATGTGGCGGACTCTGGGGATTCCGGTGTGCGTGGTTGTGGCGGACCTTCCGTAGACCGGTGTGCATGAATGTGGCGGACCCCTCCATCGCCGGTGTGTTCCAATGTGGCAGACGTGGCATGTTCAGGCTGCGACGGAATGCCGTCGTCGGGCCAGTCCCGCAGCAGCGCCGCGTATGTCTCGCGGTCTTCCGGCGCGATTGGAATCTCCAACGCCACGCGGAAACGCCGCGCGACCCATTGCGGATTGGCCGGGTCGCGCCCTTTGCGCTGCTCAAGCTGCTCAAAGAAATCGACCACCGACCAGCCGTCTTTGTGCGGCTTGGCCCGCTCGACATTGCGCCGCCACCACTCGCGCGGGCGCCCGATCAGCGTCAGCAGCGTTTCCAGCGCCGGGACCCAGCACGTATCGCGCTGGATGCCTTCGTCGGGCCGGTCGTAGGTGATCCCGCGCAGCCACAGGTAGACCCACGCCAGGTCGTGCCCCAGACGCTTCCACCAGCGCCGCCGGAAATACTGCGGCACGATAATCTTGCTGGTGCGTCCATCGTCGCGGCCCAGCGTGATATGCCGGTGCAGCGCCTCGGCGAGCTGGTTGAAGGCGGTCTGCGCCTCAGCGGAGTTATCGTTCCACTGTGGGAAGGCGCGCAACATCACGTCACGAGCGGTGACGGCGACCGGCGCGCTAAAAGCCGGGTGATCGATCCCCGGCGCGTCGGCCCACAACTCGCGCGGCGGGCGGCTCATCGCGTGGGCGGCGGCTTGCAGCGGGTTGTCAGCCAGCGTGGGGAGCAGTTCGAGCAGTTTCGCCGCGTCACCGGGCGTGAGCGGGTCGTCCATGCGCACGGCGTAGCGGTTCGCCTGCTGCCAGATTTTCCCCTCAGCATCGCGCGCGCGCTGGCCGGAGAGCGTCCGCACAAACGCGCCGAACCAGGGGTGCGCCAGGCAGGTGTACAGGTGGCGGCGGGACATACTCGCTTCTTTGGCGAGCGCGGCCCCACTGATGCTGATCGCCTCGCCCTGGCAACGGTAATCCAACTGGCGGAGCGTGTTGACGAGCGCGGCGGTCGCTGGCCCGAGCAGCGGCAGCCAGCGCTCGAGGAAATAGCGCGGGATGCCCATCACAACTTCTTCGCGGATCAGAGCAGCGTAGGGGGTGGAATATTCGGTTGTCAGCGCCAGAACCTGGGGCGTTTGGGCCGGGCCTGTGGCGGACATCATCGCTCCTCAAAGGCGGAGCGCCGTGAAGCCGGGGCCGGTGAGGGCGCGTTGACAGTGGAATCGATCCGGGCTAGAATGAGACTGTGGGTTTGCATTTTGCGGCGTTGTGCTGATCGGGCAAAAAACAGCGAGAAGCCGGAAAATGCTTCGGATCGAGCGGCTGTCGTGGGGCGTTCCCTTCGATGGCCTCTCTTCTTTTTAGCCGCTGCACGCGAGTTCCCCCTTGTGCAGCAAGCAGGCGCGTCCTCAAAAAAGCGCGAATAACGCTGCAAAATTCCGCGATTTCAGCACATCTACCCGAAAACTGGTGCAAATTCCGCCGGACAAGGTATACTCGTGGGCATCATGGTGACGCCACTGGCTGCACGGGGAACCCCTTTTTCGGGATAGCTGCCACTTCACACTTGACATCGTATCACTTTTTATAGCCCCCGTCAATCAGTTTTGTGCAAAAACGGACAGTTTTTGCAGAAATTAGCCACTAATAGTCACCATTAACGGCTAATTTGTGATATGATGAGATAAATATCATGCGTTTTTGCACTAAATCGCCTTTTTCGCGTCCCGGCATGTGCTCAAATCCCCTGCTATCGTCACGGGCGGTTCGTGTGCTATAGTCGGGGTAGTCCCTGGAGGCAGCGGTATGTCTACAAAACTCAAGCCGAAGCTACCAACTCCGTCCTATGCCCCCGATCCCTCGGTCACGCAGCGGCGGCTCGAAGATCTGCAACGCATGTTCGGGATGTACACCTATCCCTTCTCAATGTCGCCGAATCCGGATTATTTGTACGTCGCAGGCGTCACGGCGCGCTCGCTGGCGAAGACCACCTTCGCGATCGACCAGCGCCAGGGCCTGAGCGTGATTATCGGGGACTATGGAACCGGCAAGACGATGCTGGCGCGCTACCTGTACAACTCGTACACCGCGGGCGATGTCCGCGAGCCGTCGATGGTCGCGTACATCCCCGATCCGCCACACCCCGGCACGCGCGAATTGTTGCGCCGCATCATTCAGGAGTTGGGCGGCAAAACCAGCAAGCGCACCAATGACGGGCTGATGGAAGACCTGCGCGTGATGGTCCTTGACATCTTCAGCGGCGGGCAGAACTGCATCGTGATGATCGACGAAGCGCAGACGCTGGTCCGCCGCCAGCTTGACCTGATCCGCGAGCTGTTCAATTTCAACGCGGGCGGGCTGGTCCCGATCCAGGTCGTGCTGATCGGCAAGGAAGACCTGCGGCTCTCGCTCCACAACGCGCCGGACCTCAACGACCGAGTCGCCGCGCGCTCTACGCTGGAGCCGTTCACCCCCGCCGAAACCGCCGAGTTGATCAACTTCCGCCTGAACAGGGCAGGGTGCAAACTCCCGCTGTTCATGCCAGATGCGCTCGATTTGCTCTACGATCTGTCGAAGGGCTACCCCCGCAAGGCGATCAAGCTGGCGGGAGCGGCGCTGTGGTATATCGTCGAGTTCGGGCTGGATCGTGTCTCGGCCAGCGCGCTGGACGCGGCCCGCCTGCGGGACGAGATCGAATAGGTGGCGGTTATGGACTTCGCGGGATGGTTGCCGGCCCAGTCCTCCCATCCTTTCGACCTGCGATCGGCCTTCCTTCCCGCACAAGGAGGGAGGGAAAAGAACGGAGCGCACACCCCTTCTCTCATTTTTAGGGCAAGGGGATGGGGGTTAAGGGGTGAGGTTTCCCAGTGGGCAGCGCATCTGCCAACCCATTTCGATGAAGTACCCAGCAGCGAGGGGAGCAGCAGGGTTGACTGAGCACGACGGCACGTTCCGCCGCCTGGCGCAGACCGTTCGCGATCGGCGCGTGGTCTCGACCGGGCGACCGGGGCGCCCACCGAAGAATCGCGTGGCGACAACCGGACATTTCTCGCGCTATCTGCACCGGCAGATGAAGACGCTGGCGCACACGCGCACCGAGGCCGCCGGACGCCTGATTAGCGTATCGGACCTGTATAACGAGGCCGCGGCGCAGATGATCACCGACCTGCACGCGCTGCTGGGCGACGACGTTCGCCTGCCCGCCGGTGCCGTCTCATTGACCGGCGTGCTTGGCCTGCGCGAGCTGGTGAACCGCCCGCTGCACACGCCGCTGCGCGAATTGCCGCTGCAGCCAGCCGTCCAACAGCGCACGACGCTCTACTTCGACCGGCCCGTTTGGGAAGCCCTGGTCGAGATGAGTATGCGCTTTGGATTGCAGATGCGGCGCTCGATTCATGTGCACCGTTTGATCGAGCTGGCAGCGGCCTGGTTTGTGGCGGGTTTTAAGACACCGACTGACTAATAGTGATATTCTGATGTTTACGCATCGTAAATTCCTGGCAGCCCCCTACCCCACCCCAGCGCCCTCGCCATTTGCGGCGAGGTCCCGCGCGCCTGGGCGGCCATTTCACCCCAACAGAATCGGAAAGGAGCCGGACCGATGCGCAGCATTTGTTTGACGAACAACAAGGGCGGCGTCGGCAAAACCACGACTGCAGTTAGCCTCGCGCACGGGCTGGTGATCCTGCTGCGCCACAACCAGATGCCGCACCGCGTGCTGCTGATCGACACCGACTCGCAAGCGCACGCTACGCTGCTGACCACGGGCCGCCGCGATTGGGGCCGCTCGGAAAGCCTGGGCGAAGTGCTGCTGTCCAAATCGGCGCAGTCCGGCTCGGTGCTGCAGCGGCTGATCGTGCCCTCGGCGTGGGATGAAGACCTGCACGTGCTGCCCGGCTCGCCCACGCTGGACGGTGTTAACACGCGGCTGGCGGAAGATCACGGCTTCGCGGTGCGGCTGCGGCACGCGCTGCGCAGCGTGGCGGACCAGTACGACTGGGTGGTGATTGACACGATGCCCTCGTTCTCGCGCCTGACGACGCTGGCGATGGTCGCCGCGACGGATATCGTGATCCCGGTCGAGATGCGTTTTTTGGAGACGGTCGGCTTGCAGGCGATTGTCGAAAAGATCAGCGATGTGCAGGAGACATGGGAGACGCAGCTCCGCCTGACCGGGATCCTACCGGTCAAGTACGATCAGCGCATCACGCTTGAGCGCGAGAACCTCGACCTCTACGGCGCGCACAGTTTCTACGGGCCGCGTCTCTTCCGCACGCCGATCCCGGCGAATGTCGCGGTGTCCTACGCGCACGATGCGGGCGAGTCCATCTTCCTCTATGACGACCGGTCCGGCGCGGCGCGGGCGTACATGGCGTTCGTCAAAGAGTTGCTCGAACGCATTTACAAGCCGATGGGAGCGAACTGAGATGGCGAAACGACAGTCACGGGGCACGCGCGCCCTGCTCGAAGAGATAGGCGATCTCGGCAGCCTGGATCACGCGACGCCTGCCATTCAGGGCGCGGGAACGAAGGTGATCAGCATCGTGTTGGATCGCATCCGGCCCGATCCGGCGCAGCCGCGCCGCGTGCTGCCCGAGGTGATCCGCGCCGAGTTTCTGGCGGCGCACATCAATGCGCGGCAGGCGCTCGAACGCTGGGAAGCGCTGGTCGCTGAGGAAGCGTCGCGCCTGGGGCGTCCCCGGCCCGATTGGCGGGCGCTGCTCGATCGCGCGCCGGACGATCGCGGTGAGGATATTGCGCTCGACGCGCCGGGACAGCCCGGCCCCGAAGAAGACGCGCTGCGGGCGATTGTGGCGACGGCGGCGACGATCCGGCATGGCGGCCAGGTCAGCCCGATCACCGTGAGCGAAGTCGAAAGCGGATCGCATTTTCGCATCGAGACGGGCGAGCGGCGTTATTGGGCGCATCACTGGCTGAACACCTGGCTCGGCGATGGCTTCGACCAGATTCAGTGCATCATCGTGCCGCAAGCCAGCCCCTGGCGCCAGGCGGCGGAGAACACCAGCCGCGAAGAACTCTCCGCGATGGCGATGGCGCGCCAGCTTGCGACCCTGCTGCTGGACCTGTACGACATTCACCCGCCGCAAGATGGCCCGGTCCCGAACGACTGGTACCGGCAGGCGCTCAACCATCGCGTGCCACGCGGCGAGGGCGAGGCGTTGCGCGCGGCGCTGGGCGGCATCGAGCGTGCGCAGTTCAGCCGCATCCAGTCACTGCTGCGCCTGCCCGACCCGGTATGGGAGCTGGCGGACCGTCACCGGTTGGAAGAAAAACGGCTGCGTCCGGTGCTGCGGCTGGACGACGAGGCGCTGCAACTGCAACTCGTGCGCCTGATGGTCGAGAAGAGTCTCAGCGCGGACAAAGTCGAGAAGCTGGTCGAGTCGGGCGGGGTTGAGCGCGTGCTGCGCGGAGACGTCCCCGCGCGCGACGATTTTGGCGAGACGACGTCCGAGCGCGTGGCGAACCGCTGGCCCTCGCTGGCAAGCCAGTTCTCCGACGCGAATCTGGAGCTGGTGGCCGATCAGTGGCTGAAGCGCCAGAAGCCGGATGCGATCCGCTCGCAGGTCGCGGCGCTGCGCCGCCTGTTGGAAATGGTCGAGCGCGAGATCGAGCAGAAGGGGAAAGGCAGCGATTAGCGGTTAGCTGAAGCAGTCAGCGAAGGCAGGCAGCGGGCACACCAGCGCCCGCTGTTTTTTGTTCCCGCCTATGTTGCCCCGGGGCAACATATCGGCAAACTTTCGCCTCTGCATGCCGCCACGCTCGCGCCAGCGCCAGACGGTCTTGGCTAACTGCTAATCGCTAACCGCTGCCTTCTACGTTTCCCCGGGGCAACATATCGCCACAAAGCGCACCGCAATCCAGCGCGATCAACCTCCTGATTCGCGGCCCGATTTCGACGCCAAATTGACCGCTGAAAATCGCTCCTTTTGACCCCGCTAGCACTCCCCTCAAAACAGTGCTAAATCGCCCGCGCCCCCTCCCCCACCGGACTCCTCTGCATGGACCTGCGGATCCACGCGAAGACGCGCCTCAAAAGCGTAAATTTTCCCCTGGGGTAGGGGGGTTTTGTGATGCGTTTGTCGTCAGAATCAAGCTCAATCGCGGCCCAGCAGTCGGCGGATGCTCCGCCCCAGCCAGCGCCAAAATGAGCGTCTGCGGCGCGGGAGATCCGCCGCGCGGTACGGAGATTCTGTCCGCGCAAGACGCCGGGCGCGTGGCGCGGGTGATGGCGGGGGTGTGCTGGTCGCCAGCCGCGACGGCACGGCGTGGTCGTGGCCCCGGCGCGGTGCGGTCGGAGCGGGCGCGCGTCCGGCGCGGAGCGGCTCTTGCGCCACCGGCCCCGCCTGCTTGCGCTGGTCGATCGCTTCCTGCAGCATGTCGCGTAGGTCGGCGGGCTTGGGGAGCGGTTTGTAGATCAGCGCGTCGGCCCCGGCCTGGGCGACCGCCGCGCGCTCTTCCTGCGGGGTGAGGTGATAGGCCGTCGTCAGCACGACCGCCATCGACTGTAGCGCCGGGCTTTGCCGCAGCCGCTCGCCGATCTGCGGCCCGGTCGCGCCCGGCAGGCGGATGTCCAGCAGCGCCAGCTCCGGGACGCCCGCGTCGTTTGTGCCGCGATCGACGTCGTCGATCCAGCGGATGGCATCGGTCCCCGTGGTGAACGCGATCCCGTCCACGCCCCAGATCTCGAAGAACATCAACAGCGTGTCGTACAGATCGGGCTCATCCTCGACGACCATCCAGGTTGGCATGCACCGGACTCCTGCTCTTGCTCGCGACACTGGCGGATATTGTAAGCCGAAACCACCGTCAGGCAAAGAGACGCGCACAGAAGAGATTTCTGGGCGCCGATCAACAAGGGGCGGTGTGAGCTCCGCCCCTGCTCGCCTTCCGAGATGGGCCTAACCTGGCAGCGCGGCGCCCCTAGCGCCCTGCTCCGTCGCTAGCCGTCTCTTGCCACCAGCAGGCGCAGCCCGTTGAGCACGACGATCACGGTGCTTCCCTCATGCCCGATCACGCCGACGGGCAGCGGTAGCTCGACCAGGAATGTGCCGATCACCAGCACGACGATCACGCTCAGCGCGAACGCGATGTTCTGCCACACCACGCGGCGCGCCCGGCGGCTGAGCTTGATCGCATAAGGGATGGTCATCAGGTCGTCGCCCATTAGCACCACGTCGGCGGTTTCCAGCGCGACATCCGTCCCCGCCGCGCCCATCGCGATCCCGACCGTCGCCGCTGCCAGCGCGGGCGCGTCGTTGACGCCATCACCTACCATCGCTACCGGCCCGACCTCTTGCTCAAGCTCGGTCATAATGCGCGCTTTGTCGTCGGGCATCAACTCCGCGTAGACCTGGTCGATCCCTGCTTCCCGCGCGATGGCCTGCCCGACGCGCTCGTTGTCGCCGGTAAGCATCACCACCCGCTCCACGCCTGAATTGTGCAGCTCGTTCACCAGCGCCGCCGACTCGGGCCGGATGCGATCCGCCACCGCCAGCACGCCCATCCATCGCCCGTTCCAGCAGGTGAACAGCACCGTCTTGCCCTCGGACCGCAAGCGATCGTGCGCCGCCATCAGGTCTTCCGGGGGATGCCCCGCGCACGACTCGATGAAGCTCAAGCGCCCTACCCGCGCGAGCTCGCCGTCCAGCTTGCCGACCACGCCCTGCCCGGTTACTGCCTCGAACGCCTCGACCGGCTCCAGCGCGATGCCGCGCGACTCAGCTGCATCGCGCACCGCCAGCGACAGCGGATGCTCCGAGCGCGCCTCGACCGCGCCCGCCACGCGCAACAACTCGGCTTCGCTGGCGCCGTTGTTGGGCACGACGTCCGTTACGCTGGGCCGCCCGGCGGTTAGCGTGCCCGTCTTGTCGAATGCGACGACCTTCACGGTGGACATCTGCTCCAGATGCGCCCCGCCCTTGAAAATCACGCCGCGCCGCGCGCCCGCCGCGATCGCCGAGAGAAACGCCGCCGGAACCGAGATCACCAGCGCGCACGGTGACGCGACCACCAGCAGCACCATCGACCGGTAAAAACTCGGCTGGAAGTCATGCCCCAGCAGCAGCCAGGGCACGGCCAGCACCAGCGCCGAGGCGCCGATCACCAACAGCGCGTAATACTGCTCGAACTCGTCTAGAAACCGCTGCGAGGGCGCTTTGCGGTGCTGCGCTTCTTCCACCATCTGGATGATGCGCGACAGCGTGGACTGCGAGGCGTGCTGCGTCACGCGCACATCGATCGCGCCGTTCTGGTTGAGCGTCCCGGCGAAGACTTTGTCGCCCGCGCCCTTCTCGACCGGCATCGACTCGCCGGTGATGGTCGCCTGATCGACGCTGGTCTCGCCGCGCGTGATCACGCCATCGACCGGGATGCGCTCGCCGGGGCGGATCAGCACCATCTCGTCGACCTTGATCTCCGCGATCGGTACGTTGACGACCTGCGCGCCGCGCTGGACGTGCGCTTCTTCGGGATATAGCGCGAACAACGAACGGATCGCCGCCCGGCTGCGCCCGATGGCGTAGTCTTGCAGCACGTTGCTCAGCGAGAACAGGAACAGCAGGATCGCGCCGTCACGCCATTCGCCGACCGCCGCCGCGCCCAGCGCCGCCAGGATCATCAGCAGGTCGATGTTGATCTCGCGCCGCCGCAGGCTTTCGAACCCTGCTTGCACGCCGTAAAAGCCGCCCGCTACATACGCGATCACGCCCATTGCGCTGATCAGCGCGTCCGGCCAGCCCGCCCATCCTGCGATCAGGCTGAGGATGATGGCCGCCAGCGTAATCACCACGAACGCCGGTTCGAGCTTCTCCCGCGCCAGCCACGCGGGGCGGGTGGCGGGGGAATCAGCAGTGGTCTTCGGATAAGTCATTTCTGTCATTCAGCGCCTCACAATACGTTACCGGCAGTTCCGCCTAACGATGTGTTTCACAACTCGACATCGGGTGATGCTGCCCGGAACCTGTTTTCGCTAGCTCCCATCCCCCAACCCTTGCTCCCAACCCCACAAGCATGGGG
>CAZVCM010000003.1:19864-38519 GCA_964626105.1 uncultured Thermoflexus sp.
CCGCCTCTTCGATCACAGCGCGCAGCCCGTCCAGGTTCGGATCGGTCAGCACCAGCATCACCTCGCCGCGCGCATTGGCGATCATCTCCCGCGCGTAGCTCAACGCCCGCTCGTCGCCCTCGAACGTCCACAAATGGCCCTCGTCCCGGGCGGTGTAGATCGCCTCCAGGCCGGGGCGGGCGGCGTCCACCCGCTTGCGGTGCTGCTCCGACAGGTGGTCGAGCAGGGCGCGCGGCGGCATCGGTCGATAGAGCGTCGCCTTGGGCTCCTCGGTCTTCAGCACCGCGCCGCGCATATCTAGCCGGCCCAGCGCCTCATACACCATCGAGCGCGGGATACCGGCTCGCTTGCTGAGCTGGTATCCGGTGGCGGGGTAGTCTGCCAGCAGCGCGAGGTAGACTTTCGCCTCGTACTCGGTGAAGCCGAGCGCGCCGAGATCGGTCACTAAATCCATCCCAGGCTCCTTTGACGCAGCCAGTTGCAGTCCCTCATTCGTGAGCGGTCGTAATCGTTAGTAGTTCTATTCTAGACTACTACTAAATACAATGCCAAATCACCCGGTTCTTCCCGTGTCGAATATTCTTATGTTACACCCTTGCGCCTGTAGAAAGCATCCCCTCCCGGCGGATCGCGTGTTCGGAAATTTCGCTTGCTCGGCGTTTCGCGCTATAATCGAAGTCACTCGGTCCAGGCGCCTATGCCCCGGATGGCTAGGCGTCCCCCGCGAGGGGATGGCGAAGCAGGTGAGAGTCCTGCGCTGACCCGCAACGGTAAGCCCGCCGCCGCGTGGCGCGCGTGCAAGCCCGGTCGACCGCCTGGCGCCGATAGTGTTTCGACCTTCGCGGAGAGGGGTTGGAGCAGCCTCCGGCGCGCCTTCGGGTGTGCCCGGCGCATCCACCCCGGTCCTGTGGCCGGGTTTTTGATTCAGCGGTTAGCGATTAGCAGTGAGCCATTAGCTAAAAGCTGGAAAGCGAAGCCCTGAGCATTTCCCCGCCGCTCACCCCGCGAAGCAGCTGCTCAAGACGATGATGCGCTCGGCAACCGCGCACCTACGTTTGAGGTAGGGGCGGCGCTTGCTCCGCCCGTATGGACACCTGACGTAGAGACCAGTGGGCGATGCTTGCATCACCCCTACAGAAGCTAGCGCACCTGTTCATCGCCGCAGAGCGCAGTACGTTCTCGACTTTCGCTAACCGCTAACTGCTAAATGCTATGGATGCTGTGATCTCACCGATTGACTCCACCCCCCGACCGCGCCCGGCCTTTCTGCTGGCGGGGCAGGGGGCTGCCGCGCGCCTGCTGATCGTCTCGGCGGCGCTGGTGGCGCTGCTCGGTGCCGCGATGGTGTATGGCGCGTCCGTCGGCTCGACGCCCATCTCCGCAGGCGACGTGGCCGACGCGCTGCTGCAATACGCTGGAATCGAGCGCGGCGTAGACCCGTCGTCCGCCACCTATCGCATCGTGACCGTCGTGCGCCTGCCGGGGCTGATGGTCGCCGCGTTGGTGGGCGGAGCCCTGGCCTGCGCGGGCGCGGCCATGCAGGGGCTGTTCCGCAACCCGCTGGCGGACCCCGGCATCATCGGCGTGAGTGCGGGCGCGTCGCTGGGCGTGGTGCTGGTCATGACGCAGACCGCCGCACTGGCCGATCTCTGGCTGTTCGATCGCGGCCCGCTGAGCGGCGCGCTGTGGCGGATCCCGCTCGCCGCGTTTGTCGGCGCGCTGGTTGCCAGCAGCGTGGTGTACGTGCTCTCGCTCCAGCGCGGGCGCACCAACCTCGCCGCGCTCTTGCTGGCGGGGGTGGCGCTCAACGCCGTGCTCGGCGCGCTGAACTCCGTTCTGTTGCTGCGCGCCGCCGACACCAACGCGCTGCGCGCCGTGCTGTCCTGGCTGGTCGGCAGCCTGGAAGGGCGCGGCTGGGACTATTTTTCGGTCGCCGTAGCCCCGATCGCGCTCAGCGCCGCGCTGTTGATGCTCTACGCGCGGGACCTCAACCTGCTCGCGCTCGGCGAGGAAAGCGCGCAGGCTCTCGGCGTGGACGTGCCGCGCCTGCGGCTGGCGCTGCTCGCGCTAGCGAGCCTGCTCACGGCCAGCGCGGTCAGCATCGCCGGGCCGATCAGCTTCGTGGGGCTGGTCGTGCCGCACATGCTGCGTCTGGTGATCGGGCCGGACCATCGCGTGCTGCTCCCCGCGAGCTTGTTAGGCGGCGCGGCGTTTCTGGTGTTCGCGGACGCGCTGGCGCGCTCGATTCTCGCGCCGGAGCAGTTGCAGGTCGGCATCGTGACCGCGCTGGCAGGCGGGCCGTTCTTCCTGGCGCTGCTGTGGCGTCACCGCCGGCGGATCGCGTTGTTTTGAGCGGAAAAGCAGCGATAAAGCAGCGAAAGAACAGCCATGAAGCAGCCAGAAGCAGCGAAAAACCAGACCGCGCCGTCGTGTAGGGGCGGAGCTTGCTCCGCCCGGGGTACTGCCCCCCATCCCCTAACCCCTTTCCCCACAAGGAGGGAAGGGGAACAAAGTGCGGTCACGTCTGTCTCCCTTCCCTCGCCGTACGCCAAGAAACCACGCAAAGCTAGACGGGATGATGAGCTTTGCCCGTCTCCTGCGATTTCGCGTCGGTTGCCCCGAATCCCAAAACGAGAGAAGGTGACCAAAACGCGGTGCATTGTATTTCTTCCTTCCCTCCTTGTGGGGGAAGGAATGCCGGCCGTAGGCCGGAAGGATGGGGGGCTGCTGCGCGCTATCCTCACCCTCACCTTCCTGCTCCTCTCCCTTGTCTTCGCGCCGCGAGCGCTCGCCCAGGACGATCCCGACACGATCGGCGTCGGCGTGATCGTGCAGGGGCCGGACGGCCTGCCGCAGACGTACTGCCTCGCGCTGCCGCCGGGCGCGACCGGCCTTGACGCGCTCGAAGCGACCGGCTTGCCGCTGGCGAGCGAGCAGGGGCCGCTTGGCGCGACCGTCTGCCGCATCGGGGATACCGGCTGCACGCCCCCCGGCGAGCACTGTTTCTGCCAGTGCATGGGCGGGCCGGGCTGCGCCTACTGGACGTATTTCGGATTAGAAAACGGCGCGTGGCAGTACCGCATCAGCGGGCCGGTGCGGGTCACGCTCGAAGACGGCGCGGTCGAGGGCTGGTGGTGGCGCGATGACGCGCAGCCCGGCGCACCCCCGCCCGTCACCCCCTTCGAGGTGCTGTGCCCGATTGAGCCGCTATTCCCCCGCACCGTGACCGATGGCGCGGGCCGCACGATCACGCTCGACGCGCCGCCGGAGCAGATCGCATCCGTCTCGCTGGGCGCGGACGAAATCCTGCTGCCGCTGGTCGGGCCAGAGCGATTGGCGGGCGTCTCGTACATGGCGGCGAACCCGACGATTAGCAACGTGGCGGGCGCGCTCGACGGTGTGGCGCGCGCTGACCTGATTGGCGACCCGGAGCTGCTGATCAGCCTGGACGCCGATCTCGTCATCCTGACTGCCTACAACAACCCCGCCGCGCTCGACCAACTGCTCGACGCTGATGTGCCGCTCTTTCTGCTGGACGACTTCAACACGCTCGACGACATCCGCGCCAATATCCGGCTGCTGGGTGAGGTGACCAGGACCGAGATCCGCGCCGAAGCCCTGATCGCGCAGATGGACGCACGGCTTGAGGCGGTTGCGCAGGCCGTCGCGGGGCAGGCGCCCGTGCGCGCGCTGTATTACGAGCCGGGCGGCATCACCTACGGCGCCGGCAGCACCGTCGACCAGATCATCACGCTGGCGGGTGGCGTGAACGTCGTGGCTGAGGCGGACCTCGGCCCGTACCCACTGATTGACGCGGAATTCGTGATTGCCGCCGACCCGGACGTGATCCTGCTCGGCGGCTGGTACGCGGAGCAGGGCGACCCGCTCGCAACCCTGCTGGCGGATCCGGCGTTCGCCGGTCTGCGCGCCGTGCGCGAGGGGCGCGTGGTCCCCATTGTGGACGCGCACATGACGAACGTCAGCCACCATATCGCGGCGGGGGTTGAGGACGTGGCGCGCGCGCTGTACCCTGATGCGTTCCCCGAGGGAGCCGCCGATGGCGCCGACTAACGCGAGCGATCTGCTGCTGCGCGCTGAGGGGGTGGATTACCAACTCGATGGCGCGCGCATTCTGCGCGGGGCGCGGCTGTTGGTGCGGGCCGGGGAACTGGTCGGGCTGATCGGCCCCAACGGCGCGGGCAAATCGTCGCTGCTGCGCGTGGTCAGCGGCCTGTGGACGGCGACCGGCGGCACGATCGCGCTCCTTGACCGCCCGCTGCGTGACTACGCGCCGCGCCAGGTCGCGCAGGTCGTCGCGCAGGTCCCGCAGATCACCGCGCTCGATTTTCCGTTCACCGTGCGCCAGGTCGTGCTGATGGGGCGATCCCCGCATCTCAGCCGCTTCGCCCTGGAGAGCGCGCAGGACCGCGCCATCGCGGACGATGCTATGCGCCGCACCGGGACGCTGCACCTGGCCGAACGACTGATCGGCACGCTGTCCGGCGGGGAGCGCCAGCGGGTGCTGATCGCGCGCGCCTTGGCGCAGCAGCCGAAGCTGCTGTTGCTCGACGAGCCGACCGCCAACCTCGACTTGCGCCACGAGCTATCGATCCTGGCGCTGGTGCGGAGCCTTGTGCGCGAGAGCGACCTGGGCGCGGTCGCCGCGCTGCATGACCTCGAACTCGCGGCGCGGGCGTGCGACCGGCTGGTGTTGCTGCACCAGGGCGCAGTGTTGGCGGACGGTCCGCCCGCCGACGTGCTGACCCCCTCGCTGCTGCGCGCCGCCTACGGCGTCGAGGCGCAGCCCTTCGCGGACCCGGTGACGGGGCATCTGCGGATCGCAGTGAGCGAGTAGCGGTTAGCCGCTCGCACCAGCAAAGCGTCGCAAAGACCCATTCAAGCACCTTGCAGCGGCTGCAGCTTGCTCCGCTCGCTGATTCATGCGGGGCAGGGGCGGGGGAGAAAATCGCAAACGGCTAACCGCTGCTTTTCGCTATACAATAGGAGCACAAAGACTTTTGTCACGCGGGCGACGGGCGCTCGCGGGTGAGGAGCGAGCAAAATGAACATTACAGAACGCGAACAGGGCGAGATCAGGGTCTACACCGTCGAGGGGCGCGTGGACAGCGAGGGCGCGGTTGACCTGGATATGGCGCTGCAAGCGGCGACCGCCGAGGGCAAACACAAGTTGGTGCTGGTGATGTCCGAGGTGCGCTACATCAACAGCGCGGGCCTGCGCACGCTGGCCGATATCCTGACGCAGAATCAGAAGGCGGGCGGCGACCTCAAGCTGGTGAACCTGCACCCGAAGGTCAAGCGCGTGTTTCAGATCATTGGCTTCGAGCGGTTCTTCAACATCTACGAAACCATTGACGAGGCTATGGCCGCGTTTTGACGCCAACCAACAAACAGCCATGGCCGCTGTTGATTCTTGCTGTTCAGCGATGTCTTGAGCTACGCATGGCTGCTTCATCGCAGGAGCCAATATGACCCTTCTCGGAGAGCTGCGCGTGCAGGCGGAGCACGACAGTCTGCGCGTGATTTCGGCCTTCATTCATGGCGTTGCGCAGCGGCTCAACTTGTCGGACAAATGCCTGTTCGAGGTTGAGCTGGCGGTCGAAGAAGCAGCCACTAACATCATCACCCACGCCTATCCCGGCGACGACAAAGGCGCGCTGTTGATCAACGCGTCGGCGCGCGGCGAGTTGCTCACCGTAAGCCTGACCGATTGGGGCGTGCCGCTGGACCCCCGCGACGTCAAGCCGTTCGACCTCTCCGCGCCGATTGAGACGCGCATCCAGGGCGGGATGGGCCTGCATTTCATCCACACGCTGATGGACCGCGTCACGCGCGAGATCGCGCCGCAACAGGGCGATCCGAACGTGCTGCACCTCAGCAAGCGCATCGAGCGCACGCCCGCCGGCACAACCCCCGTCAGCGCGGTGCAAGAGTTGAACGCGATGCGGACCGTCAGCCAGATGGTCACGGCCAACATCGCGCTCGACGACCTGCTGGCGCTGATCCTCAACAAGCTAGTGACAACTATCAACGCCGAGCGCGGGACGATCTTCCTGGTGGACGAGGAAGCCGGCGAGCTGTGGTCCCGCGTGCTGCTCGATCCGGTCGGGCCGCTGTCGGAGATCCGCCTGAAGATCGGGCAGGGCATCGCTGGGCACGTCGCGCAGACGGGGGAGACGCTCAACATCCCGGACGCCTACGCGGACGCGCGCTTCGTCAGCGACTTCGACCGGGTGAGCGGCTTCCGCACGCGCTCGATCCTGACCGCGCCGATGCTCAACCCGCAGCAAAAGATCATCGGCGTGGTGCAACTGCTCAACAAGGTCGGCGGCGCGTTCACCTCGCGTGACGAGCGCCTGCTGGCGGCGATGACCTCGCAGGCCGCGATCAGCATCGAGAACGCGCGGTTGTACCAGCAGGAGCTGGCGCAGCAGATTTTGCAGCGCGAGCTGGACACGGCGCACGCCATCCAGGCGAGCTTTCTGCCGGATGTGCTGCCGCAGCATCCGGGATGGGATATCGCGACGCTGTGGCAGCCGGTGCGCAGCGTGGCGGGCGATTTCTACGACTTCTACCCGCTGACGGATGGGCGGCTGGGCGTGGTGATGGCGGATGTTTCGGGTAAAGGCATCCCGGCGGCGCTGTTCATGGCGCTCTGCGTGACGATGCTGCGCTTCGGGATGAACCTGGGCCTGCCGCCGGGCGAGGTCATGCTGCGCGCGAACGAGCGCCTGATTGCGGACCAGCGCTCGCGCATGTTCGCCACCGCGTTTGTGTGCTATCTCGACCTGGCCAGCGGCGCGCTGGAGCTGGCCAACGCCGGGCACAACCCCGCGATGATGTTCCGCACCGCCAGCGGGCGCTGCGAGCAACTCAGCGCGACGGGTGTGGCGCTCGGTGTGTTTGAGGAAGCGCCCTACCAGCCGAAGACCGCCCAGCTTCACCCTGGCGATATCCTGGTGCTGTACACAGACGGCATCACCGAGGCGATCAACGGGGACGAAGAGGAGTTCGGCGAGCGGCGGCTGCGCGATCTGATTCTGGCGCACGCGGCGCTCCCTGCGCAGGCGCTGGCGGACCGGGTGCTTGAGGCGGTGGCGGATTTCGCGGGGGATGCGGACTCCTTTGACGACGCGACGCTGATGGTGATCAAGCGCTTAGTGGCGAGCGAATAGCCGTCCGCCTGCGTCCGTTCCCTACAATCCCGCACCTGCTGCGCGCCCTGTTCCCGCTAACGGCTAACCGCTAATCGCTGTTTTCCGCTACAATCTGCGCGTCCCGGCGGCAGGCGAGTGGCGCCTGCTCAGTTCACCCGTTCCGGCCATGACGCTGACGCACATCCTGGTTTTCATCGCAGCCGCGGCGCTGTACCTGGCGCTGCTGCCCGCCCGCTGGCGCGGTTGGGCGCTGTTCGCGGGCAGCGTGGTCGCGATCTACTGGCTTCAGCCGCCGATCCGAATCCGCTCGCTCGATTTCGTCTTCCCGAGCGCGACGCTGGCGCTGGCTGCGCTCGGCTGGGCGATCACGCGCGCGCCGGAGCAACGTTGGTCCCGCGAGGATACCGCCGCCGCGCTGGTCATGGCCGGGCTGGTGGTTGCGCTGGCGTTTGGGCGCTATCTCGCGCCGGAGCTGCGTGTTACGCCCTCGCGCCCGCCCAATCTGCTGAGTGTTGCACTCGCCATGCTCGCGGTTGCAGCAGGGCTGATCGCGCTCGCTCGCCTGCGTGATCCGCGCCGCCTGCTTGTGCCGGGGATGCTGGTCATCCTGGCGCTGTTCGTCGCGCTGAAAGCGCCGTCCCTGGCTGAATCTGCTGCCCGCGCGCTGCGCGAGGCCGCCGGACAGTCGCCCGATCTCGCGCAGGCGACCGAATTGGAGTGGCTCGGCTTCTCGTATGTCGCGTTCCGCCTGATCCACACCCTGCGGGACCGTCAGACCGGCAAGCTGCCCCCGCTCTCGCTGCGCGAGTATGTCACCTACGCGATCTTCTTCCCGGCGTACACGGCAGGGCCCATCGACCGGGCGGAGCGGTTCGTGCCCGATCTGCGTGACTTGCCCGGCCCTAGCGCGCCGCTGATTACGCAGGGGGGGGCGCGGATCGCGGTCGGCATCGCCAAGAAATTCATCATTGCGGACAGCCTCGCCCTGTTCGCGCTCAACGCGCAGACTGCCGGGCAGGCGGACTCCACCGGCGCGATGTGGCTGCTGCTCTACGCGTTCACGTTCCAGATTTATTTCGACTTCAGCGGCTACACCGATATCGCGATTGGCATCGGGCAGTTGTACGGTATCCGCCTGCCGGAGAACTTCAACCGCCCGTATCTGCGGCGCAATATCACGCTGTTCTGGCAAAGCTGGCACATCACGCTCAGCCAGTGGGTGCGCTTCTACGTCTTCTCGCCGCTGACGCGGTATTTGCTCACGCGGCGGCGCAAGCCTTCGCCGCTGGTTCTCGCGCTGGTGGGGCAGATGGTGACGATGGTCGTGATCGGGTTGTGGCACGGCGTCACGGGGCCGTTCGTCGTGTGGGGGCTGTGGCACGGGTTGGGGCTGTTCCTGCACAAACTGTGGAGCGACCGCACGCGGGCTCTGTACATCACGCTGCGGGACCGCCCGCGGGCGGCGCGCGCGCTGGAGATCGCGGGCGTCGTGCTGACGTTCCATTTCGTCGCGCTGGGCTGGGTGTGGTTCGCGCTGCCGGAGCTGGGCATCGGGTGGCGCGTCTTCCGGGCGCTGTTCGGGGGGTAGCCGGGTGATTTCTCAAAAGCAACTGGGCTTATGGCGGCGTCGCGTGTGCCAGTTCATTTTGATAGACTAGTTATGAGCAGTCAGGAGCAGTGGAACGCGGCAGAATATCATCGACTATGTAGGGGCGGAGCTTGCTCCGCCCGCGTCGCCCCCCATCCTTCCGACCTGCGGTCGGTATTCCTTCCCCCAGAGCGAGGGACGGAAAAAACCGCGCCCGCAACCGGCTTCCCTTCCCGCGTTGTGGGGTTGGGGCCGGATGATGGGGGAATATGGACTGTACCAGGAGACAAACCGATGACACCGACCGCGCCTGAACCACTTGTGATGCTGTTCTTCATACTCGTCGCGGCTTTTCTGCTGTTTTTCGCTGCGTTCTAGCTGCGCTTAGCTGACTGTCGCCATGCAACCGTCGCCGCCGTTCCAATGGCTCTATGCTCCCGCCCGGCCCTTCACGTGGGGGTTCGTCGCCCGCGTGGTGGTCAAGACTGCGATCCTGTTCGCCGCGCTGAACGTCGCCTTCGCGCTGCTGACGCCGCTGCCCACGCTGGGACGCTTCTCCGCATACAACACGCTACTGCCGGGGCGCGAGCGTCTACCCTATGGCGAGAACCCGGCGGAGTCGTACAACCTCAGCCTGTACAACATCCCGGCTATGCTCGCGTCCCACACCTGGGCGGCGGCGGATGACGATGAATTCCGCGTGCTGGTCGCGGGCGATTCGTCCGTGTGGGGGATTCTGCTTCAGCCGGACGACACGCTCGCCGGGCAGATCAACCGTCTCGGCCTGACGGCAGATGGCCGCCCGGTGCGCGCCTACAACCTCGGCTATCCCACGATGTCGCTGCTCAAGGACCTGACGCTGCTCGACGCGGCGCTGGACCGCGAGCCGCCGCCCGACCTGATTCTGTGGCTGCTGACGCTCGAATCGTTCGCCGCGCGGGACCAGCTTGACCCGGCCCTGTTGCAGAACAACCCGGACACCGTGCGCGACCTGATCGCCCGCTTCGATCTGGCGCAGGACGCGGATGATCCGCGCTTTGTGGAGCCGGATGTCTGGGGCGAGACGATCGTCGGGCGGCGGCGCGACCTGGCTGACCTGCTGCGCCTGCAACTCTACGGCGCGGCCTGGGCGCTGACGGGGGTCGATCAGGCGTATGGCGACTACACGCCGCGCTCGATTGACCTGAGCGACGACGAGACGTGGCGCGGTTTCGCGCCGGGCGAGCTTGCGCGCAACGATCTGGCGTTGGACGTGCTGCGCGCGGGGGTCGCGCGGGCAGGGGGCGTGCCGGTCGTGCTGGTCAACGAGCCGATCTTCATCAGCGACGGGGCGAACAGCGACGTGCGCTACAACGCGTTTTACCCCCGCTGGGCGTATGACGCCTACCGCGCGTGGCTGGCGGATGAGGCGCAATCCGCCGGGTGGACGCTGCTCGACCTGTGGGACGCGCTCCCCGACGCCGCGTGCTACACCGACAGCCCCGTTCATCTAACGCCGGAGTGCTCGGCGGCGCTGGCGCAGGAGTTGAGGACGGCTATTAGCGATGCGCCTTGAACGGTTGGCGACAGTAACCAGGGGATGGACGATATGGACACCAGCCCGGGCCTTTTAGTGTGGATTGACGTGCCTGCCGGTTCGGTGACGCTCAGCGCTGGCGGCTACCTCGACGCGCCGAGCACGTTCGAGGTCCCGGCGTTTCGCATCGCCCGCACGCCGATCACCAACGCCCAATACGCCCAGTTCGTGGAGGCGGGCGGCTATGCCTCGGCGGACTGGTGGACGCCAACCGGCTGGCTGCTCCGCGAGCGGCATGGCTGGGCCGAGCCGCGCGCCTGGAGCTACGCGCGCCGCGCGATTGCCCCGGTGATGGGCGTGTCGTTCCACGAGGCGGTGGCATTCTGCCGCTGGCTGAGCGAGACATCTGGCGAGGCGGTGACGCTGCCGACCGAGCAACAGTGGCAGCGCGCCGCGCAAGGCGACGATGGGCGCGAGTTCCCCTGGGGCAACGCCGATCCGGATGACGCGCTTTGCAACTGGGCCCGCGCCTATGACGGCCCCACGGCGGTCGATGCGTTTCCGGCAGGCGCCAGCCCGTTTGACGTGCTCGACCTGTGCGGCAACGCCTGGGAGTGGTGCTTGACCGGCTGGGAGACGGGCGCGACCGATCTCGACAGCCGCGAGCGGCGCGTCGTGCGCGGGGGCAGTTGGGTGAACGACAGCCCGCTGACGCTAAGCGTCACCCTGCGCGACGGGCCGTATCCGCCCGATGGCTATCACCTCTGCGGGTTCCGCTGCGTGCACATGGCATAGGGGTGCAAAAACGGGGCGCGTCCTGGTTGGCACGCCCTCATCACTCCGCTGTGCGCGACTATATTTTTACGACTTCTTTATAACTTTACCTGCCAATGCCTGCCCAGATTAGCTAGAGTCCTATATAGACTAGCACAACCATGAGGCGGCCAGACGCAGCCCTTCACCACACCTACGGGCGCCTGTTCCCACGCGGGTGAGATCCTCACCCCGCCTTGTGCCCGCACCACGAAGGGCCGCCTGCTGACCTGCCGCCCACTTGTGCAAACCTATCGACTGGAAAGAGCGTTTCGCTGAAAGGAGACGAACAACGCTGCACTTTTGTTGACTGCGTTGAACCGTGTGCTGCTGCGCACGACCACTGACATCCACCGGGTGGGTCACTCTTATCGGTAGAAAAGGGGAACATCACTATGTCAGTCTTCAACGCACACAAACGTATAACAATCCTGTTCGTGGTGCTGGTGCTGAGCGTGTTTAGCGCCTCGCTGGCGTTCGCCAGCACGACCGAGCCCGCGCGCCAGGGGGTTTCGCAGGCGACGAGCCTCACCGTCTGCGTGACGGACGACACGCGCGTCGAGCAACTGAACCCGGACACCAACTACGGCGGCGACCTGCGGATGGAGGTCGATACCATCCGGGGCGATGGCCGGCAGGAACGGATCGTGAGTTACGTCAAGTTCGATCTGTCTTCGGTTCCGCCGGGCGCGACGCTCACCGGCGCCACGCTGCGGCTTATGGTCCGCACCGGCGGCACGGAAGGGACCGACTACGATGTGAATGTCCACTCGGTGCCGAACTCGAGCTGGAGCGAGGGGACCATGACCTGGAACAACCAGCCGGGCATGGGCGGCATCCTGGGCGTAATACCCGCCCGCATGGAACCGGGGGACCGGGTGAGCGCTGGCCTCTCCACCAGCTTCTACAGCGGCCCGGGATTCTACTCGTTCGGCCTCGCCTATCCACCTGACGCAACGCATTCCGATGGGATCGACTTCGGGACGAAAGAGGATCCAGCGGACAACGACTTCGGCTGCCTCGACGTGACATACACGACGGGTAGTGGGCCAGCGCCGCAGCCACCGGCTCCGCAGCCGCCAGCCCCGCAACCTCCGGCGCCACAACCACCTGTGCCGCAGCCACCGGCTCCCCAGCCGCCGACTGACGAAACGCCAACCGATCAGCCGACAGACGAGCCGGAACCTACTGCTACGCCGCAGCCCACGCCGACACTGGCGCCGGATGTACCGGTCTACAGCCAAGCAGACCATCGCCGCGCGCAAGCCCCGCTGTGCATGGACCTCAGCGGCCAAACCAGCCCGGCGGTTCGCGCGTCCGTCCCGGATGACTCCGTACTCGGTGGCAGCGTTTACTGTCGCGTCCTGGCGCGCGATGGCATCTTCCCGAACCCGGCGGACCCGGGTCGCATCGGTGACCCCGGCCTGATCACGTATGGCGTCATCACTGCGGTGGACGTCTTCGGTGTAAACGACGGGGGGTATGCGGACCCGACTTTTGCGCACGGCGTGACCATCTGCCTCGAAGGAGAAGGGCGCTTTATCTATCTGAGCGCGCTGAACTCGCCGCGCACGACCTATGAACCGCCTTCGTTTATGGAGGAGGGGTACACCTGCGCGACGATCCCGGCAGCCGGCACGGTGGTGCTGATCCCGCCGCAGCCGTTGAACTGAAAAGCAGCGGTCAACCGTTAGCAATTAGCCATAAGAAAGGGCGCCCCGTGCGATGTGTGGGGCGCCCGTTTTGTTATGTGCAGTCTTGTGCTCGCGCTCGTCCCCATCCCGCCGAGCTTTACTCGGTTCCTTCTCCACGCGTGGCGAGGGAAAAGAACCCCCGCCGCTACATTTCCCCCTTCCCACGCTCTGGGGTCGGGGGCTAGGGGGATGAGGGGACAGGCGGGCGGAGCAAGCTCCGCGCCCTACTACTCCCCTTCTCTGCGGCTGTTAGCTCTCGCCGCTCACGTCCCGCCACACCACGTCCAGCGCCTGCAGCGTGAGCAGGTTCCGCAGCGGGAAGCCGGTCGTCAGATTGGACGCGGTCGCGAAATCGCCCGCGCCGGTCAGCGGCCCGCTGAGGTGGAACCCGTCCGCCGCGATGCCGTGCGCGGGCAGCGGCTCCAGCGCGCGCCAGAGGTTAATCAGCGGCAGGTTGTAGTCCAGCGCGACGCGTACCACGATCTGGTTGTAGAGGATCGAGCGTTCCGGCAGCGAGAGGTGGCGCGGGAAGGTGCTGAGGATCGGGACGATCCCCGCGTGCATGGTCTCAACGACCACGCGGCGCAAGCCCTGGTCGAACTGCTCGTGATCGAGCGCCAGCAGGTCATTTGTGCCGAACATGATCATCGCGAACGCCGGGTTGCGCAGCCGGTACTCGCACGCCAGCGGCGACTCGCCCGGCTGGCATGCGTTCGGGTTCGCCCACAGCGGGTCGAGCACCGCCGCCGCGTTCATGCCGTTGTGCGCGGCGCGCGTCAGCACGTTGAACGATGCGCCAAAGTGGTCGATCACCGGCTGGAGATCGGCGTAGTTGCCCAGGTCGTACCGTCCCTCGCCGAACGGGTGCAGGAAGACATAGCCGACCGAGTTGCAGTCGCCCACTTTGGCGATCGACTGCGGATCGCGACCCTTCGCCTGGCCCTCGCGGTAGAGGCGGCGCGCAGTGGCGGTCGCGGTGGGGATCAGCGGGTAGTCTTCAAGGTCGATACGCTCCGCCAGCGTGCGGACCACGTCCGCCTCGCCGTACCAGTCCACAATCTCATACTGTGGCGCGATCTCGACCGGCAGCGGCCCGGCGTCTGGATCGAGCGCGTCCTGGCTGATCGGCAGGCCATCGACCGCGAACCCGGCGCGTAGCGTCACATAGCCGGACGCGATCCAGCCGCGCGCGGTGCGGTTAGCGGACAGCGCGAGCAGCCAGCCGAAATCGGGGCTGCGCGCCTGCAAGACGAGCGCGGTCCCCGGCTCAAGCTGGCCGAGCACGGCGAACTCGGTCCCTGGCCCGGCGCGCAGGTTGAGGCGGCCCGTCGTCCAGGCGTCAGGGTCGGACTGGGCGCGGCTGGCGCTCAGCGGCGCGAGCAGCAGCGCGACGAGGATCAGCAGAATGGGCGGGTGAAGACTACGCATAGCGGGAATTGTAGCACAAGCGCAGCGGGGAGCGGTTAGCGATGTGCGGAGCCGCCACCCTTACACCGGGGAACGCAGCTCTGATCGGGAAGCAAACACAGCGATTCTGTGCGTCTAGTCCATATCACCAACCTGGCGCATCGATAAAATGGGTAAGGTGGTCGGTAGACGAAGTCTCACGTGAAATGATAGGGTACGTCAGTGGGTCTTTGGGCAGTATTTCAAGGGTTCGCAGAAGGGAACAAGCTAGGCGGTATGATGAATGAGAACTTGAGGCCAAAAGAGGGATAAAACGATGCCAAAAGGTAGCGGCAAACCTATTCCGAAGGTTGAGGTAAAAAAAGAGCTGCCAGCGGACAAGGGTGAGTCCCTACTCAAAACATTGAAGGACCGTTTTGAGAACAACATGAACCGCCATAAAGGGCTTAAGTGGGCGGAAGTACAGGCCAAGCTGGAAGCGAATACGGATAAACTGAAGTCACTTTACGCCATGGAAAGCACTGGCGGTGAACCGGATGTGGTTGGGTTTGATAAGAAGGCGGGCGAGTACATTTTTTACGATTGTTCAGAGCAAAGCCCAGACCGCAGAAGTATCTGTTACGACAGAGAAGGGCAGCGAGAAAGAGAAAAGAAAGGCGTTCACCCAGCCGGTAACGCTGTTGATCTCGCAGCCGCGATGGGGGTCGAGCTCTTGACGGAAGACCAATATCGAGCGTTGCAGGAACTTGGCGAATTTGACACGAAAACGGAGAGCTGGATACAGACCCCTGAGGATATTAGAGAACTTGGTGGTGCCATCTTCGCTTGTCGTCGCTACGGTCATATCTTCGTATATCATAACAGCGCGCCCTCCTTCTACGCCGCCAGGGGGTTCCGAGGCGCGCTGAGGGTCTAGATCTCGACGTATACCCGTTTCAGTCAAGGATTGCGGGCGAACGAGCGCCGCGAATTGACCCCTGGTGGGCTTGGCCAGGGAAGCTCGACGCGTAGCTTTATAGGCAACAGACAAATGCGCTGGGTATTCGCTTGAGTTGACTTTCTCATGCGCCAGCCTGGTTTCAATGTTCTTTCGAACACTGGCTTCGCTGTTCTCCGCTCCCCTATAGCCGCTCCTTGCGCCTGCTCGCCGCTGCCGCCTACTCTCCTTTCGACAAAAATGCGCCGAGGAAGAACGCGACCACCCCCGCGACCGCATAGCCGAGCGGTTTGCCCCGCTGCACGTACTGCGCCTGCGCGATCGGCGGCGCGCCCAGGCGGCGATCGCGGCGCTCCTGCGGGGTCGGCGGCTCGACGGGCTGGCGGCGCTCGCGAGGGGCCAGCCCTTGTGCGGCGCGCTGCTCGTCGGTCAGGCGGACCGCGCCCGCTTCCGGCTCGATCTGCGTGCCGAAGCGCCGCGCGTAGACCTGCGTGAACTCCGCGCCGAAGAACAAAATCTGCGCGGCGTAGTAAATCCACAACAGGATCACGATCAGCGCTCCCGCCGCGCCATAGGCCGAGGCTGTGCCGCTGTTGCCGATGTACAACCCGATCGCGAAGCGCCCGATGGTGAACAGCAGCGCCGTTACCGCCGCGCCGACCCACACGTCGCGCCACTCGATTTTCGCGTCCGGCAGCACTTTGTAGATCACCGCGAACAGCAGTGTCACCACGCCGAACGAGATCACCAGGCTGAGGATGCGCACCGCGATCAGCCATAGCTCGCTTGGGAACACATCGCTGGCGTAGCGCGAGATGACCGACAGCACCGTGTCTGCGATCAGCGACACCAGCAGCAAGAACCCGATGCCGGGAATCAGCGAGAACGCCAGCGCGCGGTCTTTGAGCATGCCTTTGATGCCGCGCCCCGGCGCCGGGCGGACGTCCCAGATCGTGTTCAGCGAGTCCTTCAACGCCATGAACACCCCTGTCGCGCCGATCAGCAGCGTGACGATGCTGACCACCGCCGCCAGCCCCTTCGACTCGGACGCCGCAGCGTTATCGACCATCGTGCGGACCATATCCGCCCCTTCCATGCCGATCAGGTCCTCGATCTGCGCGTACAGCTCCCCCTCGATGTCGCCGGGATCCATTACGAAGCCGACGATCGTAATCGCGACCAGCAGCAGCGGCGCGAGCGAGAAGATCGTGTAATACGACAGCGCCGCCGCCAGCCGCGAGGCTTTGTCTTCTTTCCATTCCTTAAACGTTGCCTTCAACAAGTTGAACAGCTTCTTCACCGCCACGTCTCCTGCATACTTCCTACAAACCTGTATGTAGGTCATACGCTTGTGGGGGGATGAGTGCCAACAGGAACAGCGATTAGCGGTTAGCCGTTAGCGATTTGCGAAGGACGAGGAACAACCGAGAGGTATCCCGTAGGGGCGGAGCTTGCTCTGCCCGTCTTTCGCGGCGCTCGAAGCCCCCATTTTGCCCCGTCGCTGCTTTTTTCCGTTGCTTCATTTTGAGGGCCGGGAGCGGGAGCAGGGCGCTCTTTCTGGCGAAGCGCAGGCGCAGCTTCTGGCTAACCGCTAATTGCTAAGCGCTATTGGCTGCTCTACTCCCACCCCGCGTCGGTGAACACACCGGACGGGGGCGTGACGTCCTGCGTCGTGCCGTCGAGGCGCACAATCCACAGGCGCGGCCCGGTCGGGGATTGGACTGTTACCAGGGCTGCGTCGCGCTCGCGGCTCCATTCGGCGTGCTGCACCTGGCCGGGGATCGTGCCGGAGACGGGCGAGGGCGTGCTGCCCGGCGCGGCGGGTGCCAGATAGAGCGCGAATCCGTCCGGCGAGGGCCCGCCCAGGAACGCGATCCAGCCCGGCTCCGCCTCGAACGCGGCGCGCATGAACAGCCCGGTCGCCTGCTGGCTGAGGTACTCTTCGTACGCGCCGGTAGCGGGGTTGGCGCGCCCGACGACATCCGGCCCGCCGCCCCAGGGCGCCCCGCTGACGATCACATCCCGCCCGTTGGCGGCCCATGTCGCGTCGGCGAAGGGCAGCGACTCGATATACCCGCCATCAGGCGCCAGATTGACGTCGTGCGAGGTCGGGGTGACCACGTTGGCGAACCCGCGCGGCGTCGTCACGCGGATGATCAGCGCAGAGCCGTCGGGCGACCACGTGACTGTCATCGGGCGACGCTGCTCGTGCTGCTGCGCGACCTGCCCCTCCAGCCCGGTGCGGAAAACCTGGTGCGCCGTGTCGTCGCCGGGCCGGTAGACCCACACGCCGCTGCTGATCGCGGTCGGATCGTCGGGGTTGTGCGCGTCGATGCGGAAAGCGAGGCGCGATCCATCCGGCGACCACGCCACATCCTCATAGCGCAAGTTCGTGTTTAGCCCGAACTCGCTCGACGGCGAGGCGAGCAATTCTTGCCCGCCGATGCGCAGCGAGGACTGCCCGCCCGGCGCGCCGCTGATCGCCGCGACTACCCCGGTCCGCGCCACGTCGAAAATATCCCCTTGCGCCAGCGGCGCGGCTTCAAGCCCGCCGGTCAGCGTCAGCAGCGGGACGACCTGCCCGGCGTAGCTGACGATCACGCCGCTCTGCTCTGGCAGGGGCGGGCCGCCGACCTCCGCTTCACCCGGCGCGGCAGGTGGGGCGATTGGCGCTTCTGGCGCGGTGTCCTCGGCGCCGGGGTCGAAGAACGCGCCCGGCACGCCTGGCGCTGGCGTCAGCGTGGCGCCGAGGCTGAAATCCGGCTCGCCCGAATCAAGCCCCTCTGTCGGCGGCGGCGAGACGATCGGCG
This sequence comes from uncultured Thermoflexus sp., assembly GCA_964626105.1. Taxonomy (GTDB): domain Bacteria; phylum Chloroflexota; class Anaerolineae; order Aggregatilineales; family Aggregatilineaceae; genus DYGX01. The sequence continues at coordinate 37,805 of CAZVCM010000003.1, forward strand.
GGCGCGGCGTGGGCGAGGGCATCGCCTGCGGCGGCTGGTCAAAGCTCGGCGTCTGCGTCGGGAACGGCGTGAAGGTGGCCGGTCCGGCAGGCGGCGGCGTGTCAGTCGGCAGCAGGATCGCGGGCGTCCCGGCCTGATCCGGCGTGACCGAGGGCCACGGCGTAAAGGTGTACGCTTCCAGCGGGCGGAGCGTGGCGCTCGCCGTTGGGGTGAGTGTCGGCGTTGCGCTAGGGCGCGGCGTAAATGTCACGCTCGGCGTGTGGCTCGCAGTCGTGGTCGGCGGCAGCGTCGCCGTAGCCGAAGCGGTCGCAGTCGGTGTGGCGCGGGGCGGTGCGGTTGCGGTGGCGGTTGGCAGCGGCGTGATCGTCGGGCGCGGTGTCACCGTGCGCGTAGGCGTCGCGGTGCGGGTCGGCGTGCGCGTGGGCGTGGCCGTCGCGGTTGCGGTGTCTGTCACGCTCGGCGTGGGGGACGGTGTCACCGTCCCGGTGCTGGTCGCGGTGAAGGTGGGCGTCACGCTGGGCGTCGCGGTATCGGTCGCGGTCACGGACGCTGTAGGGGTGGCGCTCTCGGTTGGCGTGAAGGATGCCGTGAAGGTGGGCGAGGGGGTGGCGCTGGCGCGCAGCGCGATCGCCGTCTCGTCAGGCGTGTGCGTTGGCGCGACGGTCGGCGTGATCGGCGCATCGATCATCGACTCGCAGGCTGACAGGCTCAGCGC
>CAZVCM010000004.1:0-11158 GCA_964626105.1 uncultured Thermoflexus sp.
CAGCGCCTGAAGCGAGTCAAGCAAGGGTGAGCCTTCGCAAGCCAGCCGCACGCCCTCCGCATTGAAGCATCTGGCAGCGGGCAACTTGCCATCTTCCAGCAGAAGCTGGAAGTACTTGGTCACAAGCGTTTGCTGCAAGTCGGCAGGGGCCTCGCCCATGCCATTGCGCGTCACGAGGATCACCGTCGCGGAGGATGAAGTAGGCGTCGAAGCAGAAAACGTCATGCGGTGCGCTCCATTGAGGGAACCGGCGTTTATTGGCCGGGAAGACCAGCGCACCATGATACCACGCCCTGCTGCGCCGCCAAAGCCGTTTTGAGTCGTGTTTGTTCGCCCGCCGCGCGTGCGGCGCGGCGCTGCTGATGGAAGAGGTTATCTGGAGATGTCCGAACGCTCGCCTATGCACCAACAGATCGACACGCTGCCGCAGCTTCTGCGCGACATCGCGGGGCCGTTCGATGCCTCGGCGCGCGCCACATTCGACTTTGAGCTGTGCCACTCGGTCAAGCGCGTCTACCTCGTCGGCTGTGGCGATAGCTATCATGCCCCGGTTGGCGCGGAACTGGCGTTTCACCAGCTTACCGGCGTGCCGACCCAGGCCGTCAGCGCGCTGACCTTCAGCCGCTATCTCGCCGGGTTCCTGCCGGAGACCGGCCCGCAGACCAACCTGGCGATCGCGGTGTCGGTGTCAGGCGTGGTCAGCCGGACGATCGAGGCGCTGCGGCTGGCGCAGCAGGCGGGCGCGGTCGGCGTTGCACTGACCGGCGCGCCCGATGCGCCCCTGGCGCAGTCCGCCGAGAAGGTGTTCCAGACGACCGTCCCGCCGCTGCCGGGCGAGCTAGCCGGGATGGTCGTGCCGGGCGTGCGCTCGTATCTGGCGTCGCAGGTCGCGCTGTACAGCGCCGCGATTCGCATCGGCGAGGTGCGCGGTCACCTGACGACCGCCGAAGCCGACGCGCGCCGCGCCGAACTGCGCGGGCTGGCGGACGCGCTCGAAGCGACGATCGCCGCCTGCGAGCCGGTCGCCCGGAGCTTAATGGCGCAGTGGGCGGATATTCCGGAGTTCGTCTACGTCGGCGCCGGGCCGCTGTATGGCGCGGCGATGTTCAGCGCGGCGAAGATGATGGAAGCCAGCGGCGATCCGGCGATGGCGCAGGAGACTGAGGAATGGTCGCACATCCAGTACTTCGGCAGTCGAGCCGACACGCCGACTGTCTTCCTCAGCGCGGCAGACCGTGACGCGGACCGCATGGCCGAGGTCGCGCACGCGGCCCAGGTGATCGGGCGGCGGACCATCGGCGTGCTACCTGCCGCTGAGCAGACCATCGCCGAATACGTCGATTATGTGATGCCAGTGCAGGGCGACGTGCCGGAGATGTTCGCGCCGGTGGTGTACAGCGTGCCGGGTGAGCTGCTCGCGGCAGAGCGCGCAGCAGCGATCGGCGCGGCGTACTTCCGCGATTTCGGCGGCGGGCGGACGGTGGACTGGGCGGACGGCGCGAGCCGCATCCGCGACAGCCACCAGCTCGAAAACGTCCGGCGCTGAGTGGAGGCTCCGTTGGCACAGCCCTTTCACCCGGCGTACGTCTGCGTCGGCGGGATCATCATCGACGATATTGTATTCCCGGACGGGCGCACCGCGATGGGCGTGCTCGGCGGCGGGGTGACGCACGCCGCTGCCGGGATGGTGATCTGGGGGCAGCGACCCGGCCTGGTGTCGTGCGCCGGTCGTGACCTGCCCGAAGACGCCCATCGCCGCCTGCTGCGGGACTTCGATCTGGACGGAATGCAGTGGCTGGACATCCCGCAGGCGCGCGCGTGGCAGTTGTTCGAGTCGGATGGCCGCCGCAGCGAGATTTTCCGGGTCGATGAAATGGGCCCGTTCCTCTACGGCCCACCGCTGGACGCGCTGCCCGTCTCGTACCACGACGCGCGGGGCGTGCACCTGCTGCGCGACGGTGCGGTCGCGCCGTGGCGCGAGGCGCTGCCGGATGCAACCATTCTGTGGGAGCCGGTTCAGCACTTTATGACGCCTGAGCATGCGGACGCCTTCCGCGCCGCGCTGCCGCTGGTGGATATCGTCTCGCCTAACCTGCTCGAAGCGCAGGCGATCTACCGTCTGGACGACCCGGCGGCACTGGTCCGTGCCATGCTCGACGATGGGGCGCGCGTTGTGGTGCTGCGTCTGGGCGAAGACGGCTCGATTGCCGGGCAGCAGGGCGACGCGGATTTGCTGCGCGTGCCTACCGTGCCGGTCCCTGAAATCGTCGACCAGACCGGCGCGGGCAACACCTACTGTGGCGCCTTCCTGGTCGGCTGGTGCGAAACCGGCGATCTGGCTGAAGCGGCGTGTCGTGGCGCAGTCGCGGCGTCGTTTGCGCTGGAAGTGACGGGCGTGGCCGATCCGCCGCCAAACTATGTCGCGCTGCGCGAGGCGCGTACACAAGAACTGACCAACCGTCTCGCCCTCACCCGCTAGGAGCAGCCCGGCATGGCGCACCGCGCCCGCAGTGAGGAATTCTTCCCGCACTATACCCGGCGGATGGAACCGGACGACCTCGCAATCGTCCGGCAGATCGACCGCGACGCTTTCGAGCGCATCCGGCGCGAGCGCGGCGAGCTAGCCGGGCGCCTGCGCCTGCGCACCGCCGAGAACATAGCCGCCGCCTTCAACCGCCCGCATCCCGGCGTGGTGCTCGAGTCACCGCGCGGGCGCGTCGTCGGGTACTGTTTCACCCACGTCTGGGGATCGCTTGGCTGGCTGGGCACGCTCGGCCTCGCACCGGATCGCCAGGGGCTGGGCCTGGGGCGCGCGCTGGTTCGCGCCGGGCTGGGCTTGCTGGAAGAGGCGGGATGCAGCACGCTCGCGCTCGAAACCATGCCAGACAGCGGGCGCAACCTTGCGCTGTACACCCGCCTCGGCCTGGAAACACGCCGCCTGACGCTGCTGTGCGAGGGCGCGCCGGTTCCGGCCCGCGAGACACGCTGGACGATCTGGCAGGGTGAGGAACATGCGCTGCGTGCAGTGGCAGGCGCGCTCGTACCTGGGCTGGACCCGACTCCGGCAGCGCGCTGGCTGCGCGATGAAGAGGCGGGTGACACGCTGATCTGGCACGACAACACGGGCGAGCCGATGTGTTTCGCCGCGCTGCGTCACGCGCCGCGCCGCCAGGGGAGCATCCAGGCGTATCTCACGGTCGAGGCGGCAGCGTGCCTGCCACACGCCGCGCCGGAGTGGCCGCGTTTTGTGGCGGAGATGCAGAGCTATGCCCAGCAGCGCGGCAGCGCCGGGATGGTCTTCCCGATCAACGGGCAGCAGAGCGCGCTGCTATTCGCCGCGCTCGAATCGGGGATGCGAATCGTGCACACTCGCGTGCAGATGGCGCGCGGTCCGGCGCTGGGCAGGCCGGATGACGTGCTGGCGCTCACGCTCGCCATGTGAATCCTGACCAAAGACCCCACTGCTCAAACGAGCGGAATTCCGGTATAGTTGCGCGCACCACAAGCCGCTAGCAATTAGCGACTGGCGGTTAGCAAAAAGCTATGCTCGTTTTAGCCGCTGGCTGCTGCATATCCGGCGTTGTTCTTCGCTAACCGCTGCCCGCTACAAAGGAGCCTGCTATGCTCGCCAAGCGCATCATCCCCTGCCTGGACGTGCACGAGGGGCGCGTCGTCAAGGGCATCAACTTTGTCAACTTGCGCGATGCCGGAGACCCGGTCGAGCAGGCCGCGATCTACGACCGCGAAGGCGCGGACGAGCTGGTCTTCCTCGACATCACCGCGACGCATGAGAACCGCGCGACGCTGCTGGATGTGGTGCGCCGGGTGGCGGACGCGATCTTCATCCCGTTTTGCGTGGGCGGCGGGCTGCGCACGGTCGAGGATATGCGCGAGGCGCTGCTGGCAGGCGCGGACAAGATCGCGATGAACAGCGCGGCGGTCCGCACGCCCGACGTGATCGCTGCCGGAGCGGAGCGGTTCGGCGCGCAGTGCATCGTCGTCGCGATCGACGCGCGCTGGAACGGCTCGCGCTATGAGGTATACGTCAGCGGCGGGCGCACGCCAACCGGCCTGGACGCCGTCGAATGGGCGCGCGAGGTCGAGCAGCGCGGCGCGGGCGAGATTCTGCTGACCAGCATGGACCGCGATGGCACGCAGGACGGCTACGACATCCGCCTGACGCGCGCCATCAGCGACGCGGTAAGCATCCCGGTGATCGCATCGGGCGGCGCGGGCGCGCTGCCGCACTTCTACGAGGCGGTCACCGAAGGCGGCGCGGACGCGGCCCTGGCGGCGAGCCTGTTCCACTACCGGCAACTGAGCGTCGGGCAGGTCAAGCGCTATTTACACGAGCGCGGCGTGCCTGTGCGACTGATCGAAGGGACGGCGCAAGATGCCCGCGACTGATCGGGATGCGCTGATCGCGCGGCTGGCGTGGGACGCGAACGGGCTGATCCCCGCCGTGGTGCAGGATGGCGCGACCGGGCAGGTGTTGATGGTCGCGTGGATGAACGCCGACGCGCTGCGCCTCACCCTGGAAACGGGCGAGACGCATTTCTGGAGCCGCAGCCGCCGCGAGCTGTGGCACAAGGGCGCGACCAGCGGCCACACGCAGACCGTCACCGGCATCTGGGCAGACTGCGACGCCGACACGCTGCTGCTGAAGGTTCGCCCGGCAGGTCCGGCATGCCACACCGGCGCGGTGAGCTGCTTTTTCCGCACATTGGAGGAACTCGGTGACTGAGCACGAACCGTCGATCCTGCGGCGTGTCTTCGCGCAGATTGAAGATCGCAAGGCGCACCCGCGCGCCGGATCGTATACCAACAGCCTGCTGGACACCGGCGAAGACGAGATCGTCAAGAAGATCGGCGAAGAGGCGATCGAGGTGGTGCTGGCGGTCAAGGGGCAGGGCGACAAGCGCGTGATCGAAGAGCTGGCCGACCTGACGTATCACTGCCTCGTCCTGCTGGCACAGCGCGGTTTGTCGCCGGACGACATCGCCGCCGAATTAGAGCGCCGCCACCGCCCCTGACCGCGCCCTAAGCCGGCCAGATTTTGCGCCCACCGCCCGGCGGCACGATCTCGTTGATGCGGATCATCTCGGCGGGGGTCAGTTCTGGCGCCGCCAGCGCGCCCAGGTTGTCGCGCAGTTGGGCGGGCGTCTTCGCGCCGGGGATCACGGTCGAGACCGCCGGGTGCGCCAGCACGAATTGGAGCGCAAGCTGCGCCATCGTGCGCGCCTCGCTCGCCAGCGGCTGCAAGCGCTCGACCACCTTCAGGTCGTGCCGGAAGATCGCGTTCTGATCGGGATCAGTCTGCCAGTTGCGGCGAAAATCGTTTTCTTCGAAGACCGTGTCCTGGCTGAACTTGCCAGTGAGCAGGCCCATCGCCAGCGGCCCGCGCACGATCACGCCAATGTTGTGCGTCTGGCAATAGGGAAAGATGTCTTTTTCTGGCGTGCGGTTGAGGATGCTGTAGTCGATTTGCAGCGTGGCGCAGCCGCCATCCGCGTTAAACGCCTGTAAATACTCAAAATCGCTGGTGCTGAGGCCATAGGCGCGCACCTTGCCGTCGCGCTGCAGCCGCTGAAAGCCCTCGACGAAAATCTCCATCGTCGGCTCGCGATAGCTGATGTGGCTCTGGATGATGTCAAGATAATCGGTCTGCAGGCGGCGCAGGCTGCTCTCTACCCCGGCGACCAGCTTTTCAACCGTGTCGTAAGCGGTCGTGCGGCGCGTGTCGTCAAACCCCTTCCAGCCGATCTTGCTGGCAACAATGAACCGATCGCGGCGCCCCTGCATCGCTTGGCCGAGTAGTTCCTCGCTGTGCCCGTCGCCATAGACGTCGGCGGTGTCGAAAAACGTCACACCCGCGTCGAGCGCGGCGTCAATCGTGTCGAGCGTGGCGCGGTCGTCTACCGCGCCCCACTGGTCGCCACGCACCGCCCACAGCCCCAGCCCGATCGCGGTGACGTCAATCCCGCTCTTGCCGAGCGTGCGCGTGCCAAGCGTCGTCTCTGGCATAGCCGACTCCTTCTCACTAGCCCCACACAGATCGATCAGCGCGCGCAACCCTCGCGCGGCGCGCCGATCAGAATGTCCTCATTCAGAATATAGTCCAGAATGGAGCGTTGTGGAGAGCGCAGCAGCGAGCGAGCAGCGATTAGCCAAAGGCGAGGGCGCAGCCCGTTCGGAGCTTCAGAGTCGATCGCCCGAAAGCGACACATAACGCTGCCCCTATATTGCTCTGCTCTTGCTGACTGCTAACGACTAGTTGCTAACTGCCCCAAAAGAGCGCCAGCCCGGCGTTGACATCATCCACCACATGCTCGGTGAGGGCCGCCAGCGCGGCGCGTTTATCCGGGTGCGGCGAGACGCCAATCGCGCGGGCGCGCACGTCCAGCCCGGCGTCTTGCAGCAGGCGCGCGGCGCCCAGCGTGGCGCGGATGCCGCCCGTTGCGTCCTCGAAAACGGTGACCATCACCGACTGGCCGCGCAGGTCGGCCAGCGGCCCTTCCAGGCGGCCATCTTCGGCCAGCGCCGCCGCTGCGAGCAACGAGGCCGGTTCGTCGTGGGAGATCGCCGCGCCAATTGCCGCCAGCGCCTGCACCGGCGAGGGTTTAACATAATCCGCGGCGGAGCGCCCGCGCTGCTGCGCCAGCCAGCCAACACGTCCCTGCGCGATCAGCGGGATCTGCCCGTCAAGGCCGATCAGCTCCAGCGCCAGCTCTGCCTCGGGCGAAAACACGTTGGCGCGGACGCGTTCCGTGCCCGCCGGGGGCAGGCTGGGCCGCGCCGTGAAGATCACCGCCGCGTTGCCGGGCAGCGCGTGCCACGCCAGCAAGCGATCGCGCGTGTCCGGCGCGAGCAGGGGCTGGTCGCAGGTGGCGAGGGTGCTTTCGCTGTCGAACGGCGCAGGATCGCCATACGCCGCAGTATAGCGCGCGCTGCCGAGTGTGTGCGTCTGGAAGATGCGCGTCGTGGGCGTATCCATCGCGTACACATCGGCCAACAGCGCGGACAGCAGCGGCAGATGGTCGGCGGTGGTTTCGCTCATCAGCGCGAGATAGCGCGCAGCGGGCAGGTCTTTGACGTCGTCGGGCGTTCCTTCGAGGATGCGTCGCGCCAGCGCCGCGTAATCGGGTCGTTCCAGCCGCAGCCCGGCGTCACGAATCGCGGCCAGCGTCTCGTCGAACGTAGCGCGGCGCAGCGACGGGTCCGCCGCCAGCGCGCTGGTCAGCAGCGCGGCGACGCAGATCGCGCCGGAATCCCACTCGTTCGTGATGCCGCACGCCTCAAAGACTGAAATTTCGTCCTCAGTGGGCACGTAGTCAGGCTGGCCCATCAGCGACAGAAAGTGGCGAACGGTCGCCCGCAGCGCAGCCTTATAGCCCACCGGGTGCACCAGCACACCATCGACATCGAACAGCAACAGCGAATGGGTTGGCGTCATAAAGCGTGGCTCAGGTCGTCGTGTTTTGCGCGCGCTGGGCGCGATAGGCTTCGTAGGCGGCTTCGTCGACGCGTTCGCCACCTGCAATCTGCGCCTCGACGAGCTGGCGCTTCTTGTCAAAGCGCAAGTACGCTTCGATGCGATCAAAGCTTTTCTCGCCGACAATCACTTTGCGCACGTGATACCCTTCGCCCTCTTCGTCGAGCGAGAGGTCATTGTAGCGATGAATGCGGACCTGAATCACCTCACCGGTCTGATCGGACCGGACGTAGATGTACAGCCCATCCTTGTCGCCCCCACGATCGCCGCCGCCAAACAACCGCTTCAGAAAATCCATGTGGCGTATCCTCCTCCGCGCCGATGTGCCGTCTAGGATACCACACCGCGCAGCCCTCAGCGACCGATTTACCACGCTGGATGATTGCCGCTATAATAGGCAGGGATTGGGACTGCTCCCGCCGCAGCAGCCCTTGTCAGGGGGACAGCGCAATGCTATAATGCGTGCATCTTCGGGCGCGTAGCTCAGCTGGTTAGAGCGCACGGTTCACATCCGTGAGGTCAGGGGTTCGAGTCCCTTCGCGCCCATCGAGCAATCGAAAGAAGATGCCGCAGACGCGTCAGCAGTCATCGCGGCATTTTTTGTTTCGGAGCGTCTCGTTGTACCGATCGGCTGATTTGCCAACCACGCCGCACCATCTCGATCGCGCCCTGTTCTGGCTTCGCTGGCTGTTTATCGCCGGCGTCGTGGTGCTGGCGCTGGGCGACGAGACGCTGCTGGTTGGCGTCCGCATCGACCGCCAGGTGCTGGTCAGCGCGCTCGCTGCCGCTGGGGCGGGCAATCTGGTGCTGGGCGGGCTGGCGTTCAGCGCGCGCATCAGCGATCCCCTGCTCGGCGGGTTGGACCTCATCCTTGACAGCGCGCTGGCCGGGCTTTTTTTGTGGGTCTATGAAGGGCACGCGCTGCCGCTGGTGCTGCTCGGCACGCTGGCGATCTTCAACGCGGCCTTTCGCTTCCGGTGGGGCGGAATCGCCGTCACCCTGGTGCTGCTAGGCGCGGCGACGCTGGCGGCGACCGAACGGCTGCCCGATCTGACTCCGGCGCAATCGTCCACCCTCGGACTGAGTCTGATCTTCCTCGCGATCCTGGGCGTGCTGGGCGCGGTATTGCGCTCTGGCGGGTTTTCGTGGCGCAATCGCGCTATTGACCTGTTGGAAAGCGAGGCGATCCGCCTGCGCACCACGCGCGAGCAGGCGCGCGCCATTTACGAGATGGCGAACACGTTGAGCGCGTCGCTTGATTACCGGCGCGTGCTCGAAGCCGCGCAGGATACCGGCGCGCTGTTGTTGAACGAGCGCGATCCGCGCACCCGCGTCATCAGCGCGGCGCTGTTGTTTCAGGGTGCGGACGACAAGCTGCGCGTCATTTCGTCCCGCCACCTGACGCGCGCCGATGAGCAAGTTGAGATCGCCGGACAGCGCGGGATCCTGGGGCTGGCGCTCAAACAGGCAGAGCCGGTTTTCGCCGGTGAGGCGCTGCACGACCCGGAACTGCGCTATTTCGCAGGCTTTCACGACGCAAAATCGGTGCTGGTGATCCCGTTGCGCTCTGGTTTCGAGCATTATGGCGTGCTGGTGTTCGGCTCCGAGCGCCCGAACGCCTTCTCCGACGAACACGCCGAGCTGCTCAACGCGATCGGCACGCAGGCGACACTCTCGCTGCAAAACGCGGTGCTGTACCAGACGCTGCTCGACGAGAAGGAGAAGATCGTCGAGGTCGAGGAAGACGCGCGCAAGAAGCTCTCGCGCGATTTGCACGATGGCCCGACGCAAAGCGTGGCCGCGATCGCGATGCGCGTCAACTACATCCGCCGCCTGCTCGAGCGCCAGCCCCAGCAGGCGATCGAGGAATTGTGGAAGGTCGAAGAACTGGCGCGGCGTACGACCAAAGAGATTCGCCACATGCTCTTTACGTTGCGTCCGCTGGTGCTGGAGTCGCAGGGGCTGCTCGCCGCGCTCGGCCAGCTCACCGAGAAAATGCGTGACACGCACGGCACCGAGGTCACGCTGCAAGCCCAGCCGGATGTGGAGATCTACCTCGACACGCACGCGCAGGGCGTGCTGTTTTACATCATCGAAGAGGCGATCAACAACGCGCGCAAACATGCCCAGGCCCAGCAGATCGTGGTGCGCCTCGCCAAGCGCGACGCGTTCGTGCTGATCGAAGTGGAAGATAACGGTGTGGGGTTTGATGTGGATGCCGTCAACGCCAGCTATGACCGGCGCGGCAGCCTGGGGATGGTCAACATGCGCGAGCGGGCGGAGTTAATTGAAGGCACGCTGCGCATTCAGAGCGCGCCAGGGCGCGGCACGAACATCGCGATCGCGATCCCCCTGCGGTCGGATGTGCTAGATGATTCGGCGGCGGCTCCCCCGCTAGAACTGCGCGGGCGGCGCGCCCGCAACCGCGAGCGAGACAAAGCAGCGAAAGACAGCTAGAGACCGCTAACTAAGCACGGCCCGCACCGCTAGCGCTGCTTTTGGGTTTGCTTGCCTGCGGCTGCTTGCTGCTTTCCGCTCAGATCACAAACGACAGAATCACCAGCACGGTCATGAAAATTCCTGCGAGGACGCCCATGTTCCGCAGATCGTGGATCACATACGCGTACTGCGCGTGCAGGTCAGTCTGATCCACAGCTATACGGCGCGGCGCGTTCGGCGCGGCGGCGGAATCGGGCGAGGGCTCGCGCTGCGGGGCGATCGGCCCGGTGGTCCCATACAGCTCGCGGCGGGCGCGGGCGAGGGTTTCTTGCGATACGTTCGGATTACGTCTCTTCTTCGCCATAACGGCTCGTTTGCTCCTGACTCTTTCTCAAAAAAGCGCGCCGCTGTTAAAACGACTCGCCCACCATGTCAGCGAACACGACATAGCGATGCGTGTCCACCCGGTACGGATGGCAAGTGATCAGCGTGACGGTCGGCTGGTTCTGGTGGCTGAGCACCCACGTCTCTGACGGCTCGACGATATGCGTCTCGCGCACCCGATAAGTATACCACTTGCCGCTATCGGCTTGAACCCGCACTTCATCGCCCACCTCAAGGTCTTCCAAATAGCGGAAGATCTCGCCGTAAACGTCGTTATGCGCGGTCAGCACCATGTTCCCGTTCTCGCCTGGGTTGGCGCTGTTGAGATAATGCCCGACGCCCTTTTGCAGCGCGTACCAGTCATCGCCGCCATAGATCGCGGCGTCCACATCGATCGCCGGAATGACGATGCGCGTCGGGCTGGTCGGCTGCGGCGTGGGCAGCGCTGCGCGCGGGGCCGTCAACTGCGTCGCCGCAACGGGACGGATGCTCGCTGGTAGCTCATCCAGATTGAACTCGCCGCCGCGCCCTGGTTCCGCCGGGGAATAGTGCCCGCCGGGCAGCACGTAGTTCGCCAGATCGATCGTTAGATCCGGGCGCGGGGTAGATGTCGCGCGCAAGGCCGCCGCGTCCTGCTGGATGCGCGCTGACTCCTGATCGAGCGCGTCGATCTTTTTGTTTTCGGTCGCGATCAAATAGCCACCATACACCAGGATCGCGACGATCCCAACCACGCCGACGACCTCGATCGCCAGCAGCAGCTTGTCCCATGCGCTCCGCACGCGGGAGCGCGGCTCGCCGCCAGAAACGAACGCCACGGCCTCTGCCAGGGATCGGATCGGG
>CAZVCM010000004.1:11168-38172 GCA_964626105.1 uncultured Thermoflexus sp.
GGCTCAGCGGCGGGCGGTTCCTGGCGCCTGCGCGGCGCGAGGACTATCTCATCGTCGCCGTCATCATCCTCGAAGCGCGGCACCTCGTCGGTCAGATCGTAGGTAACGGGCGGCTCCGGCGGCGGGACTGTTGTCGCGGCTTCATGCTGCTGCGGCAGGGGCGCGGGCGCCGGAGCAGGCGGTGGCTCCTCGGCCAGCGGCGTCGGCAGGCGCCGCCCGCGATTATCGTAGCGCTGCAGCCGCTTGCGGCGCGCTTCCCGCTTGCGTATCGCGAGGATGCGTTCCAGTTCCTCGATGGAGAGTTCGTCTACAGGACGTTTATCACGCATATGAAAACCCAGCAGTTAGCGGTTAGCCAAAGTCCAAAAGGCTGCATCTCTACTGGCTGACCGCACTCGCTACTCCCGATACTCCAATTCCTCTACACGTCGTCAGCGATGATCCCGACATTCTCTGTCGTTAACACCTAGCTTTGGCTCTTAGCTAGCCGCTAATTGCTAACGGCTAACCGCTCTCTTCTCCGCAATCGCGAACACCTCACGCTCGAAGAACCAGCGAAATGGCGGCCAGCGGAACAGCGCGGCGCGCACCGTATCCAGCACGACATTCTCGCGGCGATTCTGCGGCGGCGAGTCCAGCCACACATGGCTGTCAAACCCGGCCTGGCGCAGCGCCCGCCGCAGGCTGAGCATCGACTGCTCGTTGACGTGCACTTCCTGGTTGTGCTCGACCAGGAACTGGCGCGGGTTAGCCGGATACCCCTCGCCCTGGCCCATGAGCGTCCGCACGCGGCGCACCAACGGGTACGCGTAGCGGTCGTACCAGATATTCGGCGCGGTGTGGATGATCAGCCGCCCGTCGTCCTTCATCACGCGGCGCGCCTCTTGCAGCGCGGTATGCAGCTCCCACGGATGCAAGTGTTCGACAATATCGAACATCAGCACGCGGTCAAAGGTGCGCGACGGAAACGGGTATCGCTTGGCGTCGGCCTGCACGACCGCCGCTGTGCCGGACATCGCGGCTTGCTCTTTCCCCAACAGCGCGCGTGACAGCTTGATCGCGGCGTGCGCGTAGTCGAACCCGTAGGCGTGCGCGCCGAGCCGCGCGCAGTGCCGCACGATCTCCCCGCGCCCGGACGCGACATCCAGCACGCGCATCCCCGGCTCGACCGCCGCCAGCGCAAACGCCGCTTCGAGGCGCCGCGAGAGGTTCTCGCCATCGCTCTGCAAAAACGCCTCGTAGCCTTCGCAGGCGGTCAGGAAATATTCCTCAGTGTAGAGGTCGGGTGAAACAGGTTGGGGCTGGTCAGACAAAACCGCTTTCCTCACTTCCGCGCGTGTTGCTCGGATTATACAAAGCGCGTGGGGCGGGCGCTAGGGCGCGCGCCGAAGCCGCTGGCGCATCAGGTCCCGAATCCAGCGCCACTCGTCCAGCCCCAGGCGCGAGGCGAGCGCGCTGTACGCCAGCAGACCCGCCCCGCCCGCGCCCGCCACGATCAACAAGTGGCCGAGCGCGTTGCGCGGCAGCGCCTCGTCCAGCCCGGCGGCGATCGCCCATGTCAGCAGGCCCATGCCCGCCGCCGCGACCGCCGCCAGCGCCGCCGTGCGCGCCAGCCGTTGATCGCCAAAGTTGCCCAGTCCGCGCCAGAGCAGCCAGGCCGACACGCCCGAATGAACGACATGCTTCACCGAGTCCGCGATCATCAGCGCGAAGAAGCTGTACCACGGCAGCAGCCCGATCGCGACCGCCATATACGCCGCGAGCGAGATCACGCCAACCAGCGCGGGCGTCAGCGTGTTCTGCCGCGCGTAAAACGCGTACACCAGCAGCAAATCCACTGCCGCGAACGGCAGCCCCAGCAGGTACAGCCGCAGCGCCAGCGCGGTGAGTTGTGTGTCCGCCGCGCCAAACTTTCCACGCTCAAACAGCAGCGCGACGGTCGGCTCTGCCAGCACAAACAGCCCCACTGCCGCCGGGATGATCAGCACCAGCGCCAGCCGCAGCCCCTGGCCAAGCGTCACCATAAACGGGCGCAGCGCGGTCTGCGCCGCCACCGCCTGCCGCGAAAGCGTCGGCAGAATCGCCGCCGAGATCGCGATCGCGACCAGCCCCTGCGGGAACTGGATCAGCGTCGTCGCCCACGACATATACGAGATGCTGCCCTCACCCGTGCGCGACGCGAGATTGTAGCTGAACGGACGGTTGACCAGCACGTCGAGCGCCAGTGTCGCCATCACCGGCACGTACAGCACACCAATCCGCCGCAGACCGGGGTGACTTAGTGCGCCGCGCACGCGAATCCGCAGCCGCGCGTCGCGCAGGCCCGGCGCCTGGAGCAGCACCTGGACCAACGCGCCGATCAGCCAGCCGAGCGCGACCGCCGTGATGCCAAGCGGGCGATAGAGCAGCAGCGTGACCAGCACGATCGTGCCGTTGAAGACGGTTGAGGCGAAGGCGGGCCACGTAAAACGCTTCAGTCCATACAGCAGGCCAGACAGCACCGCGAACAGGCTGAGGAACAGCAGCGCCGGGGCGGTGACGCGCAGCAAATCGGTCGCCAGGGAGATCACTTCGGGCGCGGCGTCGCGGTCAGCGATCAGGCCGATGACCTGTGGAGCGAAGACTTCCAGCGCCAGCACTAGCGCCGCCAGCGCAACCAGCACCACGCCGAGCAGCCGGTTCACCAGGTCCCACAGGTCGCGCCGGTCCTCGCGCACGGCGTACGCGCTCAGCACCGGGACCAGCGCGGAATTCACGTGTCCGCCAATCAGCAGATCGTACAACCCGCGCGGGACGATGATCGCCAGGTTGAACGCGTCCACCGCCGCGCCGGGGCCAAACAGCGCGGTGAGCAGCATCTCCCGCACCAGCCCCAGCACGCGGCTCGCCACGTTGCCCAGCGCGATCACGCCGGTCGCGCGGACCATGCCGGACGGTGGCGCATCGGGGTCGGGGGACTCTGCCGGAGATACGGCGACTGGCTCGCCGAGAACTGTCATACCGCTCGCTCGATCCATTCTCGCACGCCGGGCCAGCGCCCGGATCGCGCGCTAACTCTACCGAGCGAGCGGCGAATACGCTAGTGCCTGTTTTGAACCGCTTCAGGGAGAAGGGGCTAGCTGGCTCTGCGCTCCTCGTAGGGTTGAACACGGGCGGAGCAAGCTCCGCCCCTACACAAACCGGGTCTTTCGCTACACCGCCCGCGAGACGCTATGGATGCCGGTCGCGCCGCTGGGCTTGGTGGAGCGGCGTTCCTCGATCTGCGGCGTGCCGTCGCCCTCGACACAGCGCACGGCGAAGGTGTGCTCGCCCGGCGTGAACGGCCAATCATAGCGCCAGATCACCCACGTCGTCTCGGACAGCGGCTCGCGGAGCTGCGCCTCGGTCCACGCGCCATCATCCACGCGCACCTCAACTTTCGAGATGCCGCGCGCGCCCGCGTGCGCAATGCCGCCGATGGGGATCATCGTCTCGTCCGTGTCCGCGTCAGCATAGGCATCGCCCGCCGCGACTACGTCAATCACCGAGATCGCCCGCATCTGCGCGACCTCGTCCCAGCCGCGCACCACCCAGTAGCCTTCCTCGTACACACCCGACACCTCGATCTCGCTAATCCACTTCGGCTGCTTCATGCCATAGCGGTCCGGGATGTAAATGCGCAGCGGGTAGCCGTGCTGGGGCAGCAAAGCGATCCCGTCCCACTGGTAGGCGAGCATCACGCGCGGGTCGTCGTTGGCGATCGCGAGATCGACCGTCTCGTGAAAGCCATCGGCGGAGCGCAAGATCAGATACGACGCGCCGGACTGGACGCCCACATCCGCCAGCACATCGCGCAAGCTGACGCCTGTCCAGCGTGTCGTGCTAGTCAGGTCGCCCGCGAGCGGGTTGGAGATGCAGGCGAGCGTCACATACTGATCGCGCGACGGGTAACGCGTGGTCAGGTCGTCGAGCGTTAGCTCGGCTGGCTGGTCGACCAACCCGTGAATCCGCAACCGCCACTCATCTCCATCGATCTCGACCGGGCGCGAGTTGATGTCGATCCGGTAGTGCTGTTCTAGCGGCGTGTATTCGGGGCGCGTGCCCGGCACGGGCTGGACTGCCGCACTCGCATTCGGCAGGTCGCCGGGCATGTTCTCAACCGCCTCGCGGCGCGCCTCAATGGTCGCCTGCAGGTCCTGTTCTTCGAGGTACGCCAACAACTTGCCCACGCCGGCGCCCGCGACCGTGATCGCCGCGCTGGCGCCACCCAACCGAATAATGAATTGGCGGCGGTTCAGGCGTTCGGCGGCGGGCTGCTCCGCCGGACGAGCGATTAGCTCGCGCGCCGCGCGCTGCTCCGGATACGTACGGAAGTACACCCAGCTCAGCGCCGCGCCCCAGCCCAGGAACGCGATCGCCAGCCACAGCAGCGCCAGCCCTTCCGGCGCGACGTTCGTAAACGCTGCACCCGCACCGTAGAGGATGTGGCGGCTGATCAAGATCAGCGGCAGGCCCACCACTGCGCCCACGATCACGCCGGGCACATAGCGCGCGCCCTCGTTCAGACGCACGTCCAACGCGCGCAACACGGCGAACAGCGCCGCGCCTGCGCCCGCGCCAATCGCCAGGAATGTCAGCAGGCCCATGCCATTCTCGATAGTCTTGGCCGTGCTGGACGTCTCGCCGAGGTCGAACTCGCGGATGGCGGTGACCATGCCGTCGATCCCGCGCGTGAGTACGTCACCGGGCAAGACGCGCCCGATCCAGTCGAATAAGGTGTAGGGGACGAAAGGAAGATTGTAGACCTGGTCCGCCAGGTATAATACGGCGATGAACGGCGCGGTGAGCAGCAGGCCCACCAGCGCGCCGGTCAGCAGGGCGGTAGATGTGCGCATGAGTGCAGCCCTTCTCTGGATAGGCGGTGGTTTTCAGTATAGTCGATTTTCGGACGCGCAAACTTATAGTAAGTTTAGGAATACATTAACGCTTGAATAAAATCGACGCAGGCCCGCACGCGGCCTGGGGTGCTCTCCCTGAGGCGTGGCTCAGCGACGAGCTGCCCGACCACTATGCGCAGTTGTCGCTGGTGGTATGCGATCACGCGCCGCTGCTGGCGCGGCCCCGGCTGGCGCGCGCCGTGTTCGAGACGGTCCGGGCGAGCGCGGATGACGCGCCGGGCAGGTTGTGGGGCGCGCTGGTCATGCCAGAGCTAGCACGAGTGATCGTCGGGCCGGGCGATGTGAACGCGCTGGACGCGTACATCACCGCGGTCAAGGCGCGATCTGCGGCGCGGGTGCTGGCGCTCGTCCGGCGCAGCGACGATGATTCGCTCGACGTGGTGCTGCGCTATTCGCCGGTGTGGGGCGGGGCGATCTACCGCGTGTGGCAGGCGGGCTATCACTATCAGGCGCTGTGGTCCGAGGGCCAACTCAGCAACGCGCTCTACGCGCTGGCGCAGCGCCCGGTTGAGGCCGAGCTGGCAGAAGCGCCGGACGCGTGGCCGTGGCTGTGGCTCGGCGGGGCATGAGCGCATTTGCGCGGCGGCGCGGGCCTGAGGCACAATGAGGCCGCGCCAGGGTAGAGACATCGGGCAGGGGGCAGTGATGCCGAAAAAAGTCATGGTCAGCGGCTGCTTCGACCTGCTGCACAGCGGGCACGTCGCGTTTTTTGAGGAAGCCGCCCAGTTTGGCGATCTGTACGTCGCGCTCGGCTCGGATCGGACGGTCTACGAGCTTAAAGGCACACCGCCGGTCAACAGCCAGGACGAGCGGCTGTATATGGTCAAGGCGATCCGCTGCGTGCAGGACGCGTTCATCTCGCGCGGGTCGGGTCTGCTCGACTTCGCGCCCGAGCTTGAGCACCTGAAGCCCGATATCTTCGTGGTCAATGAAGACGGGCACACCGCCGACAAGCAGGCTTTCATCGAGTCGTACGGCGCGCAGTATGTCGTGCTCAAGCGCCAGCCGCACGCGGACCTCGCGCCGCGCTCGACCACCAGCCTGCGCACGCTGACGCGCATCCCTTTCCGCATCGACCTCGCGGGCGGGTGGCTCGATCAGCCGTATGTGTCGCAGCATTATCCCGGCGCGGTGGTGACGATCTCGATCGAGCCGACCCACGCGTTCAACGAGCGCAGCGGCATGGCGACCAGCACGCGCAACGCCGCGATCGAACTGTGGGGCCCGCGCCTGCCCGCCGACACGCCGGAACGCCTCGCCAAAGTCCTGTTCGCCTACGAAAACCCGCCCGGCAAGCAAGAAATTTCCGGCTCGCAGGACGCAATCGGGATCGTCTTCCCTGGGCTGGCATATTCGTACTATGACGGTGGCTACTGGCCAGAACGGATCGAGCACGTGCTGGACGGCGACACGTTGGCCTTTGTCGAGCAGTCGCTCCAACTCGTCGCCATCGGCCCGCGCGAAAATGACTTCAACGTGCTGTCAGATACCCTCTTTGACCGCGAGCGGGCCAAGGCGCTCGCCGACGCCGCTGACGATCTGTGGGCCGCGACGCTGGCGCGCGATCTGGCGGGGTTCGGCGCGGCGATGCGGCGCTCATACGAAGCGCAAATCGCGATGTTCCCCAAGATGGTCACGCCGCAGGTCGAGGCGCTGATCGCGCAGCACCGCGACCGCGCGCTCGGCTGGAAGCTCTGCGGCGCGGGCGGTGGCGGGTATCTGGTGCTGGTCAGCGATCAGCCGATTCATGGCGCAGAGCGGATCGTCGCCCGCCGCACGGCGGAATAGCGCGATAATTGGGCACAGCCCTACGGGTTCCGTAAAATATTTTTAACCTGTACCAATATAGCTTCTCGCCGACGGCGCCAGTGTGCCGCCATACTGGTGCCGTCTTGTATTTGATTGGAGTTGACTTGTGCCGCCACTCGTCCTTCATTCTCTACCGATTATTGTGATGGCGCTATTTTACGGGTTCCTGAACGGAAAGAATGGCTCGGCTAACGTCGTCGCGCCGCTGATCTCGACACGCGCCCTCAGTTACCGCAAGGCGCTGTTCATTTCCGCCATAGCCGGAGCGTTAGGGCCCTTTTTGTTTGGCCTCGCGGTCGCCGAGACGCTGGGGCGCGATGTCCTGGCGCCTGACGCGATCACCCTGCCCGTGATCGCTGCCGGAACACTGTCCGCCACACTGTGGACGGCGCTCGCGCTGTCGCTTGGCCTGCCGTCCAGCACCTCGCACGCGCTGGTTGGCGGGCTGATCGGGGCCGGTACCGTGGCGCAAGGAACGCGTGCGATCCTGATGCACGGCCTGCGCACCAGTCTGCTGGCGCTGTTTCTCGCGCCGGTGCTCAGCATCCTGGCGGGCTACTGGGTGGTTCGCCTGCTCTATTTCCTGCTCAAGAATGCCTCGCCCCGTGTGAACGGGCTGCTTCAGCGAGGTGAGGTGCTGGCAGCCATAGCGGTCGCCATCGTGCAGGGCAGTAACGATACGCAGAAAACGATGGGCATGATCACCCTTGGCTTGCTGGCAACCGGCTCGCTAACACAGTTCCGCGTGCCTCCCTGGGCGGTCGTGGCGAGCGCGGGAGCATTTGCGGGCGGTACGCTATTCGCCGGACAGCGCACCACGCGCACCGTTGGCCGGAAGTATTACCGCATCCGCCCGGTGCATGGCCTGGGCGCATTGGTAGCGGCGGCACTGGTGATTCTAGGCGCAGGGCTGTTCGGCGGACCGGTCAGCACGTCACACGTCATCAGCTCGTCGATTGTCGGGGCTGGGAGCGCCGACCGCGTGCAGATGATCCGCTGGGGCGTCGTCCAGCGCATCCTGTGGTCTTGGCTCCTGACAATCCCGGCCTCGGCGCTGGTTGCAGGGCTGCTCTATCTGGTGCTGCGTTCCGTGATATGACCGGCTGCTACCCGCACGCCTGGATCGCCGCGCGCATGTAGCCCAGCGCGAACGCCATCCCCGCGTGCCACGGCGCGGCGCAGGTCATCTGCGGCGTGTGGTCCGGGATCAGCACGCCATCGTAGCCGTTGTCGTGCAGGATGCGGATCACGCGCAGCATGTCCACGTCGCCCTCATCCACAAAGACCTCGTGATAGCGCGGGACTTTGCCGCGCACGTTGCGGAAATGCACGTAGGCCAGCGCGTCCTGGCGGCTGTACGTGTCCACCACCTCGTAAATGTCGCCTTCGGACATCTCCGCCAACGAGCCAATGCAGAACTCCAGCTTGTTTGCCGGGCTGGGGCGCATATCGAGCAGCTTCTGGTAGAGCGACGGTTGGTAGACGAGGCGCGCCGTCCCGCGCAGCGTGGGCATGGGCGGATCATCGGGGTGCAGCGCGAGTTGCACGCCCGCCTCTTCCGCGACCGGGAGCACCGCCGCCAGAAAGTCATCCAGCCGCCGCCAGAGCTGCTCGGCGGTGACGGCCAGTGGCTCGCCGGGCGGCGCATCCGGATCGTAGAACATATTCCAGACCATGCCGTTCGGGATCGGCGTCTCGGGCGGACCATCCGCGCCAAGGAACGCGACCGATTCCGCGCCGCCGCGCGCGTACGGCCCCTCGACGTGGCCCCACACGCCCGCCATGCTGAAGTTGTAGCCGAGAATCGGGATGCCGACCTCGCCGAACGAGCGGATGATGCGCTTGACAGTTTCGAGTTGCTCCGGCTTGCGCGGCCCGTCGAGCAGCACGTCATGCCACAGCATCGGGTCGAGGTTCTCGACCGCGGCCAGCGCCAGCCCCTCAGCCTCGACCGATTCCTTAATCGCGCGCAGGTTCTCCGGCTCCCAGATCTCCAGCCCGCGCCCGGCCATGCCCCAGCCCTGCTCGTCAGTAGTCGGGATGCGCGGCCCCTCAGCGAAGTAGTCGCACAGATGCGCGACGATCGCGCTAGCGCCCGCCTGCCGCGCAAAGCGAAAATTCTCCGGCGTGAGCATATGCCGGTAAAGCCCCAGCCCTAGCTGCATGGTCCGCTCCTTACGTCGTGTTTGGGTTGCACGGTTGTCTGTGGAATAATCGTGATGATACACCCATTTTGCCAAAAGTTCGCCGCCTGCGAAACACCCCGGCGGCCCGTGAAGGACGGTGCGCGATGACAACCAGCCCCCAGCATGACGATCCGCTGCTCGCCTGGCGCGACGAGTTCCCAATCCTGGGCGAGTGCACGTACCTGATTAACAACTCGCTTGGCGCGATGCCGCGTGCCGTGTACGACAGCCTGCGGAACTACGCCGACACCTGGGCGTCACGCGGCGTGCGCGCCTGGGGCGAGGGCTGGTGGGACATGAACCTCGCGCTTGGCAATCTGATCGGCGGCATCATCGGCGCGCCGCCGGACACGGTCTCGATGCACCAGAACATCTCGATCGCGCAGGGAATTCTCCTCTCGGCGTTTGATTTCGACGGCCCGCGCAATAAAGTCGTGATCGAAGCGGGCATTTTCCCTTCAGTCTATTACGTGCTGCGCGGAATGCTGCCGCCGCATGTTGAGCTACACATGGTCGAGAGCGAAGATGGCGGGATCACTGTGCCGGTCGACAAGATCATTGACGCGATCGACGAGCGGACGCTGCTGGTACCGATCAGTCACGTGCTGTTTCGCAGCGCGTACATCCTCGACGTGCAGTCGATCATCGAGAAGGCGCACGCCGTCGGCGCGACCGTCATCCTCGACGGGTATCACGCCTGCGGCATCGTCCCGTTCGACGTGCGCGCCCTGAACGTCGATTACTACCTGGGCGGCGTGCTGAAGTGGATGTGCGGCGGACCGGGCGGTGTGTTCCTCTACGCTCGCGAAGATCACCTGCGCACCGTGAAGCCGGGACTCACCGGATGGATGGCGCACCAGCGACCGTTCGCCTTTGAGGTAGACGAGATCGACTTCCGCGACGACGCGTTCCGCTTCCTGAACGGCACGCCCGCGATCCCCAGTCTCTACGCCAACCGGCCCGGCGTGGAGATCATCGCGCAGGTCGGCGTTGAAGCCATCCGCGAGAAGTCCCTGCGTCAGACCGCGCTGCTGATCGGCCTGGCAGAGCAGGCGGGTTATGCGATCAACTCTCCACGCGATCCCGCGCGGCGCGGCGGCACGGTGACGGTCAATCCGCCGCATGCTTACGAAGTCTCGCGCGAATTGCTGGCGCGGGACATCGTGATCGACTACCGCGAGAATGCGGGCATTCGCATCTCGCCGCACTTCTATAACAGCGACGACGAGATTGTCCAGGTGATTGGCGCGATGCGCGAGATCCTGGAGTCTGGCGAGTGGAAGCGCCACGCCGGTCAGCGCTCGTTCGTGACCTAGCGAGTTCATGTTCGGCAACGCGCGTAACAGGGCGCTGCGCAAACCTTGCAACCGGTCAATCGTCGTTTGGTTGCACGAATCGATCAGAAGGTTTGTATCTGGTTCGAAAGCCCGCTGAAGCCGATCAGTTAATGGACTTCTACGCGCGGCCCGGTACAATTAGGGTTGGATTTGTTTGGTTCAGGAGCACGCCATGCCGCCGGAACCCACGCGCGGCCGCTTCCACTTGTACGATATTAGCCGCACCATCTCCCCTACGCTGGCCGTATGGCCGGGCGATACTTCCTTCTCATTCGACTACACGCTGCGGACCGAAGAAGGCGCTTCGGTCAATTTGACGACGCTCACGCTCAGCCCGCACACCGGAAGCCATGCCGACGCGCCGTACCACATCACGGCAGACGGGGCGCACCCCGCCGCGCTGCCGCTGGAGCGATACATCGGCCCGGCACATGTCGTCACAATCGACCGCCAGCATGGCGGGATCGTCCCCGACGATTTCGCGGGGCGCGACCTGACCGGCTTGGAGCGGCTGCTGATCCACACCTGGGTAAGCGACCTGCCCGAAGATCGATGGCCGGACGATTTCCCCTATCCGACAGTTGACTTGGCGGACTGGCTCGCTGGACAGGGTGTGGTGCTGCTTGGCCTCGACTGTCCGTCAGTCGATCGCTTCGATAGCACCGACCTGCCGGTGCATCACCGGCTGCTGGCCCACGGAATCGCGAATCTAGAGACGCTGCGGCTGGCGGGCGTGCCGGACGGCGTGTACGAGTTGATCGCGCTTCCGCTCAAGCTGGATGGCGTCTGTGGCAGCCCGGTGCGCGCGGTGCTGCGCGCGTGGATCGAATGAGCGCTGTGCAAGAGCAGCAGGGCACTACAAGGTGCGAGCGATAGCATGAGCGAGCAGAACTCCGATGCATCCGGCAACTCGGTTGTGCTGATCGTCGACGACGAACCGGGCCTATTGCAGTTGTTCGCAGGCTTGATGGCGCGACTGCCCTGCAGCGTGCTCACCGCGGAAAGCGGTGAAGACGCGATCGCAATCCTTAACGATACAACGCCAGATCTGCTGATTCTCGATTTGGCTATGCCGGGAATTTCCGGCTATGACGTGCTTCAGCATGTGCGTGGCATCAACCGGCTGGACAGCATGACCGTCATGATCCTGACCGCGCGCCCGCACCTTGTGCCAGAAGTGGAAGCGCTGGGTATCGACTATTGGGTGTCAAAGCCGATCCTGCCGCGTGACTTTCTGGAGATCGTCCGCGATGTGCTGGAAAGCGAGTGAGCAAGCAGTCAGCGCATCGCGATAACAGCGCACCATGAAAAAAGAGGGCGACCGCTCACCGCGATCACCCTCTTTTTACATCACGAACCATCTGCCGCGCCGGGCGCGGGGCCTCCGGCGCGCGCCCGTTCGAGCAAGTCGCGCACGCTGATCCCGCGATAGCCCCAGTTGCACGTCGAGTCCGCTTCAGCGCAAAGCTGCTCCAGAATCGCGATCGCCTGCGCGTAATCACCGCCGTTGAGGTAGCTGCGCGCGTTAAGATAACGCTCTGCCACATCCGCCTCATAGAGCAGGCCCTGTGGCTCGACCCTGCCCAGATCGCTCGCCTCATACACCAGCAGCACGCCGCGCGCGAGCCGGTCTTCGCCATCCTCGTTCGCGCCACGCAGATAGATGGTCGCCTGAAGGGTGAGCGCTTCCATCAACATCGTGTGCGCTTCCTGCGGGCGGTGGTTCGGGTCAAGCGCCTGGAGCGAGCGCAGCCACTCGATCGCCTCTTCGTAGCGCCCCAGGCGGCTGGCGCGCGCCGCTTCTTCGTAGAGGTATTCCGGGTCGGACATATCCGGCGCAGGCGTTGCCTCGGTCGCTGGCGCCGGGACCGGCGTGCGTGTCGGCTCCGGCGTGAGCGTCGGCGTGAGCGTGGCCGCTTCGGTCGGCGCGGCAGAAGGTGTGGGCGTCACTGCCGCTGCCGTCCGCGCGATCGACAGCCGTGCTGCGCTGTCTCCCAGATAGCGCGCCGGCGGGCGCACCGTCTCCACAATCCACTCAAAGCGCGTGATCGCCAGCTCGAACAACCCGGCATCCATATCTTCAACGGCTGCCGCGTACTGCTCTGCGATGTCCGTCGCCACAGCCTGGGTCGATTTGGCTTCGTTGGTCGCCAACCCGTCACGATATCCGGCGAGGCTCGCCAGCCCGACCGCCGTGACGCAGATGCACAGCGTCAGCGCCATCACCATCAGCGTAAGCAGGGCACGGGCCGGGGTCCCGCCTGGACCGGGCGGGCGCGGCGAGGTGTCGTCGGCAGCGGGCATTGGCTCCGGCAGCACCCAGGGGCCAGCGGTACCCGGGTCGTGAGCTGGCGCTTGCGGCTGGGTATCGTCCCCCGCTACCGGCGGCTCGGCGCGGGCCAGCTCGCTGTTTGTATCGAGCGGCGAAGGCGTGTCCGGCGTGAAATCATCCTGCGGGTGTTCAGTCTCTGGGTGTTCAGACATCTCGCGTCTCATGCTCTTTGAGCGAATAGCGGTTAGCGATGAGCGACCAGCAGAGCAGGCGTCCTGGGTTGGGCATGTTGCTTGTCGCTAACTGCCGACATGCGCGCGCCAGTATAGCGACTTCACCGCGCGTTGTCCAAGACGGTCACCCGACGCCTGCCGGACGCTCCATTTTTTGGTAGAACCGCTGCTAACAAACTCGTCGCGCCAGCTCAAATTGGTCATCGCCCAACAAAAACGCTGATTTTTGTGCAAACTGCCCAAAACTGTTCGTGTGAATCTCATAAGACATGCCCGAAGACAGGCGTTTAGGCACTTCATACAATGATGGGTAACATTTTGGCCGAGGATCTGCCTCGCGCGTGAGCACCTCGCAGGGAGACGATCATGACCGCAGTCTCTACCTCTACAACGCTTCACCAACTACTCAAACTCGCCCTGCCTAGCGGAAGCCGCTTGCTTACCGGGTCGCTCGACTCGCCGGTAAGCTGGGTCTGCCCGATGCGCACCCGTCCGCCAATTTTCGCGGACATGGAAGGTGGTGAGCTGGTCCTCGTCTCGACTTCGACCCTCGCCAATTTCCAGAAGCCTCTGACGCTGGACATGATTCTCGCCGAATTGATTGAGCTGCGCGCCGGGGCGCTGGCCGTTTGTGGTCCCATTCCGCCCGCCGCGCACCAGCTTGCCAAACAGCACAATTTTCCACTGCTGACGCTCCCCGAGCGTACCGCGCTGCCACAGGTCGAGCGCTCCGTCCAGCGCCTGCTGACCAACCGCGAAGCCCAGCTTGCGCAGCGCGCTTTTGAACTGGAACAGACGCTCCAACGGCACGCGGCGAGCTATCGCGGGCTGACCACGATGCTCAACGCGCTTGCGCGGATGCTCGACCGCCCAGTGGTGATTCACAGCCGCAAAGGGCAGGTCATCAGTCGCGGGCTGCCCGCATCCACCACCGGCCACGAGTGGGACTCGCATCTCGCGCTGGCGGGGGGCGCGGAGTTCGTGCGCCGCTTCGACCTGGAAGACCGCGCTTTCTTCGAGGACGACTGGCAATTGATCCGCAGCCCCGCCGGGTTGACCGTGCCGCTGATCCACGAGAGCCAGTTGCTCGGCTATTTGTCGGTGCTCAGCGCGGGCAGCGCGCCGGACGATTTTGACCAGATGGCGCTCGAATACAGCGAGCGGCTGTTCGTGCGCGAACTGGTCCGCCAGCAGGCGAACGAGACGCCCGTGGTTGAAGCGCCGCCCACGCGCGACTGGATCAGCGACTGGCTGAGCAGCCCGGCGAGCGATGACGCCCTGCTGACGCTGCGCGCCGAAAAAGACTGTTTCCGCTCTGGCATGTGGTACGCGGTCGTGCTATTCCACTGGATCCCGTCCAGCGACCGGATCGGCGGCGCGTTTTCGCCAGAGCGTATGATCAAGCTGCTCCAGAGTGAGACGCACCAGCGCCGCATCCCCGCGCCGATCGGGCAATATGTCGATCGTGCCGTGCTGTTCTTCCCGCTGGACGAGCCGCAGCAGACGCAGCGCCTCAAGCAGATGGTGCACCACCTGCACACCGTCCTGAAAGCCGCCGCGCCGGATGGTAAGATCGTCGCGGGGGTGGGACGCGCTGTGATGGGCCTGACGCCGCTCCGTGAGTCGTTTCAGGAAGCCGAGCGCGCGCTGGCGCTCACCGAGCAGTTGTGGGACGATTCGCAGATCGCGTTCTTCGGAGACCTCAGCCTGTACGAGTTGCTGCTGGGCGTGGCCGATCCGAACCTGTTGGAGAGCTTCTGCGACCACTGGCTGGCGCCGCTAACGCGCTATGACGAGCAGCACAACACCGATCTGCTGCCGACGCTCAACGCCTATTTCAACAACAACGGCAACATGGCGCGCACCGCGCACGTGCTGAACATTCACCGCAACACGCTGGTCTATCGCCTGGGCCGCATCACCGAGATCATCCAACTCGACATGGACGACTCCAACGTGCGCCTCAACCTGCATCTGGCGCTCAAAGTGCGCCGCCTGCTGGAGACGCCCGGCGCGGCCTAACGCCGTGCATAGCAGTCAAACAAACTAAAACGGGCTGTCCCGCAGAGTAGCGACAGCCCGTTTTCGCGCGCCGCAGCGCGTGCTTAGCCGCCGAGCATATCCAGCAGCGCCTGCTGCGCAGCGTCGAGCACCTCGTCTTCCGGCGACAGCACGGAGTCCCGCGTGAGGGGCACGCGCACGTCCGGGACGACGCCGACGCCTTCGAGCACCGTCTCGCCGGTGAGAGGGTTGGCCGGACGCCCGGTCGGGACCTGGACCGTCAGCGCGCCAGGGAGCAAGTATTGCCCGTCGCTGACCTCGCCCGTGAAGCCGCCAGTCGGCGTGTGCCCCACCACCAACGCGCGCTCGTCGAACTGCATGGCGTAGACGAACACATCGCCCGCGCTGCCCGTCAGCGGGTCCACCAACACGGCGACTGGGCCATCGTAGTGCGGCTCGCTGACCAGAATCTCAATGAAGCCGCGATAGTCGAAATTCCCCTCGCCGTCGGCGTAGTAGAAGTCGATCACGCGCTCATAGTCGGTGAAGAAATGCCCGGCCATCGCCATCGCAAGCTGCGGGATGCCGCCGGAATTAGCGCGCACATCCACGATGATCCCCGGCACGTCCGCGTCGATCAGGTCTTGCAGCGTGCTGGCGAACAGCGCCACCGCGTCGCTCACCTCCTCGGCGAAGCTGCGCACGCGGATATAGCCCAGGCCCGAGTCCAGCACATGCCCAGAGACCACCCGCCCCGTCGCGCCGAGCATCCCGAACGACACCAGGAGCGACGTAGCATCCGGCCCGCGCGTGAGCGTCGCCTCTTGCTCGCCCGCCGCGCCAGACCAGCGCAGCGCAACGGTCGAGCCGATGCGCCCTTGCAGCAGCGTCACCGCCTGGAAGAAT
This sequence comes from uncultured Thermoflexus sp., assembly GCA_964626105.1. Lineage (GTDB taxonomy): Bacteria > Chloroflexota > Anaerolineae > Aggregatilineales > Aggregatilineaceae > DYGX01. The sequence goes on from CAZVCM010000004.1 coordinate 26,850, forward strand.
GTGCGGCTATGATCGGTCGATGCGCTGTTGAGCAGCAGCGGCGTTTCGTCCAGCGCCTGCGCTGCAGGGAACTCGTCGATCTCTAACAGCACGTCGCCGACTTCCATCCCAGCGCGCGCCGCAGGCCCGTTTGAGACCAGGTCGGTAACCACGACCCGGCCCGCGTCGGTCAGCGTGACTCCGCTGATACCCACCCCGCCGATCAGCAGATTATGCAAAATAGGAATCGACACATAGCCGATGTGCGTATCCGCCAACAGCTCCCCAAAGCGCGTGATCACCAGGTGGAACGACAGGTCATCTTCGACGAGATCGATCAGCGGCGTGATCTCGTCGTAGATCGCGTCCCAGTCGATGGCTTTTTCGTCGCTGAACGGGTAGGTTTCGCGCACGCGGGCGAAGAACTGCTCCCACGCCGGGCGATAGTCGAGCGTCGAGAAGTCATTCAGCGCGCCGAGGCTCTCGATAATCGGCACTTCGACCACCGGCTCGCGGATGATGGTGAACGGCTCGGCGTCGAGCGCGATCACGCTCCACCCTGCTGGAAGCGGCATCAGCGGATCGTCCGCTGTGAACGCTGCGCCGTCCGGCCCCAGCCCGGCAGAAAACTGCTCGCCCTCTTCTTCTGCCCAGACGATGACGTGCCCGCCGACCATGTCCTGGCTGAGCGGTTCCAGCGTGACCGACGCGCTCAGCAGCGCCTCGCCCCGGTTGACCAGCGCATCGCCCAGGTAGTTGATGAAGAGTCCGGTCGCGTACACCTGCACTCCTGGCGGCGTGGCCTCATCGCCGTCGAAGTCGAGCCGCGTGCCAGCGGGGCGGTCAGGAAGGTCGAGCGTGTAGCTGCCGCCGGAGATATCGCCCGACAGCGCGCCCATCACCTGCGCTTCCGGCGCTGGCACAAAACCGTAATCCTGCTGGATCTCGCCCGACAGGTCATACAGCACCACACCGATATCCGCACCGATCATCGGGTAGATCGGGTTCGTGGTGACAAACTCGCCGGTAAGGGTGCGCGGCCCATCGTCGGCGCGGACCGCCAGCGGGCCCGGCAGCAGCAGCGCCGCCAGCAGTAGCATGGAAAGAAGCGTATGTCGCGGTCTTGCGGTCATGGTGCAGTCCTTTTCCCCATTGTTGCCCCGAGCTTACCGCGATCGCGCCGCCATGCCTAGCGGCTGTGATGCGCTTTGCTGGTTGGATTTTGGGGCAAGGAGCCGGGGAATGGGGGGATTTTAGAGCTATGAGCCCATGCCTGCTCTAGCGGTAGCCGGGCAAAATGCGTGCGAACTGGGGCAATTGTGCTACCCTTATCGGGGGCGACAGCATCACGCCGGATGTGAGCTGTCGCGCAGCGGTTTCTATCTCAGAACGTAGGAATAAGCATGCCCTGGCAAAAACGAGTTGCGGACTTTTTCACCCTCACGCGGGCGCCGCTGGCGCTGGCAGTGATCGGGCTGGGACTCCAGCGCGGGCGGGACGGGATCGAGGTCGCGTGGCTGCTGTTGGTGGTCGCGGCGACGGTCGACACGCTGGACGGACATTTCGCGCGGATGGCGCCCGGTGACTATAAGACGTGGGTCGGCTCGCACGACCTGTTGTTTGACGTGCTGTTCAGCACAGCTCTGCTGATCTATCTCGTCCTGGCCGGGTACATCGGACCCTGGCTGGCGGCGGTATACCTTGTCTTCTGGCTGGTGATGACTACGCTGACGGACGGCGCCGCTAACGTGCGCGCGGTGATCTTCCAGGGACCGATTTACCTCAAGACCGTCTTCGCCGCGATCGAGGCGAACTCTAGCGTATTCTGGTGGACCGTGGCGTGGCTGCTGATTATGGGGCTGTTCGCAGGACGCCGATTCCTGTACGTGCGCGTACCTGCTTTGCTCCGTGACTTTTCTACCAGCGTGCACAATTTCTCGCAGCGTAGAAGAAAGTCCTGACCTAGCGCGCCGCGGCCAACGCCTCATCGAGCGTGAACACCCCGCTGTATAACGCCTTGCCGATGACTACCCCGGCGATGTCGCCCGACGCCTGCAGCGCGCGAATATCGTCCAGCCCCGCCACGCCGCCCGACGCGATCACCGCGAGGCCGGTTTCCCGCGCCAGCGCCGCCGTCGCCTCCACCGCCACGCCCGACAGATCGCCATCGCGGCTAACATCGGTGAACAGCGCGTGACGCACGCCCATCTGCGCAAAGCGCCGCCCCAGATCAGCGGGCGTCCACGCGCTGACCTGCTGCCAGCCGTGCGTCGCCACCCGGTCACCACGCGCGTCCAGCGCCACCGCGACTGCATCCGCGCTGAACCGCGCGACCGCCTCGCCCACCTGCTCTGGCTCGCGGACCGCCAGCGTGCCCAGAATCACACGGCTCGCGCCCGCCTCAAGCGCCCGGGCTGCATCGTCCAGCGAGCGCAATCCGCCGCCGAACTGCACAGGCGCGCCGAGCGCGGCGATCGAGCCCAACGCATCCAACGCCTGCACCGCTTCGCCAAGCGCGCCGTCAAGGTTGACCACGTGCAGCCACTGCGCTCCGGCGTCCAGCCAGCGCGCCGCGACCGCCACCGGGTCGTCACCATGCACCGTCTCGCGCGCCGGGTCGCCATGCACCAGCCGGACCACGCGCCCCCGGCGTAGATCGATCGCGGGATAGACAATCATGCATTCATCTCCAAGAAGTTGCGCAAGATACGCTGGCCGACCGCCTGGCTTTTTTCCGGATGCGGCTGGATGCCGAAGACGTTTTCGCGCCGCACCACCGAAGGGAAGTCGATCCCGTAGTCGGTTGTGGCGAGCACATCTGCCGGATCGCCCGCGTCGACATAATACGAGTGCACGAAGTAGGCGTACGCGCCATCGCCCACGCCCGCCAGCAGCGGGTCGTCGCGCCGCCGGTGAAGCTGGTTCCAGCCGATGTGCGGGACTTTCGGCCCCCCCGCCGGAAAGCGCGTCACCCGGCCCGGCAGCAGCCCCAGCCCGGCGTGCTGCCCCAGTTCATCGCTCGCTTCGAACAGAAACTGCATCCCCAGGCAGATGCCGATCAGCGGCACGCCGTCCGCCGCCGCCTGCTTGAGCGGCGCGACGAATCCGGCGGCATCCAGCGCCTGCATCCCGCGTCCAAACGCGCCCACGCCGGGCAGCACGATCTTCTGCGCGCCTTTCAGATCGTCGGGCGTGCGAACGGTCCGCACATCCGCGCCGAGATAGGTCAGGGTGTTCCGCACGCTGCGCAGGTTCCCCGCGCCATAGTCGATGATGGCAATGGTCATGCGGCGCTCTCCAGGCTCATCAGGCGATCGGTGAGGTGAATAGAGTCGTCAACGGTCTAGAACGCCGCGCGCCCGTTCGAGCGTGGCATCTGGCGGGTGGCTCATGGCGCAGCGTCTCCCTCGCGCCAGCCGCGCACGAAAGCGAACTGCTCCGGCGTCTCCGGCGACTCGATCCCGTCGCCGCGCAGCCGCTCAATCGCTTGCAGCGCGTCCTCGGCGGGCTGGCCGCCGCGCACCAGCCAGCAGCCGACTGTCGTCCCAGTGCGCCCGATCCCGCCCAGGCAGTGAACATAGACGACCTCGCCTGCGAACAGCGCCGCGTCAATCGTGTCGAGGATGGCGCGCATGTGATCGGGCTGCGGTACGTCGAAGTTGACGATCGGCAGACGGACGTGGCGCAGCTTGCGGCCCAGGCGACCCGCTTCTTCGAGCGCGAGCGGCATGTACGGCGCGTATTCGTGCCGCTCGGTCAGATCCACGAACACGCTGACGCCCGCGTCCAGAATCGCGCGCAGGCGCGCCCGCGTGCCTTCTTCCGTCTGCGCGGCGGGATACGGCCCGGCCAGCAGGCGCCCCGGCGCTACCCAATAGCTGCTCTCAATCGGTCCTGGCATGGAGTTGGTCATTCGGTGAGCGTCCCTTTCGTGCTGGCGACATTCGTCCGGCGTGGATCGCGCTCCACGGCGATCCGCAGCGCCCGGCCCAGCGCCTTGAACAGCGCCTCGGCCATATGGTGATCGTCGCGCCCATACAGAACTTCGGCGTGCAGGTTCATCCGCGCGTGGACCGCAATCGTCTCGAAGACGTGCTCGACCAGCGAGGTCGGCATCTGCCCGATCATCGGCACGACGAACGGCGCGCGAAATACCGAATAGGCGCGCCCGCTGAGGTCCACCACCACGCGCGCCAGCGCCTCGTCCATCGGCACGTACGCCGCGCCCATCCGCGCGATTCCCTGGCGGTCGCCGAGCGCCTGGTCCAGCGCACGCCCCAGGCAGATCGCCACGTCCTCGACGGTGTGATGCGCGTCGATGTGCAGATCGCCGCTCGCCTGAACGGTCAGGTCGAACAGGCCGTGCACCGCGACGTGATGCAGCATGTGGTCAAAGAAGCCGACGCCGGTTTCAATCGACGCCTGCCCGCTGCCGTCGAGCGACAGCGACAGCGCGATCTGCGTCTCGTTGGTGTTGCGTGTCAGGGATGCAGTGCGTTCAGGCATACGTCTCTCCGATCTCGCGCAGCGCGCGCAGCAAGCGATCGACTTGTTCCGGCGTCCCGGCGCTGATGCGGACGCAATCCTGCAGGCCGGGCGTGCTATAGTGCCGCACGAGGATGCCGTGCTCCTGCGCCAGCCGGCTGCGCAATTCCGCCGCGTTCATTCCCGTGACACGGCACAGCACGAAATTCGCGCGGCTCGGATATGGCCGCAACCACGGAATCGCCGCCAGCGCGCGCTCCAGCCGCTCACGCGCAGCGATCAGCCGCTCGACGTTGGCGCGCAACGCGGGCAGGTCCGCCAGCGAGGCGCGCGCCGCCGCATCCGCCGCGACATTCACATTATACGGTTGCTTAATCTTCCACAAGTGCGCGATGATCGCCGCCGGGAAGATCCCATAGCCCACGCGCAGCCCGGCCAGCCCGGCCCACTTGCTGAAGGTCCGCAGCACGATCAGGTTAGGCGTCTGCGGCACGCGTGGCGCGAAGCTTTCCGCCCCGCTGAACTCGAGGTACGCCTCGTCTAGCACAACAACCAGCGGCAGCGCCAGCAGCCGTTCGATTGTCTCTGGCGGGATCACGCTGCCGTCCGGGTTGTTCGGGGAGCAGACGAACAGCAGCTTCGCGCCAGAGTCACGCGCCGCCGCCTCGATCGCGGGTACGTCGAGAGAGAAGTCGTCGCGGCGCGGCACGTTGATCACGCGGCCATGCGCCAGCGGCGTGTCGAACGCGTACATCGCGAAGGTCGGCGGCGTGCTGATCACCGCGTCACCCGGCGCGACGAACAGTTGCAGAATCAGCGCAATCAACTCGTCTGCGCCCGCACCCGCCAGGATGTGCGCTGCGTCGACGCCAACATATTCGCTCAGCATGGCACGCAGTGTCCGCGCCTCAGGGTCGGGGTAGATGTGCGTCGTGTCGAGCGCGGCCAGCGCCGCTCGCGCTTTGTCCGAGGGGCCGTACGGGTTCTCGTTGGCGTCCAGCTTGATCAGATCGCGGACCGGGCGTCCCAATTGCGCGGCGAACACTTCCAGTGAAGCGGTCGGCGTGTAGGGCGCCAGCGCCGCGATGTCGGGCCGGACGCGCACCTGCTGCGCCGTGTCAGCGCGCGATGAGCCGGTCATTGGGCTGGCTCCTGCCGGATGCGCGCCTCGGCGGCGGTGGCGTGCGCGGTCAGCGCTTCGGCACGGGCCAGCACAGACGCGGCTTTACTCAGATCCGCCGCCGCGGCGCGATCCAGCCCAATCACGCTGGTGATCTTCACGAAATCCAGCACGTTCAGCGGCGAGGCAAAACGCGCTGTGCCGCCAGTCGGCATGACGTGGCTCGGCCCGGCGACGTAATCCCCCAGCACCTCGAACGAGCTTTCGCCCAGGAAGATGCCACCCGCGTTGCGCACGCGCCCGATCCACGCCCAGGGATCGCGCACCAGCAGGCACAGGTGCTCGGCGGCGTAGTCGTTGGCGACTGTGAACGCTTCGTCCAGGTCCGCCACGATCACCGCGCCGCTGCGGCTCGCCAGGGACTGCGCGATGATCTCGGCACGGCTGAGGGTTTCCAGACGCTGCGCGCTCTCCGCGCTGACGCGCTCCGCCAGATCGCGGCTCGGCGTCACGAGGATCGCGGACGCGAGGACGTCGTGTTCGGCCTGCGCCAGCAGGTCCGCCGCCGCCAATGCGGGATCAGCGCTTTCGTCGGCAATGATCATGGTCTCGGTCGGGCCGGGCAGCCCGTCGATCCCCACGTCGCCATACACCTGCTGCTTGGCGAGCGTCACGAACAGGTTGCCAGGGCCGACGATCTTCGCCACGCGCGGCACGCTCTGCGTCCCGTAGGCCAGCGCGGCGATCGCCTGCGCCCCCCCGGCGCGGTAAATGCGGCGCACGCCGCACACCGCCGCTGCCGCGAGAATGACATCCGGCACCGCGCCGTTTCCGCGACCGGGCGGCGTGATCACGACGATCTCTTCCACGCCTGCCACCTGCGCGGGGATGACGCTCATCAGCAGCGACGAGGGCAGGGGCGCGGTCCCACCTGCGACATAGACGCCAACCGAATCCACCGGGCGCACAAGCTGCCCCAGCGAGCCTTCGTTCCCCGCGTCAAGCCAGCCGGTGACTGGCTGCTTCTGGTGAAAGGCGCGGATGCGCTCCGCGGCCAGGATCAGCGCGGCGACCACGTCATCCGGCGTGCGCTGCAAGCCCGCGTCGATCGCGTCCTGCGGCACGGCCAGCGCGTCGAGGTCCGCGCCATCAATGCGGCGGTTCCAGTCCAGCAGCGCCGCGTCGCCGCCGGTCCGCACGCTTTGCACGATCCGGCGCACTGCTTCCTCGGGCGACACAGGCTCCCCGAACAGGTCGCGCAAGCTGTCGGCCAGGCGCGGCGGGATCGACACATCACGCAGCGAGTCCCGGCGCAAGATCGTCGCGCGTGCCTCGCTCAGATCATCAATAATCGGCAGGACGGAAGGGGCTGTCATCAGGGCGTCTCCTCGCGCTCAAGCGCCGCCAGCAAGCGCTGGTAGCGCGCTGGCAGCTCCTCAAAAATGTACGTCACAGGCGTCACCACGACGCCGCTGCCACCGATCGCGCGGATTTGCTGGATCGCAGCGTAGAGCTTGTCGGCGGACGTCACCAGGTTGATTGCCCACCAGTTCCCCGCGCCCTCGCGCGTGATCATCGGTGCGACGGTCGGGCCTTGCAACCCGCCGAGGTTCGTCTGGCTGAAGACGCGCTCAGCGACCGCTTCCGCCGACTCACCGCGCATGTTGGCGAAGATCATGTGCTGGCCGCGCGCCCGTTGGTGCGCCTCGATGTACTCAAGCATCTGGCGGGCGACCTGCAACACGTCGTCGCGAGCCTTCAGCGCGGCGCGGTTGCCGATCAGCGTCGCCTGCGAGGTCACGACCACGCCATCATCGAGCGGGCGCAGCCGGTTCTCGCGCAGGGTCGTGCCGGTGCTGGTGATGTCCGCGATAAAGTCTGCATAGCCGACCGTCGGCGCGGACTCAAGCGCCCCGTCCGCGCTGACCACGCGCACCGACGACGCGCCTGCCTGCTCCAAAAAGCGCCCGACAAGCTGCGGGTACTTCGTCGCCACGCGCAGGCGGAACTCCTCCGACCGCCGGGCCAGGTCGCACGCAGTTTGCACATCGTCCCAGTCGTCCGGCACGGCGATCACCAGCGAGCACTCGCCATAGCCGAGCGCATCGTGGATGATAACGATCGCGTCGGAATCGGGATCGGCGGTTTCGGCCAGCGCGTCATAGCCGGTGATGCCCAGGTCCACATCCCCCGCCGCGACGCTGACCGGGATATCCCGCGCGCGCTGGAACAGCACCAGCACGCCGGGCAGCGCAGGCAGGGTAGCGGTGTACTGGCGCGGGTTGCGCTTGTCCACGCGCAGGCCGCAGCCCGCCAAAAACTCGAGCGTTTCCTCTTCCATGCGGCCTTTGCTGGGCAACGCGAGGCGAATTTGCGGATCGATCATGGGCATCGTTCTCCTTCTGCGGCGTGGCAAGCGCGCCGGATAACAAAAAACGCCCCTCGGCTGGACCGAGAGGCGTCAGGATGCAGGTTCTAGCGATCGCTAGGCACGCACGCAGCCATCACCACCGGGCCGAGCGCCTGGGGTAAGGGTATGATGGTGAGCGTGAGCGTGCAGGTGTGCGTTCATGCTGCTCAGTATAGCGGCGCGCCGGGCGGCTGTCAATGCGCCGGCGCCCGTCGAATCGTACAAATCACAGCGGCTGATGGGGATCGGCCAGGAAGCGGCGAAAGCTCTCCAGAAACGGCTGCATCGAGACGAGATGCGGCGCATGCCCGCCGGGGAAGGTCAACACACGCACATCGCGCAATTCTTCAATGAGCGTGTCGGTCACGGCGTCCAGAAACTCCGACGTGCCCTCGCCCCGCACCAACAGCACTGGCCGGTCGAACGCGCGCAGCAGTTGCAGGCTGTCGATATGGGTGAAAACGCTGCCTTGGCTGCGCAGCGAGTACCGGTGCTGCAACCAGAGCGGCCATTGTGACAGCGTCCTCGGATCAACCCCTTCGGGAAGCAGCGACACCAGACGGGCGAACTCGATAAGCTGGTCTTCGGTCACGTCCGCCGAGGCCAGCGGCTGCAAATGCGCCTGCAAGCGGCGCGCCGATTCAGGCAGCGGATCGCGATCGCGCAGCACCCAGAAGGCGGGCGGCTCGATCAGGGTGAGTGTGCGCACACGCTCTGGGTGATGGATCGCATAGCTGAGCGTGACGGCGGCGCCGTAGGACCACGCCGCAAAATCCGCCCGCTCGATCCCCAGCGCGTTAAGCGTTGCGCCGAGCGCCGCGACTTCGTAATTCACCGAATAGTCAGCAGGAAGCGGCTTGTCGACTAAGCCAAGCGCGACCCCCTGAAGTTGCACGCGGATCACGCGCCGCTGCGCCGCGAGCGCCTCGGCGTGCGGCATCCAGCTCAGCCAGCCGGTGAGGCCGCCCGGCATCAGCACAAGGGGGTCGCCCTGGCCGGTGTCGTCGTACTCGTTGAACGGAAAATTTGGTTCCAGGCTCATGAGGGCTTCCTTGTCGGCTGCGTTAGCAGATATCCGAATATTAGAGAAATGCGCAAATTTCTCCCAATTGCACCCTCCCGCTCAAACAAAAACGGCTCCCGCGTGAGAGCCGTCCGTTTTCAGGAAATTCGTCGCGTTACGCGACTGCGCCGAGCACCACCAGCACCATCAGCGCGAAGGGCACCGATCCGGCGAAGATCAGGATGAACCAGCGGTTCTCCCAGCGCAGGTGCATAAAGTATGCAACCACCAGCAGAATCTTCAGCGTCGAGAGCGCCGCCAGCGGCCACACCACCGAGAAGCCCAGGTCCGCGCTGGAGTCGAGCACGCTTAGCGCGACCTCGATCGCGGTCACGACCGCCAGCGCCACGAACACGCCGACATACGTCATACGGTGCGAGTGCTCGCCATCCTCGCGCGGCACAGGCCAGAAGTTGCGCTTGAGCGCGGGCAGCGGGTTCGGTGGCAGAACGCCCCCGGTCCCGGCGGCTTCGGCGGCGAGCAGGTCGTCAAGCGTGACCGCATCCCGCTTCCACGCAGGCTCGTGCGTTTCCTCAGCGGGCGCCACGCGTGACAGCCCCAACCACAGCGGCACCAGCAGCAAGAGGTTGCCAACCGCCCCGGTGACCAGCCCGATCGCCATCGCGGCCCACTCGTTCAAGCGGCGGCCAGCGGTCAGGACCGGCGTCAACACACCGCCCAAAAACGCGCCGCTCGCTATCCACATCACGATCAAAAGTCCAGTCTGATCCATCTTCTTCCCTCGCTGCGCCCGTCTAGTGGACCAGGTAGATCACGGTGAACAGCGCGATCCAGACGACATCGACGAAGTGCCAGTAGAGGCCGAACAACTCGACACCGAGCGCGTTGTCCGCCGAATACACGTTCTGCACCTGTGAGCGGTACAGCAGCAGCGCCATCCAGATCACCCCGCCGAGCACGTGCAGCCCGTGAAAGCCGGTCGTGACAAAAAACGCTGTCCCGAACAGGTCGCTCGCCGTGATATCGTGGTGCATCAGCTCGTACCACTCGAACGCCTGGATGCCCAGGAAGCCCGCGCCGAGCGCCAGCACGATGATCATCCAGTTGCGGAACACGCGCCGGTCGCCCGATTGCAGCGCCTCAAGCGCCATCACCACCGCGAAGCTGCTGACGATCAGGACGCTCGTCCCAACCGTCGCCAGCGGCAGGCTGAGTATCGACTCCGCCTCTCGGAAGCCGGAGCGATCCGCCAGCTTGAAATACAGATAACCGCCGATCAGCGACGCGAAGAACATCACTTCCGACGCCAGGAACACCCACATCCCCAGCTTGCGGTGATCCATCTTCGGGAGCCACTTCGCCCCGATCTCGAACTCTTCGAAATGGATCATCCGCCACATACCGAACCCCAGCACCGGCACCGCGGCGAGTAAGAACAGCGGGTTCAGGATGGTCAGCAGCAGGAACAGCGCGCCCCCCGCGATGATGATCGGCGCGATGCTGGGCGGCGGCAGATGGATCTCGTGCGCGTCTCCATGACCATCGCCCCCGCCGGGATGGCCGTTTCCGCCATCGCGCTCGTCTTCGATGACATGATCCCGCAGCTCGTCAGGGACCAGAGTCATTTCACCGCTCATGCAGTCTTCTCCCCCTCAGGCACCAATCCCAGGCGCACATCGCGCGCCGGGCGCCGGCTGTGAACCTCAGGAATCTCGGCAAAGTTGTAGTCGGGCGGCGGCGAGGTCGTCATCCATTCGAGCGTGTCGCCTTCCCAGGGGTCGTCCCCCACGCGCTCGCCTCGCGCCGTGCTACGGATCATGTTGTAGACCAGCAGGATGACCGATACGCCCATCAAAACCCCACCGATGGTCGAGACGACGTTCAGGTCGGTCCAGCCGCGATCCGCGCCATAGTCGTAGATGCGGCGCGGCATGCCCATCAGGCCGAGGATGTGCATCGGGAAGTAGGTGATGTGGAAGCCAATGAACAGCGTCCAGAACTGCCACTTGCCGATCCGCTCGTCCAGGCGGCGCCCGAACATCTTAGGCCACCAGTAGTACAGCCCGGCAAACACGCCGAACGCGCCACCGCCGAACAACGTGTAGTGCAGGTGCGCTACCATCCAGTACGAGTCGTGCACCATCTCGTCAATCGGGATGATCGCCTGGAACACACCGGTGATGCCGCCGATCAGGAACGACATCAGGAAGCCGATCGCGTACAGCATCGGCACGGTGAAGCGCAACGAGCCGCCGATCATCGTGAAGACCCAGTTGAAGACCTTCACGCCGGTCGGCACCGCGAT
>CAZVCM010000005.1:0-8987 GCA_964626105.1 uncultured Thermoflexus sp.
GCGCGACTGGTACAACCTCGACACCGGCGCGAGTCAACGACTCAAGCAGCGCCTCAAGCTCGTCGATCTGCGTCTCAAGCTCGGGAAGCAGCTTCAGAATGTCGTCATATGTAATATACCCCTGCTGCTCGCCCTGCGCGATCAGACGCGGCAGGGCCTCGGCATCTGCCGCGCGGGGGGAAGTAGGTTGATTCTCAGACACCGTCATATCACGTAATGGCTACTCGTCCACACAAAGACACCCTACCACCGGCGGTAGGGTGCCCTCGACATCCGCGTCGCAGCGCGGGTCGGTCAGGGCACAGACGCCGCAGGAGTCGCTGTCTGCGGCTCGTCGGCGGAAATCAGGGCAGGTTGCGCTGCCACGGGCATACTCTCAAGCAAGAAATCGATCGCGACCAGGAAAACCTGCTCGCCGTCACGCGGCCAGACATACCGCGCGACCTTGTCAGGGTTCAGGTCTCCCACTTCGAACACCACCGATTCAAAAGCGCGTCCAGTGATGTCGTAACCGGCAAACTGAAGCACATACGCTGGTGCGGGTCGCACCCCGAAACGCTCGAGGTTTTCTGACGTAGCCTCGAAGCGCTGTTCCGCAGTGAGCCGGGTTATCGCAAGCGCGAGGGCCTCGACAGCAGCCTGATCGATGGCTTCGACGGGCAAACTGTCCGTCGTGTGAGGCACTTGTGGAGCGTACCACATTCCCTCGTCGCTACGAACAAGCAAAACGCCTGTCCCTTCAGTGACATTCCGCACTTCTATGCGATCGATGTGTTCGGCACGGCTGAGCTGCGGAAACAACACGTTCCCTGAGGCGCCGGTGCTGCTGGTCACGCTTGGATCGTCGAGCATCAACAGCAGGACCAACGCGCCAGCGAATACGACAAGCAAGGCGTACATCATGGGGCGGCGCAGCATAAGACAGCCCGACTGACTGAAAGCTCCTTTAGTAAGTGTAACCTAACGGCGCCGATACCACCAAACCCCTGCCCCTAGCGCCAGGACCGAACCAGGCAAAATTAACATCGTGATCAGCGCGATCGTGCTGCGCTCTTGATCCGACAGGACCAGGTTGAGCAGCGTGGAATCGGTGACTGGAGTGAAACTCACTGTCTGGACGTAGCCAGTAAGCCAGTCCACCAGATCGGTCCAGAACCACACGTTGCCCGGCAGGTTTTGCACAAACTGGTTACTGACGAGGTCGGAGTCCCCAATCAAGACGAGGCGCGGCTGTGCGTCGAGCTGGCTGTCCCCACTGCGTCGCACTGTGACGCCCACGACCAGCGGCGCGAGCAGATCGCGTCCGGCATTATACTCGATCCGGTACGTGCTGACGAGCTCTTGCAGGCCGGTCTCGCCATACGCATCCTCAGAGCTGGTAAATAGCGGCTCGCGCAGGTACAGCGCCTGGCGATCGGCTGGCTCGTCAGCCAGTGCGAACGGGCGCACCCAGCTCATCACCACTTGCTGGTTTTGAGTGAGGGAAAGCAGCGAATGGGGCAGCGTGGCGTTAATGATGGGCGTGAACTCGTTTGTGTAGTACGGCGTGTTTTGGATGAGTAGCGCATCGAGCGGGCGCACGCCGAATTCGTCCCACAAATAGTTGTTGAGCGGGCTGCCCTCTTCGAGGAATGTGTTGGTGAGCGCCGTGCCTTCATCCACTTGCGGCGGATCGGTGAAGATCGCCAGCCGCCCGCCGCGCTGTATGTAGTCATCCAGCACGGCGACCTCTTCCTCGGTGAAGCGCGTCCGCGCGCCGACAATCATCACGGCGCTGGCATCTTCGGGGATGCCGGTGTTGAGCACGTCGAGCAGGGTGAATTGCGCGATCGCGATCCCCGCATCTTCCAGGCTGACACCAAGGCGCGAGATATTGGCGTCGTCGGTGCTGCGAATGTCCAGTTCGCCATGCCCGGTCGTGAAGTAGATCTTGAATTGCCCGGCGCTGACGATGGTGCGCAGCGCTGTGGTGATATCGCGCTCGCTGGCCGGCCCGAGCAGACGCGGCGAGAAAGTATCGAGCAGCGCGCCATCCGCGTCCAGCAGCGCCAGGAAGATTGTGCCATCCATCCCGGCCTGATAGCCGTAGCGACGCGCGACTTCCGGTTGCTCGTCGGGATCGATGTAGACGACTTCTATCGTCTCGGCGCCATGCGCGTCATATTGCCGCAGAAGCAGATCTGCTGACTCGCGCTCGCGCAGCGTGCGGCTGCTGAAGAATCCGATGAGCTGCACACGGAACCCGCGCTCGGCCACTTGGTCAATCGTATCGAGGGTGGGGCGGTTAAGCGAGTAACGCTGCACGCCCGTCAGGTCAGCGGTGAGGTTGGCGCGGTCCGCTAGCATGGTGACGGCTACGACCAGCCCGATGAATAGGATCGTGACCAGGACGCTCGTTGTTCCGTAGCGCGTCTGACGGCCTGAGATCCACGCGCGGAACTCACCGGGCGCCCACAGCATCCAGAGTGACAGACCGCCAACCCCTACCAGCACGCACGCGAACACTGCCAGCGTAATCGCGCCCTGGACCAGGAACAGCAGCGCCCCCGCTACTAGCGCAACACCCCCCACGACGCTCGCGGCGCTGGCAATCGTGGCGCGGCGCGACGAAAGGTCACTAACCATCAGCGCCACCTCCTCGACTCAAGGACGCGCGTGGCGATGAACAGCATGACGACGATCAGCCCGATGAAGAACACCGCGTCCTCAAAGCGGATCACGCCGATCAGAAATGAGGTCGAGTAGTGCGCCTGCAAGCTTAACGCGCGAATGGCCTCGGCAATTGGCCGGTTCTGCACGACCTGTCCGGCGAAATCCCCCAGCCACAGCACGAACAGGGTTGCGATGCCGAGAAAGCCGGCGATCACCTGGTTCTCAGTGAGTGCAGAGAAGACCAATCCAATCGCTAGTGCCGCGCCGCCAAATAGCCAGATACCGATGTAGCTGCTGATCACCGGGCCGAGATCAAGCTGGCCGGTCGCTTCGTAGGGCGTGGGCTGGGTGACGGCGAGCAAAACCACTTGATAGACGAGCGTCAGCGCCAGGATCGCGCTGTAGTAAGCCCAGGCACCGATGAACTTGCCGAGTACGATGTCGCTGTCCCGCACGGGCATGGTCAGCATCAGCTCCAGCGTGCCTTCGCGTGTTTCTTCGGCGAACAGCCGCATTGTCAGCAATGGCGCGAAGAATACTGTGAAGAAACCGAACACGCCCAGGACATAAGTGCCGTCCGGCGGCGCCTGCCCGACGCGATTGGCGAGATCAGTATTGAACATGAATCCGGTCAGCACCAGAATCGCGAACGCGACCAGATAGGCAATCGGCGAGGTGAAGAACTGCGCGAGCTCACGGCGGGCTATGATTCGCAGACTGCGCATCGTTACCTCTTGCGCCGTGCCGGTTGGTCGAGGCGCGTGGTGTACTCCAGGAATATCTCTTCGAGTGTCAGTGCCCAGGGACGTAGCTCGAGCAGTTCGATGCTTTGCCCCACGATCGCGGCTGCCAGGGCAGGGCGCGCATCCGCACCTTCGCGCGTGAAGACGAGATAGCCGCCTCGTTCCGGTTCGACGCGCTCGACACCTGGCACTGCGCCGAGCAAGCGCCGCACGTCCTGGGGCGCAGCACGGCCCCCCACGCGGACAAATAAGCGCCTGCCATTTTGTAGTTGGTGCTGAAGCTCTGCTGGCGTGCCAACGGCGATGATACGGCCCCGGTCGATGATCACGATGCGGTCGCAAAGCTGCTCGGCTTCAGAGAGGATGTGCGTGCTGAGCAGCACCGTGCGCTGCTCGCCGATCGTCTGGATGAGCTCGCGCACGTCCTGAATCTGGTGCGGGTCAAGGCCGATCGTCGGCTCGTCCAGAATGAGCACGGCCGGATCGTGCACCAGCGCTTGGGCAAGCCCGACACGCTGGCGCATCCCTTTCGAGAGCGTGCGGATCAGGCTGCGCTGCCGGTCACGCATGCCAACCATCTCAAGCACTTCATCGACGCGCTGGCGCCGGTGAGGCACATGGTGAAGCTGCGCGATGTAATCGACATAGCCGCGCACCGTCATGTCGCGATAAAGCGGAACTGTCTCTGGCAGGTAACCTACATGGCGGCGCATCTCAAGCGAGTCCTCGAAGACGTCGAATCCAGCGACGCGCGCCCATCCTGAGGTCGGCGGCGTGTAGCCGGTGAGAATGCGCATGGTCGTGGTTTTGCCCGCGCCGTTCGGCCCCAGGAAGCCGAGAATTTCCCCTTCGACAGCGTGAAAGCTGATGTTGTCGAGCGCCAGAAAGCGCCCATAGCGCTTGCTGAGGTTGGCAACCTCGATCATCGCGGTGCGAGTCATCTGTGCTTCACTCTGCCCGGTGTGCGTGCGGATCACACTTGTATTCTAGCTACTCAGCAAGCGCGCGCCACCGCAACGGGGCGCGCGAGGATGATTATGACAGTATTCGCACAAAACGTGCTGGCCGGACTGGCGTGTTATGGCGCGACCATTTCGCTTAGCATGTCGGGCAGCGCCACGTGTGCACGTGGCACCCATTGCCAGCCTTGGGGCATGGAGGCGTGTGCGTCGGAGCAAGCGAACCGGTAGAAGTATTCAAGCGCGAAATGTGGTGGCGTGCCGCCTACCGTGATGTGCGACGGCGCGGGGTAGTCGAATCGTCTATCGACCGGCCCGACGACCTGAAGCAGTATGTTCAACTCTCGCTGAAGGTGGTCACGCGCGGCCAGGTCGAGGCGGGGAGCGTCGGCGTCGAGCATGAAATGCGGAAGCGCGCCCTGTTTGAGCAACACCTCGCTATTGCGCTGGATGATCGCTGTGACATACGCGTCGATCTGGTGCGCGGGCACGCGATCACGCGGGTCAAGCGGCTCGCCACGTCGCCGGTTTCGCTCCGTGAGGACGATCTGGCGTAGCGCGCGCTCGGCGTGCTCAAGGTCGTCATTCATGATCAGATAATGGCATTCGGGCGCGTAGGTCATCTCAAACCGGGCGCGATTAAGGCGGCCTTCCAGCTCCTGCGGCTCGATGTCACCGCGCTGCATGATGCGGTCCGCCAGGATGCGCAGGTTCGAGGGCGTGACGAAGATCAGGACGGTATGCAGGGGATATTCCTCGTTCAGCCGGTCGGCGCCAAGAAATTCAATGTCTGCGATTAGGTCCGTGCCGGATGCGATTGCGCCCTCGACGACATCGCGAGGCGTGCCATACAGGTCTTTCTGATGGACGACCTGGTATTCGATTAACTCGTTCTGGTCGATGGCTTGTTGGAACCGCTCGCGGCTGACGAACCGGTGATGGACACCTTCTTGCTCGTTCTCTCGGATCTCGCGTGTGGTCATGGTGGCGACCTGGTTGAGGCCGGGCACCTGCGCCATAACGCGCCGCATCAGGGTGTTCTTCCCCGCGCCCGATGGGCCCACCAGAACAAAGAAGATCGCATCCGCAGCCATCGCGTCCCTTTCGTGCTCAGCGCCTCGAGTCAGCGAACAGTCCGCCGAGTTTAACACGGGATGCCCTGACCGGCTACGTGTTTCGGTGCGATTCAGAGAAAAAAGAGGGCTGCCTGCGAAGACAGCCCTCTTTGCCATTGGCGCTGTGATTACCCTTGGTAAACCTGGATATCGTCGATGATCCAGCCCTCATGAACACGCGTATTGCTGCGCGCATCGAGCCGGAAGCGGATATTGATCGATTGACCCTTATAGGAACTGAGCGAGAGGCTTTCTTTCTGCCACGTTACCGTGTTGGTCCAGCTCTTGATACTATTCCAGCTGTACCCGCCATCGGTTGAGACTTCCACCAGGAAAGTGTCACCTGATTCGCGGCGGCGCTGGTTCCAGAACGTGAGGTACGACGTGGATCCTTCAGGGATCTCAATCACTCCTTCGAGGGTCATTGAGGCGTTGCTGCCGTGTACGTAGTTCGCCCCTGGGCTGTCGTCATAGACGTAAGTTTCTTGCGCGAAGTTGACGTCGACGCGCGCGTCTCCACTACGCTCGTAGTACTCGACGACAACCGTATGCCAGCCGGCGCTGAGCGGATCCGTTGTCCCGATGTCCGGGGTCGAGCTATAGCCACGGTCGGACCATTTATTGATGACGGTCTTTCCATCGACAAAGACGCGGATACCGTCGTCTGAGCGCGTCTGGATTTGGTAAATGGTGCTGTCTTCTGGCACGTAGATGTCGCGCGTCCAGCGGACCAAGAAATCATCAACGATATCTTCCATCCCGGCGACTGACGGACCATCGCTTCCCCAATTGTGGTTGATTTCACCTTCGATTTGGGTTGCGCGCAATTCGCCGCTGTCGAATGCCCGATTCTGGTTGACATCTTCGAAATACTCGGCAGTCCACCCGCCTGGGCCGAGGATAGCTCCGCTGCCTATCGGGCGAATCGCCTGGACACGGCTCCACGTGCCATCAAAGACCCAGTAGTCATGCTCGATTTCGGCATCATCCTTGAACGGCAGGGTGAAGACTGGCTCGGCGCCATTACGGTCGATTACGGTGATGTCGTCAATGTACCAACCGTCGCTTACCTTCCAGTCACGCTCCGCGTAGACTCGGAAGCGGAGCTGCACGAGCTTTCCAGCATACCCCTCAAGACTGGCACGGCTGCCAGGCTGGCGACGCGTCCAGACCGTCGAGAGGTCATCCGTGACAACATCCAGGCGTTGCCAACTGCTCCAAGACTGGTACTCGCCGTTTGACGAGCGCGCCTCGACGTAAACACTGTCATAGTCGTTGAGCGAGAAACGATCCCAGATGTAGAGCGTGGGTTGCACCGCTGTGCGCAGGTCGATCGCGCCGCGTAGTTCCAAGATACCGTTTGACTCGTGCTGGTAATCTCCGCCTGGGCTGTCTTGGGCAAGATAGCTGCCACTGTACGCGCCGCCTGAAGTGCGCGCCCACGAGCCGCCCCAGTGCCAGCGGTCCCCGCCGCTCTCGAAGGTTTCGGTGAAGGGTAGGCTGTACACGACATCAACACGTTCCTGCACGCAGATGTCATCAATCCACCAGCCGTCGTCGACGTTGGGGTTCGAGGTGGCATCGAACCTGAAGCGGAGCATGAGCTCAGTGCCTACGTAATCCGACAGATCGACGACCTCGCGCGTCCAGGACAGGATCGAGTCGAAGTAGTAGCTTGAACTGATCCGAGTAGAGCTATGATAGCCCGACGGTATCACGCCTTTGACCTTAGTCCAGAGCGTGGTCCAGGTCTGACCCAAGTCGTCCGAGACCTCGACGTAGAGTTTTTCGTCGGCCTCGATATCCCACTGGTGCCAGAAGGTTAGCTCGGGGTGGGTGGCCGACGTGAGATTAAGGCGCGGCAAAAGCTGCAGCACGCTGTTGGTCCCGTGTTCGTAGTTCTTCTGTGGGCTATCTGAGAAGAACTTCGAACCGCTGTGCGCGGTGATTGGCGGGTTCTGACCGGGATTGTCGTCCACGCCATCAACCACAGCCCAACTGCCCATCGGCAGCCACGAGCCGCCACCATCTTCGACATTGTCACACCAGTTCAGGTGGATCAGGCCGTCATAGCGGTTACGGAGCGCGAAGTCATCGATATACCAGCCATCCGCCGGGCTCGCGCTGCCAGTCACGTTCATGCGGAAGCGGAAATGGAAGCTCTGCCCAATATACGCGTCGAGCGGGATAACGACCTGCGAATACGCTTTGTTGGTGGTTCCTGCGGCGAGATGCGTCCCAGTCAGCCGCGTCCAGCTCTGCCGTTCATCAGTGGAGATTTCCGCGTACACGGATGCACCGGATCTCAGATCGTAGCGGTGCCAGAAAACCATTTCCGGCTGCACAACGGGATCGCCCTCGAGCTGCTCGTTGTCAAGCACGATCTTGCCGTCTAGCTCCAGAACGCTGTCGGTATTGAGCGAGTAGGATCCATTCGGGCTGTCCGACCAGGCGTGCTCAGGGCTGTGCGGCCACTCGTTGGTACGCGCCCACGCGCCGCCCGCAAACCAGTACGAGGGGCCTTCCATATCGTCGCTGAATCCAACGGTGTAGACCTTCAGCGGTTGCTCTTCGACGGCGATGTCGTCAATCCACCATCCATCGCCGGTGTTGCCGGTCGGATTATCCAGCACGAAGCGCAACTCGATGACCTGGTCCCGGAAGTCTTGGCCACCGAAGTTCGCCAGATCGTAAACCTGTCGCGTCCAACTCAGATTTGTGCCGGTGCTGTGCGCGTCGACTTCGGTCCATGTGTCGCTGCCCGCGACCGCGATCCCAATCTTCGCGACCGCACCGGTCCCGATTGAATAGCGGTCGTGGAATTCGAGCTTTGGTTCTTCGGCGCCGGTGAGGTCGATCGTGCCGCGCAGGCGTAGCACGCAGTAGGAATATGGCGCATAATTACCGCCCGCGCTGTCGGTCCACGACGTTGGCGCGCTGTAGAACGCTTCATCGGTCAGAGTCCAGTTGCAGTTGACCGACTCGCCCTCTTGCGTGATGAAGACGCTGGCAACCCCCGCACCGCCGCTGTCGAACAATTCGACGACGACCTCATGTGTGCCAGCCGCGGGCGTGAACGGAATCGCTTTCCAGTCGCTGTTGGTCCAGTTCCATTCGTCAAAGACGAGCACTCCACCGATCCAGACGCGCATGCCGTCGTCCTTGCGCACACGCAGAATGTATTCCTCGTTTTCGAGAGTCGCGGTGGTGGTGAAGCGCGCATAAAAATCGTGGTGGACACTGCCGCCGGGTGAGGTCCCACTTGGCCAGGTGTGATCGAGCGAGCCATAGGTAGTCCGCCACTTGCCGAAACCCGGCTGCATGCCGGTCATGTCCGATGCAGTGGGAGAGTGATAATCCCAGAATTCTGCGTACCACTCGCCGAGCAGGTTGGTTGAGTCGGTGTCCCACCAGTTCGGATTGTTGCCGGGATCCTCAAACGGGTAAGGGAACTCCTGATCGGGCGGTTCTGGCTCTTCGGTTGGCTCGGGCGTCTCAGTTTCTACCGGCTCCTCGGT
>CAZVCM010000005.1:8997-37653 GCA_964626105.1 uncultured Thermoflexus sp.
GGCGGCTCAGACGGTTCTGTGCCGTCCGGCGGGATCGAAGGTTCGGTTCCTTCTGGTGGGTTTGACGGCTCCGTCACCTCTGGGCCAGTGACAGGCGTGTTCGTAATCGACAGAGGGTTCTCGGGCGTATACGAGGCGACCGCCGCGACTTGCTCCCAAAAATCGTCGGCCTGGAGCGTGGCGCGCGGCACCACAGTGCCACCCAGCAGGTTGTACACGGCGTTGCTGAAGACGTCCCCAACCGCAGGGCCGGTGATCGTCAGGACGGCAATCAGCGCGATGGCGACCAGGGCGAGGATCAGCACATATTCGGCCAGCGCCTGCCCCTCACGCGGACGAAACGATAGCGAGGAAGTCGTGCGCCCTCGGGCGGCGAGCGGCTGGCATCGTCTGCGGTCGGACATCGTGGATATCCTCTCCTGCGCCGATCGCGAGGATCGGCAGTTCGTGGGTTCGCGCAGGGCCGGTGCGCGCGGGCTTTGTCTTCGTTAATGGCGCCGCGCGAAGTCGGCCACATTATCACCTAATGATCTCATTTCTATAGTACCTGACTCTGCCTGCGTCGTGGTTTATGTTTTGTAGGGGAGTTGTCGGAAACCATTGACAAATGACGGGCGACAGCTTGCACTCCGTCACTGGCCATTTCGGGCGCCTCGTGATAGCCTTCATTCCAGGCTCAAGAGTATTTGCCGAAAGGATTATTCACCTGATGACTGCTAAGATTATCGACGGAAGCGCGATTGCAGCCCGAATTCGCGGTGAGATCGCTCAGGATGTGGAAAAACTCGTTGCAACGCACGGCGTACGGCCTGGCCTGGCGACCGTGTTGATCGGCGACAACCCGGCGTCACAGACGTACGTCCGGATGAAGCAGAGAGCGTGTGAGGAAGTCGGCATTCAGTCGTTTGGACCCGTGTTGTCCGCCGACGCGACGCAGGAACAAGCTGAAGACCTCGTGCGCGAGTTGAATGCCAATCCGGAGATTCACGGGATTCTGGTGCAGCTTCCCCTGCCGTCGCACCTTGACGAAGAAGCGATCCTCAACGCGATCAGCCTCGAAAAAGACGTGGATGGGTTCCACCCGGTGAACATTGGCCGCCTATCGATGAAGGGCCGCGAGCCATTGTTTATCCCCTGCACGCCGAACGGCGTGATGATTCTGCTGGAAGAGGCGGGCGCGGTTTTTGAGGGCGCGAATGCGGTTGTGCTGGGTCGCAGCAATATTGTCGGCATGCCTGCCGCGATGCTGCTGGTACACCGCAACGCGACCGTTACCATTTGCCACAGCCGCACGAAGAACCTGCCGGACGTGGTGCGCCAGGCAGATGTCCTGGTGGCTGCGGTTGGGCGCGCGCAGATGGTCAAGGGCGACTGGATCAAGCCGGGCGCGATTGTGATCGACGTAGGCACCAACCGGGTCGATGATCCGTCGGCCAAGCGCGGCTATCGGCTTGTGGGCGATGTGGCGTTTGACGAGGCGAAAGAAGTCGCTGGAGCGATCACGCCGGTACCGGGTGGCGTCGGGCCGATGACGATCGCGATGCTCCTCAAAAACACGCTGCGAGGCGCAGAGCTCGCGATTGAGCGCGGGCAGTAGGCAGCGCAATCTTGTTCCGGCGCAGCAGCGCGTGCTAGACTCACCGGTTATGCCGCACGCAGCGAGTAGTCGATTCAGGAGCGAGTGATGGCCTTATGACAACACTTCTGGCGAAAAACGCTCTGATTGTCGCCACGATGGATGACGAGCGCCGTGAAATTCCTGATGGCGCGATTTTCGTGCGCGACAACGTGATCGAGCAGGTCGGCCCCAGTGCCGACCTGCCGCAAACTGCCGACGAGGTGCTGGACCTGAGCGGGCATGTCGTTATCCCCGGTCTGGTGAATACGCACCATCATTTCTATCAGACGCTCACGCGTGCGGTGCCGGATGCGCAGAACAAAGAGCTGTTTGACTGGCTGGTGACGCTGTATCCTATTTGGGCGCGCATCACGCCGGAAGGCATTCGCGTCAGCGCGCAGGTGGCGGCGGCTGAACTCGCTCTGTCCGGCTGCACGACAGCGAGCGATCATCTGTACATGCTGCCGAATGGCACTCGCCTCGATGATGAGATCGAAGCGGTGCAGCAGGTCGGGCTGCGCTTTCACGCCAGCCGCGGCAGCATGAGCCTCGGTGAAAGTCACGGCGGGTTGCCACCGGATAGCCTGGTCGAGGACGAGGCTGCGATCCTGGCGGACTGCCAGCGCGTCATCGAGACGTTCCACGACAATTCGCGCTACTCCATGCTGCGCATCACGCTTGCGCCATGCTCGCCGTTCAGCGTCACGCGAGACCTGATGCGTGAGTCGGCGGCGCTGGCGCGCAGCTATCCCGGTGTGCGGCTTCACACGCATCTTGCCGAAACGAAGCCGGACGTGCAGTACAGCCTCGATCAGTTTGGTCTGCTGCCCGGCGACTACGCCGAGGATGTTGGCTGGGTTGGCGAGGACTGCTGGCACGCGCACTGCGTCCATCTGACTTCTGAGGCGATCACCCGCTTTGGACGAACAGGCACGGGCGTGGCGCACTGCCCCGGCAGCAATGCCCGGCTGGCGAGTGGGATCTCCCCGGTGGTGGAGATGCTGCACGCAGGTATGCCGGTCGGCCTGGGTGTCGATGGCTCGGCCAGCAACGATAGCTCGCACCTGCTCAATGAGGCGCGGATGGCGATGCTGTTCCAGCGTGCGAAAGGCGATCCGGCGGCGCTGACTGCGCGTCAAACGCTGGAGATCGCGACGCTGGGCGGGGCGCGGGTGCTGGGTCGCGACGATATCGGCGCGCTGAAACCGGGCATGGCGGCGGACTTCGTTGCGTTCGATGTGCGAGGGTTGGGCTACGCGGGCGCGTTGCACGATCCGGTCGCCGCACTGTTGTTCTGCACTTCGACCAACGTCGCGTACAACGTGACGAACGGGCGCGTGCTCGTGCGCGAAGGGCGCCTGACCACGCTGGAAATTGAACCGGTGATCGAGCGGCACAACGCGCTGGCGCGCGCGCTGATCAATGGTGGATGACAGGGGAAGGGCGATGCCGGACATGACAGTCATACGCGGCGGTCAGGTCGTGCTGCCGCAGGCGGCGATCCCGGCGGATCTGCTGATCGCGGGTGA
Source organism: uncultured Thermoflexus sp. (assembly GCA_964626105.1). Taxonomy (GTDB): domain Bacteria; phylum Chloroflexota; class Anaerolineae; order Aggregatilineales; family Aggregatilineaceae; genus DYGX01. Next base: position 12,145 of record CAZVCM010000005.1, read on the forward strand.
GACAATCGCGGCGGTGCTCGCGCCGGGCGCGGATGTGCCCGCTGGGACGCGCGCCATTGACGCGGCAGGCTGCCTGGTGTTCCCCGGCGTGGTCGATCCGCATACGCACATCCAACTCGATACCGGGATCTACCAGACAGCGGATGGCTGGGAGATCGGTACGCGCACGGCTGCGTTCGGCGGCGTGACGACCGTGGTCGATTTCGCAACGCAGTTCCCCGGTATGACGTTCGAGCAGGCGCTCGAAGCGCGGCTGGCGGAGTGCGCACCCGCGATGATCGACTACGGCTTGCACATGATGGTTACGGAGTTGCCGCGCGATCTGGATGAGGCGCGACGCTGGCTGGAGGCTCTGCGTGACAGCGGCATCCCCAGCATTAAGCTCTACACAACCTATCGCCCGAATTACTACGCCGACGATGCGACGCTGTTGCACACCTTTCGCGCCATGCCGCGGGACATGATCGCGATGCTGCATTGCGAGAACGACGCGTTGGTGACGGATGCGACTGCGCGGCTGGTCGAGCGCGAGCACACGTCCTGGGCGTATCACGGGCAGGCGCGCCCGCCCGAAGCGGAAGTTGAGGCAATTCGGCGCGTGCTGTATCTGGCGCAGGTGGCGGGCGCGGCGGTGTATATCGTTCACTGCTCGACTGCCGAGTCGATCCGCGTGGTGGACGAAGCGCGCCGCCGGGCGGACATGCCACCCGTCTACTGCGAAACGTGCCCGCAGTACTTTTGGTTGGACGACAGTCGCTACGGGGCGCCGGGCGCCGAACGCTTCATCTTGCAGCCGCCGTTGCGTCCCACGGCGTGGCAGGTCGATCTACTTCAGGCGCATCCGGCGTTGAGCGCGGTTTCAACCGATCACTGCGATTACACGATCGCGCAGAAGCAGGAATTCACGGCGTTCACCAAGACGCCGGGCGGCCTGCCGGGGCTGGAAACGTCGTTCGCGCTGACGTATACGTATGGCGTGCATCGCGCGCAGGAGCGCCAGCAAGCCGGGGAGCCGGTTCGCCCGATGGCGCTGCCTGAATTGGCGCGTCTGATGGCGAGCGATCCGGCGCGGGTGTTTGGGCTGTGGCCGCGCAAAGGCGCGCTGCTGCCTGGAAGCGACGCGGATGTGCTGATCTACGATCCGGCGCCGCAAGTGAAAATCCGCGCCGAGGACCAGCACACGATCGCCGGGTACACGCCATATGAAGGCATGGCGGTTCAGGGCCGCGTGCGGACGGTGCTCAGCCGGGGTGAGATCGTCGTCGATGAGGGCCAGATCCTGGGCGTTTCAGGGCGCGGACGTTTTGTGCCGGGCGAGCCATTCGCGCCGCCGCCGGCTTAGTACTAATCACCAATCGCCGTTTTCCCCCGTGTGGCTTATAGTATGTGTCCAAAGGGGGCAAACAGGCTATCTTAGTGGCGACGAATAGGCTGCGTTGGCGAGCCCGCTGTGCACGCTGGTGCTCAGGCGGAGACCATCTCGCTGCGCTGCCTATCTGCGTATAAAGCGTTAGGTGTGCCGAAGGCCCTCGCGGGAACCGCTAACGCAGGTAAGATATCACACGTTAATAGCATAAATGGAGATGATGAAATGTCAGCAACAATTGATTCTGCGCTGGCAGAGTCGATCCGCTCTCGTGTTGCCGAACAACACGACACGATCCTGAATTTTTTCCGTGAGATTGTCGCGATTCCAAGCGTGATGGGGCAGATTCGCGACGTTGGCTTGCGCGTTGCCGAAGAGATGGAGCGCCTGGGCTTTGACGAGGTCCGTTTCGACCGCATGGGCAACGTCCTGGGCCGCATCGGAAACGGGCCGCGCATCCTGCTGTATGACAGCCATATCGACACAGTGGATGTCGGCGATCCATCCGCGTGGGAATGGGACCCGTTTCAGGGCAAAGTCGAGGATGGAATCTTCTACGCGCGTGGCGCTGGGGACGAGAAGCAATCGACGCCCGGCATGATCTACGGCATGGCGCTGGCGCGCGATCTGGGCTTGCTCGAAGGCTATACCGTCTACTACTTTGGAAATATGGAAGAGGACTGCGATGGTATCGCCCCGAACGTTCTGGTCGAGGTTGAGGGAATCCGGCCCGATTTCGTGGTGATTGGCGAGCCGACGCGCATGCAGGTCTATCGCGGCCATAAGGGACGCGTCGAGCTTGAAATTGTTGCGAAGGGCCGGTCGATTCACGCCGCATCGAATCAACTGGGCGACAATGCAATCTACAAAATGATGCCGGTTATTGCTGGCGTGCGGGATTTGAACGACCAACTTCACACTGACCCGTTCCTGGGCCAGGGGCGTATCACCGTCAGCAAGATCGAATGCCAGACGCCGTCTATTAACGCTGTGCCCGACGAATGCACGATTTTCATCGATCGGCGCCTGACCTTTGGTGAGAGCAAAGAACTGGCGGTCGCACAAGTTCAGGCGCTCATCCCACCCGAACACGCTAAAGACATTCAAGTTAAAATTATGGATTACGACACGCCCAGCTACACGGGCTATCAGTATCCGGTCGAAAAATACTTCCCTGCGTGGGCGATTGACGAGGATCACCCGATGGTGCAGGCGGGCCTTGAAGCTTGTGAGGTGCTTTGGGACCAGACAACACCAGCGGGGAAGTGGGACTTTTCAACCAACGGGATTTACTGGAACGGCAAAGCCGGTATTCCCTCGATTGGGTTTGCGCCGGGTGACGAACGAACGGCACACGGTGCCTTGGACCAGGTGCCGCTCGAAGACGTGGTGCGCGCCACCGAGTTCTATACGCTTTTGCCTGCGCTAATCAAGTAACGAAACGAGGACACTACACATGCAGACGCACCTGATTGGGCGGGACATGATCACGCCCGACGAGTGGACGGACGACGAGGTCAACACGATTTTTGAGGTCGCGTTTGACCTTAAGCGCAAACGCGCTCTGGGCGAGCCGCACGCGCTGCTGCGCGATAAGGTGCTGGCGATGCTGTTCTTCTTCTCAAGCACGCGCACGCGCGTGAGCTTCGAGGCGGGGATGGCGCAGCTTGGCGGTCACGCCCAGTTTATCGAGAGCTCGACGACACAGATCTCGCATGGCGACACGGCCAAAGAGATCGGCGAGATCGTCGGTCGCTATTGCGATGGGATCGCGATCCGGCAGTGTGACTGGGGGATCGGGAACGAATACATCCGCGCGGTGGCCGAGGCCAGCCGGGTGCCCGTGCTCAACATGCAGTGTGACTGGTATCATCCCTTCCAGGCGCTCGCCGATATGATGACGATCTTCGAGCGTTTTGGGCGCGATGTGCGCGGAAAAACGCTGAATATGTCCTGGGCGTATGCGTCCAGTTACCAGAAGCCGCTTTCCGTCCCGCAGAGCTTGATCACGCTGGCGACGCGCTTCGGCATGAACGTGCGCCTGACGCACCCGCCTGAGTTCAAGTTGATGCCGGAGATCGTCGACCTGGCTGCGGAGAGTGCCAAGCGCTCGGGCGGCAGCTTCGAAATCTATGACGACTTCGACAAGGGCTTCGAGGGCGCGCATGTGGTCTACCCCAAGAGCTGGGGCGCGACCATGACGACGACCGATATGGAAGAATCGAAGCGGATCGGTGACCAGTACAAAGACTGGATCACGGACGAGCGGCGGATGGCGCTGGCGGACAGGGACGCGGTCTACATGCATTGCCTGCCTGCCGACCGCAATATCGAAGTGACCGACGCGGTAATCGATGGCTCGCAGAGTATCGTGTACGACGAGGCGGAGAACCGCCTGCACGTGCAGAAGGCGGTCATGGCGCTGACGATGCGCGGTTAGTGCGCGCACGCGGCTGATTACGTGTATCATACTCAAAGCCGATCAACCACCTTCGGCGGGCGATCGGCTTTTCTCTCCATGCACGCAAGAGTCTTTGAGTCGATTAGAACGGTTAAGCGCCTGATTTTTTACGCAGTAAGGGACAGTATCGATGACAGCTAAAACTGTAGTGATTGCCATTGGCGGCAATTCCCTGATTCTGGACAAGGATCATCCGGACATCGAGCACCAGTGGGAAGCTACTTATGAGACGGCGCGACACGTTGCGGATATGATCGCCGACGGCTGGCGCGTGGTGATTACCCACGGCAACGGGCCGCAGGTCGGGTTCATCTTGCGCCGAAACGAATTGGCCGCGCACGAAGTTCATACCACGCCGATGGACTTGATCGGCGCGGACACGCAAGGCTCCATCGGCTACATGCTCCAGCAGGCAATCGCGAATTGCCTGCGCGCGCGCCGCATCAAGCGCGAGATCTGCACGGTGATTACGCAGACGCTGGTCAACCGCAACGATCCCGCGTTCGAGAATCCGAACAAGCCAATTGGCGGGTTTATGACGCAGGAGCAGGGCGAGAAGTTCGAGGCCGACGGATGGACCGTCGTCGAGGACGCGGGACGTGGGTACCGGCGGGTGGTCGCGTCGCCTAATCCGGTTGAAATTCTTGAACTCGATGCAATCAACACGCTTGTCAAAAATGATGTGGTTGTAATCTGTACCGGCGGCGGGGGGATACCCGTCGTGCGTGACGAAAACGGGGATGTGCACGGCGTCAACGCGGTGATCGATAAGGATCGCGGGTCGGCGCTGCTGGCGAACGGTCTCAAAGCGGACCTGTTCGTGATCTCGACCGCAGTAGAGCAAGTTGCGATCAATTTCAACAAACCTAACCAACAGTGGCTGAGCCGCATGACGCTGGCCGATGCAAAGCAATATCTGGATGAAGGGCAATTCGCGCCGGGCAGCATGGCGCCAAAGATTGAAGCGATTGTCAGCTTCCTTGAAAATGGCGGCCCCAAGGCGATCATCACGCAACCGGCGAGTATTGGCCGGGCGCTACGCGGCGAAACAGGCACGGCAGTTGTTCCGAAGTAGTCAGGCGGTGAGGCGTTGAACATGATCTCCGAGCTTCGGTGCGCGATCTGCGGCAGCAGCTATCGCCCGGATGACGTGGACTATACCTGTCCCACTTGCGGGCAGGCGGGCACGCTCGACGTGCTTTACGATTATGATGCGCTGCGCCAGTCAGTCTCACGCGAGGCGGTGGCGCGCAGCAGCGATTCGTCGATGTGGCGCTATCGCCCGCTGCTTCCACTGCGCGAGGGCGTAGCCGTGCCGCCGCTAATGGTGGGCGGCACGCCGCTCTATGACGCGCCGCGCGTGGCAGAAGCACTCGGCTGCGCGCAGGTGTGGATCAAGGATGACGGGCGCAATCCGACCGGATCGCTCAAAGACCGGGCCAGCGCGCTGATTGTGGCGCGCGCGGTGGCGAACGGCATCCAGGTCGTGACGACGGCAAGCACTGGCAACGCGGCGGCGGCGCTCGCGGGCCTTGCGGCGAGCGTTGGCCTTGCGGCGGTGATCTTCGTGCCAGAGGCCGCGCCTGAGGCGAAAATCGCGCAGTTGTTGACCTATGGCGCGACGGTCTTGCTGGTCAAAGGGAACTATGACGCGGCGTTCGACCTGGCCGTTGCCGCTGCGGAGCGTTATGGCTGGTACAACCGCAACACCGGGATGAACCCATACACGCTCGAAGGCAAGAAGACTGTTGCGTTCGAGATTGCCGAGCAGCTTGGCTGGCAGATGCCGGATGCGGTCGTCGTCAGCGTGGGCGACGGTAATATTATCAGCGGCGTGCACAAGGGACTGAACGACCTTTATGCGCTGGGCTGGATTGATCGCATTCCCCGGCTGATTGGTATCCAGGCCGATGGCAGCGCAGCGTGCTATCAGGCGTGGTCGATCGGTGCGGATCCGGCGCAGATGCAGCCCATCAATGCGCAAACGGTCGCGGATAGCATCGCTGCCGATCTGCCGCGCGATCGCGTGAAGGCGGTGCGTGCGATCCGCGAGACGGATGGCGCGTTCGTATGCGTGCCGGATGAGGCCATTCTGGCCGCGATCCCGCTGCTTGCCCGGCAGAGTGGTGTGTTCGCTGAGCCTGCGGGCGCGGCAGCGTATGCGGGCGCGAAAGCCGCGCTCGACAGTGGCGTGCTCAGCCCGGCGGACCGCATTGTCGTGCTGGTGACCGGTAGCGGCCTGAAGGACATCCGCAGCGCGATGCGCGTGGCCGGATCCGGCTATCCGGTGGCGCCTGATCCGGCTGAAGTGGAGAAGGTCCGGTTGGCGCTTGGCTTGCCCGCTTTGAAGTAGCTCGGAACGGGCGAGGTATACATCGCGCCTGCGTTGGGAATTCGCTACAATTGCAGCAGCTTGCGCCGCGTCTGAAGCGCTATCAAGAGAGTGATGATGTCAGCAACGCCTGTCTTCACGATCATTGCGCCTGTTTACAACGAGGAGCCGATCATCCCGGAGTTGTACCGGCGGCTGGTCGAGGTCATGGAGTCGACTGGCGAGCCGTGGGAGCTGATCATGGTCAACGATGGCAGCACAGACGGCTCGGCGCGCGAGATGCGGGCGCTGCAAGAGCGGGATCCCCGCGTGCGGGTGATTCATTTTGCGCGCAATTTCGGGCATCAGAACGCTGTGACTGCGGGAATGGATTTTTCCCGAGGCGATGCGATCGTGATTATCGACGCAGACCTGCAAGACCCGCCCTCGGTGATCCTCGACCTGATCGCGAAGTGGCGCGAGGGCTATCACGTCGTCTACGCTGTGCGCGCCGAGCGTCGCGGTGAGACGTGGTTCAAAAAGCTTACTGCGAAGGTGTTCTACCGGTTGATCTACCGCATTACGGATGTCGACATCCCGCTCGACACGGGAGATTTTCGGTTGATGGATCGCCGGGTTGTCGACGCGGTGAACCAGATGCGCGAGCACAACCGCTTCATCCGTGGAATGGCGAGCTGGGTTGGTTTCCGGCAGACCGGCGTAGAGTACGTCCGCCAACAGCGTTTCGCGGGCGAGACGAAGTATCCGCTGAAGAAAATGCTGCGTTTTGCGCTCGATGCGATCACCGGGTTCTCTTACTTCCCGCTCCAGGTTACGATCTACGCTAGCTTGGTCCTTGCGTTGATTGCAGTGCTGGCGGTGCCGCTTGTCGCGTTCCTGCGGCTCTCGACCGGCCAGTCGATCTTTGAGGGGCAGGCGACGACGCTGGCGGTTGTGTTGCTACTCAGTTCATTCCAGTTGTTCTTTTTCTTCATTATGGGCCAGTATGTTGCTCGCATCTATGACGAAGTGCGCCAGCGCCCGCACTATGTTGTGGCGGAGGTCTGGGAAACATCTGGCGGGTCGGCTGCCCGCCTTGGTGACGACTCGCCGCCGGATGAGAATGAGAATGCCCAGATGGCCGCGGATGGACCGCCGCCCTCTGATCTGAGAAAGGAGACCCTTTCGTGACGGACCAAGCCCAACCCAGCGGTCGCGCTCCGGATGATATGGAGCGGATAGAGCAGTATCGTCGTCTCGTGCTGGAGTATGAGGCCCTGGATGAAGAAATTGACTCCTTGCTTGCCCAGCATCGGGGCGCGACCGAGAACATGTCCGATGAAGATTTCGATCGATACCGCGAACTCGCGCATCGCCGCGATGCTCTGTACAACCAGATGAAAGCCGTGGCGAGCCAGATTCGCCTGGAAGACGATACCGGCAGCGGCTCGCCCTAAGTGGCGCCTTGCCCAGCGCGGTTGGTGGCTGCCTGGGTGAGGGGTATGAAGCGCGACGCTGTTTGCGCGCATTCACCACGTTTACCGCATTCATTCAATACGAGGAGCTTGATCAGTGGAAGCAAGACAGTTAATTACCGGGCCGACTTTCGAGGAAATGCTCCATCCCCACCTGATTGACCCCGAAATCCGGCGTAGAGCGCACGAGGCGCGAACCAAAGATCCGCTCGCCTCTATCAACCTGTTTAATATCTCCTGGCGCGATATCAACGATCGCATCCAGTACGTCGTTCTTCCCCCTGCGCTGACTGGCGTCGAGACCCCGATCGCAGTGCTGACCAGCATCCACTTCCCGACTCGGAGCCACAAGGTCGGCGCGACCTACTCCGTGTTAATCGAGAAGGAGCTGTTCGGGGATGTCGATCCCGGAAAGCATACGCTGATCTGGCCGTCGACCGGCAACTACGGTATCGGCGGGGCGTATGTCGCGGGGCGTATGGGAGTCCGCAGCGTCGTGGTGCTGCCAGAAGGGATGAGTGCTGAGCGGTTCCAGATGATCGAGGACTTCGGCGCGCACGTCATCAAGACGCCTGGCTCCGAGAGCAACGTCAAAGAGATTTACGACAAGGTCAAAGAGCTTTTGGCGTCTGACCCGTACATGCGCAACCTCAACCAGTTCGAGGTGATGGGGAACTACCGCTTCCACTACTATGTCACCGGGAACACGGTGATTGACCTGGCGCGTGAATTAGCAGAGCAGGGCATCGGTAGCGGCAAAGTCTCGGCGTTTGTCTCGTCGATGGGCAGCGCGGGCACGATCGCGGCTGGCGACCGTCTGAAGCAAGAGTGGCATGATCATAAGATCGTCGGTCTCGAGCCGGTGCAGTGCCCCACGGTGGCGCTGAACGGCTATGGGTCGCACGATATTCAGGGGATCGGCGACAAGCACGTGACCTGGATTCACCACGTCACCAATATGGACTCGATCATGCTGATTGATGACATCGAGTCCAAGAAGGGCTTGCAGGTCTTTGCCGACGAGGAAGGCCGTCGCACGCTGATCGACACGTTCGGTATTCCACAGTCTACGGTTGATATCCTTGCCACGCGCTTTGGGATCAGCAGCGTGTGCAATGTCTACGGCGCGATCAAGACGGCGAAGCACTATGATCTGGGGCCGGATGATCTGGTCGTGACGGTTGCGACCGATGGGCTGGACCGCTATGGCAGCGTGATGGACGATATGCGCCGCGATTACGGCGTGGTCGACCCGACCGAGGCGGTGGCGCGGGTGCGGAGCCTGTTCCACGGGCAGAAGACCGACAATATCTGGGACGGCGATGCAGACAATCGGCGCCGCTGGCATAACCTGAAATACTACACCTGGGTCGAACAGCAAGGCCGCACCGTCGAAGAACTCAACGCGCAGTTAGATCCGGCGTGGTGGGAAGCTGAGCAGCAGCGAGTCGCTGAGATCGATGAGCGACTGATCGAGTATCGCGCCAGCCATCCAGTGACCGCGTAGCAGGATGGCGCCGTGTACCCGGAAGACCGCGTGCTGGTCGGGGTGATCAATCGCGTGCGCGATCTGGAACGCGTGCGGCACGAGCACTGGTATCGCGTGCCCTGCCAGCAAGCGCCTAACGGGATTTACGCGGAATATGTAGCGTTCTTTCTGAGCCGCGCGTTCAAAACGCAGAACGGCGGCGTTCACTACTATGCGCGACGGACGGGGGTGGAACTGGTTCGACGGCGCGATCTGCTGCCCGACGAGCCGGATCACCCCCGCGCCGACTGCTGGTATCACAAACTGCAACTTGGCGAGCTGCGCGTCAAAGAGCCGCCGATCCTGAACCCGACACGCCGCCGAGTGGCGTTTATCTACACAACGTGGGATCGCTTCTGCGCGGCACGCGAGCTGGCGGACCTTTACAGCGACGCGGATCAGTTCGTGGATCGAGTCTTTCACGCGCTGCGACAGACCGGCTTGCAGCCCCAACGCATCTGGGAAGCGTCGCGCCGCGACGGGGCAGGCGGCGCAGAGCTGCGGCTCCGGTGTCAGTCTGGTACGGTGATCGCCTCGACCGCGCCGGAACCGGATGCGATTGCGCTGGAAGTAGACGACTCTTCACATGCGGTAACACATGGGGTCTCGGCAGTTCTAGCGGCGGTGAAAGAGCGAGGCGGTCCGAAGCGGGGCGATCCGACACAGGAAGGATAGACGAATGGCTTTGCTGATTACGAATGCGCGGCTCGTCACCTGGGAAGAGCCGAATCGCATCATCGAGAATGGTGCGCTGCTGATCGAAGGCGAGCGCATCGCGGCAACCGGCGCTGCGTCAGAGCTTGAGGCACAGTACCCCGATGCTGAACGCCTCGATGCGCGCGGGCAGCTTGCCATGCCCGGCAGTATCTGCGCGCACACGCACTTCTACGGAGCGTATTCGCGCGGGCTGGCGATTCCCGGCCCGGCGCCGGAAGATTTTCCCGCGATTTTGCGGCAGCTATGGTGGCCGCTTGACAAGGCGCTCGACGAGCGCTCGGTGCGCTATAGCGCGCTGGTGTGCCTGGTGGACGCGATCAAGCACGGCACGACCACCTTGATCGACCATCACGCCAGCCCGAATTTCATCGACGGCAGCCTGGACGTGATCGCCGATGCAGTGGACGAGGCCGGACTGCGTGCTGTCCTGTGCTACGAGGTGACCGATCGCGACGGCGCGGAGAAGGCGCGCGCCGGGATTGACGAAAACGTGCGTTTTATCCGCGCGGCGAGCGAGCGCACGCGGGTGCGCGGGACCTTCGGCCTGCACGCGAGCCTGACGCTGTCGGACGAAACGCTCGAAGCGTGCGCGGCTGCAGCCGAGGGGTTGGATACCGGTTTTCACATTCATGTCGCCGAGCACGAGGCGGACGAAGACGATAGCCTGCATAAAAGCGGCCAGCGGATTGTCCCGCGCCTGGAACGGTTCGGTATCCTCGGCCCGAAGACGATCGTGGCGCACGCGGTCCACACGGACGAGGCGGAGCGCGCCATCTTGTATGAAACCGGCACGTGGGTCTCGCACCAGCCGCGCTCGAACATGAATAACGGCGTGGGCGCGGCGCCGATTGACCGGATGCGCGATGAAGGCATTAAGCTCGCGCTCGGCAATGACGGATTCTCGAACAATATGTGGGCAGAATGGAAGGCGGCGTATCTGCTGCACAAGGTCGCGAACCGCGATCCGCGCCGCGCGCCGGGCGATTTTATCGCGCAGATGGCGACGCAGGCCAATGCGCGCCTGGCCGAGGTCTTTTTCGCCGGTGAGACGATCGGGCGGCTGGTGCCAGGTGCGGTAGCGGATGTGATCCTGGTTGATTACCATCCCTTCACGCCGTTGGCAGAAGGCAATCTACCCTGGCATATTCTGTTTGGGTTCGAGGCGTCGATGGTGACGACTACGATCGCGGCGGGGCGCGTGCTGATGCGCGATCGCGCGCTGCTGACGCTGGACGAAGCGGCGATTGCGGCTGAGGCGCGCGCCTATGCGCCCACCGTTTGGGAGGCTTATCAGCGCCACGCTGAGCGGGCGGTACACGGTTAGGAGACGAATCCGGTGGCAGAGAGTTCTGGCACGTTGATGACAGTCGCAGTAATCGGCGGAACTGGTAAGGAAGGCTCTGGGCTGGCGCTGCGCTGGGCACGCGCTGGGTACCGCGTGATTATCGGCTCGCGCGACGCGGCGCGCGCTGCCGAAAAGGCTGAGGAGCTAAACGAGACGCTCGGCTCCCCTGCGATTCACGGGATGGATAACCCCGACGCCGCCAGAGCCGCCGACCTGGTGGTGCTGTCGGTGCCTTATCAGGCGCACGAGCCGATCCTCATGTCGATTAGAGACGCAGTGCAAGGCAAGATATTGGTCGATGTGACGGTTCCGCTGCAACCGCCCGCGATTCGGACGGTCCATATCCCTGAAGGGAAGGCGGCAGTGCTCGAAGCGCAGGCACTGCTGGGGCCGGATGTGCGCGTGGTTGCTGCGTTCCAGAATATCAGCCACACGCATCTGAAAGAACTGGATGCGCCGGTAGACAGCGATGTGCTGGTCGCTTCGGACGACGACGAGGCAAAACTTGAGGTCGCGCATCTCGTCGAGGCGATTCCAGGGATGCGTGCGATCGACATCGGGCCGCTGGCAAACGCGGTCGCGGTCGAGGCGCTGACGCCGGTGATCCTCTACATCAACAAGCGGTACAAGGCGCCCGGCGCAGGGATCCGCATCACCGGGCTGGATCTCTAACGCGCCATGCGGACGGACCTTGCCCAACTGCATTTGATCGCGTTGCCCGGCTTGCCGCTTGTGCAGCCGGGCGACGACCTCGCCGCGCTGATCGCCGAGAGCCTTGTGGCGGCTGAGATCGTGCTTACGCCGCACGATGTTCTAGTCATTACCTCGAAGCTGGTATCCAAGGCCGAGGGGCGATTTGTCGATCTGAACACGGTTACCCCGTCGGCGCGGGCGCTCGACCTGGGCGAGCAGACACGCAAAGACCCGCGCCTGGTCGAGCTGGTTCTGCGCGAATCGACCGGGGTTTCGCGGCTTCGCGCCGACGTCTTGATTGTGCGACACCGGCTTGGCTTCACGCTGGCAAACGCCGGGATCGATCATTCGAACGTTGGGACGGATGGCGAGGACTGGGTGCTGCTTCTGCCGGAAGACCCAGACGCCTCGGCGCAGCGGTTACGGGCGGCGCTTTCCGAACGGTTTGACGTGGCGCCAGGCGTGGTCATCAGCGACTCGCACGGGCGCCCGTTTCGGATGGGAACCGTCGGCGTGGCGATCGGGCTGGCAGGGCTCCCGGCGCTTTCTGATATGCGGGGCGCGCGCGACCTCTTCGGGCGCGAGCTGCGCGTCACTGTCACCGGGCTGGGCGACGAAATAGCCGCTGCAGCCGGGTTGCTCAGCGGGCAGGGCGCCGAAGGCCGCCCGGTTGTCCTGGTGCGCGGGCTGTCTTTGCCAGCAGTCAACGCCTCGGCGGCGGAGCTGGTGCGCCCGCCCGAATTGGACCTCTATCGTTGAGCACGGAAGTCGGGGCAGGCGTATAATGGTAAGTGAGCACGCACTGCTTGCGCTGATACACGGGCGGCGCTCGATCCGGCGCTACCTTGATCGCCCCGTGCCGCGTGAGACGCTGGGCAGAATGCTCGAAGCGGCGCGCTGGGCGCCGTCCGCGCACAACCGCCAGCCGTGGCGTTTTGCGGTGCTTGAAGACGCGACGCGGCGCGCGAGTCTGGCGGCGGCAATGGGCGAGCGGTTCCGCGCCGACCTGCTGGCGGACGGGCTTTCGATGGAGGCAGTGGATCGGCAGGTGCGGCGCTCGTACGAGCGGATCGCGCACGCGCCGGTGGTGATTGTGTTCTTCGTGAGCCTGGTGGACATGGATCAGTATCCAGATCCGGCCCGCCAGGAGTCCGAGCAGGCGATGGCTGTGCAAAGTGTGGCGCTCGCCGCGCAGAATCTGCTGTTGCAGGCGCACGCCGAAGGGCTGGGGGCGTGTTGGATGTGCGCGCCGCTGTTCTGCCCGGATGTTGTGCGCGCTGAACTAGACCTGCCGGACGACTGGATTGCGCAGGGGTTGCTGACGATTGGCTTCCCGGCTGAGACGCGCCAAAAAGATCGGGAGCCACTAGAGACCAGAGTGGTATGGTATTAGACGCTTCTCGTCACGTGGTGGTATTGGCTGGTGGCGTGGGTGGGGCCAAGCTGGCGCTTGGCATGACAAAGCAGGTCGTGCCAGAGCATCTGGCGATCATTGGCAACGTAGCCGATGACTTCGAACTATACGGGCTGCACATCTCCCCTGATCTAGACACCGTGATGTACACGCTGGCCGGAGTCGCCAACCCTGCGACCGGCTGGGGCATTGAAGGCGACACGCGGCAGATGCTCGATATGATGGCGCGCTATGGCGAAGCGCCCTGGTTCGGGCTGGGAGACCGCGACCTGGCGACGCATTTGCTGCGGACGCGCTGGCTGGCGCGCGGCTTGACGCTCTCCGAGGTAACGGCGCGGCTGGCGTCTGCGTTGGGCGTGTTGTGCCGCCTGCTGCCCGCGACCGACGAGCCATTGCGGACGATGGTCGATACGGTCGAGCACGGCACGCTTGGTTTTCAAGAATACTTCGTGCGCTACCGCTGGCGGCCACAGGTGACGCGCGTCTGGTTCCAGCGCGACGAGCAATGCCCGGTCACAGAAGCCGTGTATGAGGCGTTGGAATCCGCCGATCTGATTGTGATCGCTCCCTCAAATCCGGTGCTGTCGATTGGCCCGATTCTGGAAGTGGATGGGCTGCGCGAACTGATGGCAAAACGGCGCGGTCCGTGTATAGTTGTTAGTCCGTTTGTCGCGGGGCGGGCCGTAAAAGGACCCGCTGACAAGCTGATGCGCGAGTTGTCGCTGGAGAACTCACCACGCGGCGTCGCGCGTTACTACACCGGCCTGATCGATGGGCTGGTGATCGATGAAACAGATGCTGGCGCTCCCCATCCGCAGGATGTTCCCGTCCTGGTGACGAACACCCTGATGCACACGACAGACGATAAAGCGCGTCTGGCGGGGGAGGTGCTGGCCTTCGGAGGAAAATTATCATAATGAATGTGTGGGCGATTGTTCCAGTCAAGCCGCTGAACCGGGCTAAGAGCCGCCTGGCCGAAGCTCTGCCACCAGAGGACCGCGAGCAGCTTGCCGCGGGCCTGCTGGAGCGGACGGTGCGCCTGTTGCTGCCCATGCCTGAGATTCATGGCGTGCTGGTCATCAGCCGCGATACGAAGGCGCTGGCTCTCGTGCGGGAGCTGGGCGCGCAGACTGTGCAGGAAAGTGGGAATCCAGAACTGAATACAGCGCTCTATCGTGCGACCAGCGCGCTGCCGGTATGGGGCGCAGAAGCGGCGCTGGTGGTGCCTGCCGATCTGCCGCTGCTCCAGGCTGAGGATATCTCCGCGATTGTGACGTTGGGCCGCTTTCCGCGGACGGTCGTGCTGGCGCCAGACCGCCGCGAAGAAGGCACGAATCTACTGTTCGTCCGCCCGCCAGGGCTGATCCCGTATGCGTTCGGCGGGCCGAGCTTCGACGAGCACCAACGGCTCGCACGCGAGGCCAATGCGACGCTCCATATCTATCGCTCGGAGCGTTCCGGACTGGATCTGGACCTGCCCGATGATCTGTTCACCTATTACCAACTCGCGGCGCTGTGGAGTGAGCCGGTCGTGCCACACAACCGGCCCGAGCAGGCGTTGATCGATCCGCGCTCGCCGTCCGAGCGATAGCGGTTTTTATCCTGAAGAATGCTTCATTGCCGGAGGTTTTTGGATGGCTGATCGAGTAGCACTTTACCTGCAAGATGCGCACCCGCTTGCCGACGCGATCGAATACGTGCAATACGCGGAAGATCGCGGGTTTGAGGCGGTCTGGCAGGCAGAGAGCCGGCTGGTGCGTGACGCGATTGTGCCGATGGCGGCGTTTGCGGCGACGACGCGCCGGATCAAGGTAGGCTCTGGCGTAATCAACAACTGGACGCGAAACGCTGCGCTGACCGCTGCGACCTTTCTGACGCTCGATGATCTCGCGCCGGACCGCATCATGCTCGGCATCGGCGCGTGGTGGGACCCGCTCGCTAAGAACGTCGGCATCGACCGGCGCAAGCCGCTGCTGGCGATGCGCGAGCATGTGACGGTGGTGCGCGATCTGCTAGCGATGAAAAATGTCACGTTCCACGGCGAGTTCGTAAACGTCAACGGGATCGAACTGGACATTGTGCACGGGCGCCGCGAGCCGCGCAACGTCCCAATCTACATCGGCGCGACCGGACCGCAGATGATGGCGCTGACCGGTGAAATCGCGGATGGCGCGCTGCTCAACTATCTGGTTTCGCCCGCGTATAATGCGAAGGCGCTGGAGCAATTGGAAAAGGGCGCGCGGCTCTCTGGCCGTACGGTGGAGGACATTGATCGCCCGCAGTTGGTGGTGTGCTCGGTGGACTCAAACCGCAAGCGGGCGCTTGATGGCGCGCGCAAGCTGGTCACGCAATATCTCGGCCAGCAGCCGCACATCATGAAGGCGAGCGGCGTTAGCCCTGAACTGCTCGACGAGATCCACCAGGTGCTGACCTGGCCTGCAACCGAAGAACAGATCGAGCGCGCGATGGAGTTGGTGCCGGATGACGTGGTGCAGTTGATTACCGCATCGGGAACGCCGGAAGAGGTTCGCGCTAAGGTGCGCGAGTACGTCGCAGCCGGTTGCACGTGCCCGGTGCTCTATCCGCTGGGCGACGACGTGCGCCTGATGATTGATACATTCGCTAACGGGTATTCCGCGTAAAGCTGACCGTGTGCACCCATGTCTGAGCCTGTCGTCCCCGGCGCGCGCCTGCTTCCCCTGGATGCGCGCCGGGGGCTGTGGGCATGGGCGGCGCTGTGCCTCGCCGTCGGGCTTGGCGCGCTGCTGTATCTCAGCCTGAGTCGGTCGATCAGTGCTGATCCGCTGCTGATGCCACTCGACGATACGTATATCCACTTCCAATATGCTCGCCAGATGGCCGCCGGAGAGCCTTTCGCTTATCATCCCGGCGCCCCCGCGACCTCGGGTGGCACTAGCTTGCTGTACCCGATCATCCTTGCCGCGGGCTACTGGCTGGGTTTCACCGGTTGGAGTCTCGCTTACTGGGCGGTGGCGCTCGGCGCGCTGGCGTTCGTGGGCGCGGCGTGGCTGGCGTACCGGATCGGGCTGACGAATCCGCTGGCGCATGAGGCGGCGCCTCGCCCCGCGTTCGCGCTGGCGCTGGCGATCGCTTTCGCGCTGACTGGCCCGTTCCTGTGGGCGGCGCTCAGCGGCATGGAGACGGCGCTGTTCCTGCTGTTGGTGATGCTAGCGTTCTACGCTGTGCTGCGTGTGCAACTCTCGGCGGCAATCGTGGCGCTGGCAGTGCTGCCGCTGATGCGGCCCGAGGGCTTGTTCCTCGCGGCGCTCGGAGCGTTGGCGCTGGCAGTACGCGATGCGTGGCCGCGCTCAGCTATCGGGCGCGTGCGCAGGCTGGTTGTGTTGAGCGTGCCGGTGCTGGCGGGGGCAGTCCAGTCGCTAATCAATCTTGCGGCGACCGGTAGCCTGACCTCGTCGGGCAATGCCGCCAAATCGCACCTCGCAAATGGTAGCATTCCGCTGCTGGAGCGGGTGGGTAATGTGATCGAAACTTTCGCGCGCATGTGGCTGGAATTGCTGACCGGCGTCAGCCGCGACTGGGGGCTGTTCACCTCGCCGGTGCTGGCGGGTGTGGCGCTTGGTGGCCTACTGTTCGGCATGTGGCGCTTACGCCGCCATCGCGAGGTTGTTCTTCCTGCGCTGGCGCTGCTGTGGCTCCTGGCGCTGACTGCTGCCGCGTCCACGCTGGACACCGCGTTTTGGCAATTCAAGCGTTATCAGGTGCCTGTGATGGCGTTGATGTTTCCAGTCGCGGCGTGGACATGCGCGGTGCTAGCGGACCGTTTCGCCGAGCGCGGTTATCCAGCGAGCGTGACGTGGATCGTGCCGCTGCTGATCCTCGCGCCTGCCGCCTGGACCACGCTCACGTTTGCGCGCAACTACGCCGAGAACGTGCAGGTCGTGCGCGACCAGCAGGTGCCGATGGCGCGCTGGGCAGCGGAGAATTTGCCGGACGGTGCGCGCGTCGGCGTGCATGATGTTGGGCTAATGGGCTATTTTTCCGGCCATGCGCTATATGACGTGGTCGGCTTGACGACGCCCGGTCCGGCTGAATCGTGGCGGCAAGGACCCGGCGCGATCTTCGAGCATATGGCGCAGAGCGCAGTTCGCCCGGACTACTTTGCGATTTATCCGGACGTGCAGGGGCTACGCTACTTGGTGGATGCGGGCGTGTTCGGCGAGACGCTGGTGGCGTTTGCGATTGACCTGCCGCCACACAACGTCGCCGCCGCAACGGGGCGGCAGATTGTCAGCCGGGCGGATTGGTCTGGCGTGCCGGATGCGGAAGCGCCCGCGCAAGGTGAAACGCTGCGTGGGATTGACGGCATGACGCTGGTTGACGCGGTGGATGTGGCCGATCTTGAAGGCGAAGCGGCGCACGATTACCGTTGGTGGCAGGCCGCGCAGCCTGCTGGGTTCGTGACAGAGGTTTACCGGCTCGATTATCAGGACTGCGGCGCGGGGACATCCTGCGAGGCGACGGATGGCGGGCGCGTGCTGACCGGCGGCGAGGCGTTCACGCTGGCGACCCGTTCCGGCGAAGACCTGTTGGTCGTTTCGCGCGTGCATGGGAGGGAGAGCGTTCCGCTGGCCGTAGAGGTTAACGGGGAACGGCATGTCTCGCGCGTGCAGCCTGCTGTGCCGGGACGCTGGGTGGAGTTTGTTACCTGGGTGCCGGGCGCTACGATAGGCACCGAGACGCGCATCCGCATCACGGTGGAGGCCGGTGGCGCGTACCAGCCGTACCACCACTGGGCGTACCAGGGTATATTCACGCCGGAATTGAGCGATGCCGATCCGCGCGCCCGGTTTGGCTGGAATAGCGAGGTGATCCTGCTTGACGCCGAGATCGCGCGCCGAGCAGACGACATCGAAGTGCGCCTTACTTGGCTCGGCCCTGCGCCAGACGCTGGCGACGCGCTGTTGTTCGTTCACTTGTATAATCAAAGAGATGCGCCACCGGTCGCGCAGGCCGCGGACGCCCGCCCAGGAGGCGGAGCGCTCCCGCCGGGAAACTGGCTGCCGGGCGTGCGTCGCGATGCGGTGACGCTTACACTGCCACCCGATCTGCCCCCCGGCGAGTATCCGCTGGCGATTGGACTGTACGACGCAGTAAGCGGCGCGCGGCTCCCGGTGGAAGGTGCGGGCGCCGACGAGGATGGAAGACTGTTCATCGGTCATGTGCTGATTGAGGAGTGACTCGTGATCGTAGAATTTACGCTGAATGGCGAGGCAGTAGCTTATGACGCTGCTGCGAACGAAACCTTGTTGATGGTTTTGCGGCGGCATGGCGTCTTTGGCGTCAAACACGGCTGCGAAACGGGCGAGTGCGGCGCGTGTCTGGTGCTGGTGGATGGCACGCCGATGACCTCATGCGTCATGCTCGCCAGCCAGGCCGCTGGCCGAAACGTAACCACGGTTGAAGGCGTTGGCGGCAGGCAAGAGCGCGGTTGGCGCGGGTCGGAGCCGCTGCACGCGCTGCAAGTGGCGTTTATTGAGACGGGCGCCATTCAGTGCGGTTATTGCACGCCGGGGATGATTCTGGCGGCGAAGGCGCTGCTCGAAAAGACCGCTCACCCGACCGAGGCGCAGGTCCGCGAGGCATTGGCAGGCGTGCTATGTCGCTGCACAGGCTATGTCAAGCCGGTCGAGGCGGTGCTGCGTGCGGCTGCCGTTTTGCGTGGCGAGAGCGTGCCGCCGATTCATCCGGCGCAGACTGTTCCGCCGCCTGAGCCTCTGCCGGAGCTTGGCGACAAGGGTGAACCGCTCCCGTCTGATCGGGGCGAAGACGGTGGCGGGATCGGCGTTCGAACGCGTGCGCTGCCGGTGATGATCGTCGCGCCAGAGGTCGATACGCTGCAACAGGTAGGCAAGCCCGCGCCGAAGGTTGACGCGCGCAAGCTGGTACAGGGCAATCCTGCGTTTACCGACGACATCGAGCATCGTGGAATGCTGGTTGGCAAGCTGCTGCTTAGCCCGCGAGCGCACGCGCTGATCAAGCGGATCGACGCCAGCCGGGCGCGCGCCTTGCCGGGCGTGCACGCTGTGCTGACACACCAGGATATCCCGCGCGTCGCCTATACAACCGCCGGACAGAGCCACCCGGAGCCGGGACCGCACGATAACTATAGTCTCGATTACAAGGTGCGCTTCGTGGGCGATCGCGTCGCGGCAGTCGCGGCGGAGACGGAAGCGATCGCGCAGAAAGCGTTGGAACTGATCGAGGTCGAATACGAGGACTTGCCTGCGATCTTCGACCCACGCGATAGCATGAAGCCGGGCGCGCCGATCTTGCACGACGAGTCGGAAAGCTGGCTCATTGAGGACCCGCAGCGCAACCTCGCCGCAGTGGTCGATTGGGAAGTGGGCCACATCAACGACGGTTTCGCCGAGGCGGATCGCGTTTTCGAGGCGACGTATTACAGCCCGAAGGTTCAACAGACGCCGATCGAGCCGCATGTGGTTGTCACATGGTGGGACGAGGATGATCGTCTGGTGATCCGCACAAGCACGCAGGTCCCGTTTCACGCGCGGCGCATCCTCGCGCCAGTGCTTGGCCTGCCGGAGAAGCGCATCCGCGTGATCAAGCCGCGCATTGGCGGCGGGTTTGGCGTGAAGCAGGAAGTGTTGCTTGAGGACATCTGCGCGCACCTGTCGATTGTGACCGGGCGACCGGTCCGCATGGAGTACTCGCGCGCGGAAGAGTTCTTTGCCAGCCGTTCACGCCATCCGATGTACCTGACGATCAAGACCGGCGTCACGAACGATGGGCGGATTGTCGCCAACGAGCTTTACACGATCAGCGACACCGGAGCGACGGGAAGCCATGCGATGACTGTCGCCGGGAACACTGGACACAAGGCGATGGCGCTCTACAACGCGCCGAACATCAAGTTCCACGCCGATATCGTCTACACCAACACCCCGCCGAGCGGCGCGTATCGTGGCTATGGGGTGCCGCAAGGTTTTTGGGCGCTGGAGCCCCATATCGAGTGGATCGCGCGCGAAATGGGCTTCGATCCGCTGGAGTTCCGCCTGAAGAATGCGATCAAGTCGGGCGATGAGCATCCGGTCAGCAAGGCGTGGAGCGAGGGCCGCGAAGGCGCGCCCGAGTATATCATTTCCTGCGGGCTGGCGGAGTGCATCGAGCAGGGCGCGACGGCAATCGGCTGGGCGGAGAAGTTCGGCAATCCGGACTGGCATCGTGTCCCCGGGAAGCCGCATCTGCGGCGCGGGATCGGCGTCGCCGCGGTGATGCAAGGGACGGCGATCCCCCGGCTGGACATGGGCGCGGCCAGCATCAAGATCAACGACGATGGCTCGTTTAACCTGCTGGTTGGCGCGACGGACCTCGGCACCGGCTCGGATACGGTCCTGACCCAGATGGCAGCAGAGGTGCTCGGCTGCACGCCGGATGATTTCATCACGTATTCGTCGGACACCGATTTCACACCGTTCGATAAGGGCGCGTACGCGTCCAGCACGACGTATATTTCCGGCCGGGCAGCGGTTGTCGCTGCGGAGCGCGTTGCCGAGCAGATGCGCGCGGTGGCGGCTAAGATGCTTAACAAGGACGAGTCGTTTGCGCCGGTCGAGCCGGAAGATATCACTCTGCGGGACCGTGCGGCGCATGCGCCGGATGGACGCAGCATCACGCACCGCGAGATTGCGCTCTACAGCCTGCACACCGAAGATCAGCACCATAGTATGGCGACGGGCAGTTGGGTCAGCCCGGACTCGCCACCCCCGTTCGCCGCGCAGTTCCTGACCATCACGCTCGATACCGAAACCGGCCAGATCACCGTTGATGAGATGGTCATGGCGGTCGATGGAGGGGTGATCATCAATCCTGTCACGGCTAGTGGGCAGGTGGAGGGTGGCATGGTGCAGGCGCTGGGTTACGGCCATTGCGAGGAGATGGTCATCGACGGGCAGGGGCGGATGCTCAACCCGCGCTTCGGCCCGTACAAAATCTACCGGGCGGACGAAATGCCGGAGATGGGCGTTATCTTCGTCGAGACATACGAGCCGACCGGTCCGTTTGGCGCGAAAGCGGTCGCGGAGATCCCGCTTGATGGGGCGGGTCCCGCGCTGGCGAACGCGCTCTATGACGCGGCGGGCGTGCGGATTGTGGACGCGCCTCTGCTGCCGGAGAAGGTCTGGCGGGCGTTGCGGACGCAGATGCCCGGCGCTGAGGATGCGAGGGTGGCTCGATGAACGACGATCGCGCGGTGTTCGAAGCGGTGCTGAGCGCGCAGCAGGAGAGCAAGCCTGCCGCGCTGGCAACTGTGATCGAGACGCAAGGCTCTGTGCCGCGCCAGGCAGGCAGTAAAATGCTCGTCTGGCCGGATGGCGAGATCGTCGGGACGGTCGGCGGCGGACAGATGGAAGCGTACGTCATTGACGAAGCCCTTGCCGCGTTGCGCGACGGTCAGACGCGAGTGCTGACGTACAATCTCAGCGATCTTGAGGCGGGCGATCCCGGCGTGTGTGGCGGAACGGCGCGCGTTTTCGTCGAGCCACTGCTCACCCCGCTGACAGTGGTGGTGATCGGCTGTGGGCATGTCGGCAAGGCGGTCGCTGAGCTGGCGAAATGGATGGAGTACCGTGTTGTGGTGATCGATGATCGGCCCGGCTACGCCACACCTGAAGCGATTCCCGGGATGGATGCGTATCACACCATCCCCGCGTCGGAACTGCTCGATCATGTGTCGATCACTTCGCGAACGGTGGTCGCTGCCCTGACGCGCGGCTTGCCGGTGGACGAGAAGCTGATCCCGGTGCTGCTCCAGACCGATGCGCCTTACATTGGCTTGATCGGCAGTCGCCGCCGCTGGGCGCTGACGATCGAGTCGCTCGTGGAGCAGGGCGTCAGCCGTGATGAATTGCGCCGCATCCACGCGCCGATCGGGCTGGAACTGCGCGCCGAGACGCCGAAGGAAATCGCGCTCAGCATCATGGCGGAGATTGTCATGGTGCTACGGCAGGGAACTGGCGAGCCGATGCAGTGGCACGGGACTCCGGCGCAGGCTTGATCGCGCCGCACTCGCGTCCGTAATTGCCGGGATGACCGTCTCGTCCATGTACCAGGAAGTTGAGGACAGGTGACTCTCAAACTGCTCGCGGTCAGCGATGTGACGCTGCCCCAGCTCCAAGATGCGACACACCTGAAACGCACGTACGGCGATGTCAAGCTTCTGGTGAGCTGCGGCGATATGCCCGTGAGCTATCTGGATTTCGTCAGCTCGGTGCTGAACGTTTCACTCTTCTACGTACGGGGCAACCACGACGAGACCTACGAGCTAGAGCGCCGTCCTGGCGGGGATAACCTGCACCGGCGCATTCTTCAGTTTAATGGGTTTTCGTTTCTTGGGCTGGAAGGCTCAATCCGCTACAACCGGGGGCGCGTGCAATACACCCAGGGGGAGATGCTCACCTCGGTGCTGCGGTTGCTGCCGCGCTTGTTGGTGCTGCGCTCGGTGCGGGGCTATAGCGTCGATGTGGTGGTGGCGCATTCGCCCCCGCTCGGTATTCATGACATCGCGGACGACTACGCGCATCGCGGGTTTCGAGCGTTTCGGACGCTCATGGACTGGGGGCGCCCGCGCTATCTGATACACGGTCATGTTGACACGTGGGACAACCGCAAAGAGGTCGAAACCGTGTTCTGCCAGACCCGCGTGATCAATATCAATCCGTCGCGCACGCTGACCCTTGAGCCGCCCTCGGAGACGCCCGTCGAATAGTGCGGCGCGTTCGCGCAGGCCGGGCGGGTGTGCTACTATTTCAGCGGAAATCGGAACACTTGTTTATCCGTGCCTTGAATGGCGATAAGGACTATGTGGCGAAATTACTACAGTGTCACTTCGGTTGAAGAAGCGCTGGACCTGTTGGCCCAACACGGCGCTGCCGCACGCGTGGTGGCGGGCGGAACTGATCTGGTGATCGAGCTGGAGCGCAGCCTGCGCCCCGGCGTGGATACTTTGATCGACTTAAGCCGCGTGCCAGGCCTCGACCAGATCGCGGCGTTTGGCGATACCATCCGGTTGGGTGCTCTGGTGACGCACAATCACGTCGTCGATAGCCGCGTGATTCAGGAACGCGCGCTGCCGCTGGCGCAGGCTTCGTGGCAAGTGGGCGCTCCGCAGATCCGTAATCGCGGCACCGTCGCGGGCAATGTCATCACCGCTAGCCCGGCGAACGATACCATCACACCCTTGTGGGCGCTCGGCGCTGAGGTGACGCTCACCTCGGTGCGCGGCGAGCGGACGCTGACCTTCCCAGATTTCTACCAAGGCGTACGTCGCACTGCGATGGAGCCGGATGAACTGCTGACCGCGATCACCTTCCCGACGCTCGCGGCGAACGAGCGCGGCATCTTCCTCAAGCTGGGACTGCGCCAATCGCAGGCCATTGCGGTGGTTAACGCGACGGTAATCCTCGGCTTTGACGGCGATGCAATCACCTCGGCAAAAGTGACGCTGGGCAGCGTTGCGCCGACGATCATCCGCGTGCCCGCGTGCGAGGAGTTCCTGACGGGGCAGGCGCTCGATGAGTCGGTGATTCGCGAGGCGGCGCGGATGGCCGCCAGCATGCCGAAGCCGATCGACGATGTGCGCGGTTCGGCAGCCTACCGGACTGAGATGGTGCGCATCCTGATGGGACGGGCGCTACGCGCGCTGGCCGCCGGGGCTGAGCGCGCCGGATGGCCGCAAGACCCGCCTATGCTATGGGGCGAGAATCGCGGGCGAGTGCGCGACCCGCTTCCCGAGATGGTTCGCCACGAAGACGATGCCGCGGATACCATCGTGACGACGGTGAACGGCAAGACGTACACGCGAACCGGCGGCGTGAACAAGACGCTGCTGCGCTTCTTGCGTGAGGACATTGGGCTGCCCGGCACGAAAGAGGGCTGCGCCGAAGGTGAGTGCGGCGCGTGTACCGTATACCTCGATGGCGTGGCAGTGATGGCGTGCCTGGTTCCGGCGCCGCGCGCACACGGCGCCCAGATCGTAACCGTCGAGGGGTTAGCGCAGGATGGCGCGCTACATCCATTGCAGGAAGCCTTCATTGAGACGGGCGCGGTGCAATGTGGCTATTGCACGCCGGGCTTCTTGATGTCTGGCGCGAAGTTGCTTGAGGAGCGCCCGCACCCGACGCACGACCAGATCGTGCAGAGTATCACCGGCAACCTCTGCCGCTGCACCGGATACTACAAGATCATTGAGGCGTTTGAAAAAGCCGCTGAGCGTGCTACCTCACCTGAGGATGCGCGCGCGTCGGAGGCCAAGTAACGTCGGCGTTTCAGCGTTCGCGCAGGGGGATGAAAAGCCATGTCGCGCCGCTTTAGACCCGTTGAAGCCAAGAAGAAGGGCCGCAGTAAGGCGTTTTTGCCGCTGGTCGGCATTGTCCTGGCGGTGGCGCTGGGCGTTGTCGCGTATTTTGTCGCGCCGATTCTCATTGAGTTTGCTGAGGATCAAAGCGCTGATATCGCGCGGCAGTTCGCCCGTTTCCGCGTGGATTATGGCGAGAACGCGCCGGATTATGTGGCGGCGTTTTTGCTATGGATGGTGATGCTGGCAGTGACGGTGTTTATCGTCGCGGCGGCAATTGGCGAAGACCCTGAGAAAGAGGTGTTCCGCTACATGGGGCCATCCCCGGCGGATCGCGACAAGCACATCAAGCAGTTGCGGCGCGAGTTGAAAGAAGCCAAGCGACGCGCCAAGCAATAACCATTTGTTGGCGCGAATGAGCAGCGCCGCTTGAAAGAGATTTCGTGCGTGAGGAGCATAACGAGCGTGGAAGAACGTCATTTTTCGATTGGACAGAGCCTGCACCGGATCGACGCGATGGGCAAGGTCACTGGCGAGACACCGTATCCGGGTGACATCGATATGGACGGGCAGCTCTGGATGAAGATTCGCTTTTCTGACCGGGTGCACGCGCGCGTCAAATCGATCGATACGCAGCACGCGGAAGCATATCCCGGTGTCATTGCCGTGTTTACCGCGAAGGATGTGCCGGTCAACGAATATGGGCTTGGCATCCCTGATCAACCAGTGTTGTGCGGGCCGGGTAGCGCGAAGGGTGGCGGCGATATCGTGCGCTGCATCAGCGACCAGGTGGCGGTGGTGGTAGCAGAAAGTGAAGAATCCGCTGCGGCGGCGCTACCGCTGATT
>CAZVCM010000006.1:0-11374 GCA_964626105.1 uncultured Thermoflexus sp.
ATCATGCAACTGCTGATGATGCTGGACATCGCCCGCACCGGCGATGCGGCGCGCGTGACCGCGGTGATCCCGTACTATTCCTATGGCCGGTCCGACAAGAAGGACGCGCCGCGCATCTCGATCACGGCCAAGCTGGTCGCACGCCTGATCGAAACCGCTGGCGCAAGCCGTCTGATTGCGATGGCGCTGCATTCGGCGCAGACGCATGGTTTTTTCGACGTGCCGCTCGACCACCTCACCGCGCTGCGCGTGATGGTTGACCACTACAAAAAGCAGGACCTGGCGGATACAGTGGTGGTGTCTCCGGACGTTGGTTACGCCAAGCAAGCCACCAAGCTGGCGTACGCGCTGCGCCTGCCGCTGGCGGTTGGCAGCAAGGTGCGCTTGGGAGATGCGGAAGTCGAGATCGCGACGGTGTTGGGCAGCGGCGGCCCCACGCCCAAGCGCGCGATTGTGATCGACGACGAGATCGCGACCGGTGGCACGATGTTCGAGATCGTGCAGGCGATGGCTGACCAGGGTGTCACGCATTTTTCGCTGGCCTGCACGCACGGCCTGTTCACCGGCAACGCGATCGATCGCCTCAAGGCGCTGTCGTGCGTGGACGAGATCGTGTGTACCGACACGGTCTATGCCCCGCACGCGATCAAGGGAATCCCGAAGCTGCGGATCGAGTCGGTCGCACCCGTCATCGGAGAGGCGATCCGTTGCAACCATGAAGGCCGTTCCGTGGGCGAGTTGTTCGCTTTCTGGACGGAAGATATGCCGCCGGAAAGCTGGTTCGGATAGGCTATGGCGCGCCGGCGGTGGCGCTGGGGCGTTGTGGCGGCGAGCTTGCTGGCGATCGCGGCGCTGATCTGGGCGTGGGATCGCTGGTTTGCAGCGCGTGAGGTGGACGGCGTGACCGGATGGGTGAGCCCGGCGCAGCGCGATCGGCTGCGCACGATTTTTGAGGACGGCCAGGCCCGCGGCGCGCTGCCCGGCGTGTTTACGGTGGTGGGTGACAGCATCAGCGCGGACGGACGGTTCCTCAAGCCGATCGTGCAGGGACAGGTTGCTCTCGGGGATTACGGCGCGCTGCAAGCGGCGATCGACACGTTTTCAGCGCCGAACGGGCGCGGCGAGCCGTCGTTTAGCGCGTGGTCGTGGGCGGCTGAGGTGGGCTGGACGACCGAGGATGCGCTCAACCCGGCGCTGAATGTCGCCGGAGCGTGCAACGCGGGGGAATCGCCGCTTGCCTGCGAGTACCGGACTGCGCGGCCCAGCGTCGCCCTGATCACACTGGGCACAAATGACGTCGCCGCCGGGCGCTCCCCAGAGAGCTATCGCGCCAACCTGCGGCGCATCCTCGACGAGACGCTGGCGTGGGGCGTCATCCCGGTGCTGAGCACTATCCCCCCTCAAGCGCTTGGCCCAGAGCGCGACGCCCGCGTGAGTGAGTTCAACGCTATTGTGCGCGAGCTTGCGGCGGAGCACGAAATTCCGCTGTGGGACACGTTCGCCGCGCTCGACGCTTTGCCGGATCGCGGCCTGAGCGCGGATGGCGTGCACCTCAACGCGCCGCCGGATGGCCGCACCGCCACCTTTGATGCAGAACACCTTGCGTATGGCGTCACGGTGCGGAACCTCGGCGCGCTCGACGCGCTGGACATCGTGCGCCGCGCGCTGGATTAGCGCTAGGCCGCTCCCAAAGGACACCTGATGCAACGTGCGCCGCTAAAGAAGGAACGCGCTCGCGCCCTTGCGCCGCTGGTGCTGATCCTGCTGCTGGCGGCGGCGCTGCGCCTGTCCGGGGCGGCCTCGCGCCCGGTGTGGACTGACGAGGGCTGGACGGCCTGGGCAGCGCGCGATCATCGCCCCTCAGTCATCCTAGACAAGCTGGCTGACGACCGGCATCCCCCGCTGTACACCCTCGCGCTGAGCGGCTGGTGGTCAGTGGCGGGGCCGTCGCATGTCGCGCTGCGCTTCCCGGCGATTGCGGCGGGCGTGCTGAGCGTCGCGGTGACGTATCGCATCGGCGCGGACTGGCTGGGGCGGCGCGCGGCGCGGTTCGCGGCGCTGTTGCTGGCGGCGCTTCCCCTGGCGGTGTACTACACGACCGAGATCCGCACCTATGGCTGGCTGCTGCTCAGCGTGGCGCTGATGGCATTGTTCTTCCTGCGTTTTCTGCGCGCGCCGGGCTGGCGCTATGGGGCGCTCTACGCGCTGAGCGTGGCGTTTATGCTCTACACGCTTTACCTCGGCGCGCTGGCGCTGGCCGTACAGGGAGTGGTGGGTTTGCTGCTGTGGCGCGGAACGCTTCGCCAGAAGGCCGGGCTGGTGGCGAGCTGGCTCGGTGCGCTGGTTCTGTTTGCGCCATGGCTGGCGGTGATGCTGGCGCGGCAGGG
The DNA here is from genome assembly GCA_964626105.1 of uncultured Thermoflexus sp. GTDB lineage: Bacteria > Chloroflexota > Anaerolineae > Aggregatilineales > Aggregatilineaceae > DYGX01. The sequence goes on from CAZVCM010000006.1 coordinate 2,388, forward strand.
TGCGTATCTAACGGAAGGAATCGGCGGGTTCCCCGGCAGCATTGAGACGTCGCTCGACAACCTGCTGCCGGTCGCGCGCTATGTGTTTGGCGAGCAGGTCGCGCTGGTCGGCGGCGCGTACTTGCTTGCGCTGGTGGGGTGGCGCGCTCCGCGTCGCACGTTGCGCGAAACGGCGTGGACATACCTGCTGCTCGGCGGCGCGGGGCTGGCGCTGTTTATGATCGTGGCGAACTTGTGGTTTGGTGTGCTAGCGGCGCGGATGCTAGCGTACCTCACGCCGCTGATCGCGCTTGTGGCGGGCGCGGGGCTGGCGCTGCTGGACCGGCGCGCGAGCGCGATCCTGGCGCTGGCGTGGCTGGTGGTCACGGTGGTTGACCCGGGCGTAATCCAGCCACGCCTGCCGGGTGATCAGGCGGCGGCAGTGGTGGCGAGCGGTTACTCACCGGGTGACGTGATCGTGCTGGAAACCGGCTGGGACGACAACGCGTTTCTGTACGAGATCGAGCGCGCCGTGCCCGATGACGCGCCGCGCGTGATCCGCACGCTGCCCTGGGTCGATCACACCCGCGCCACGCAGGAATCACCGCTGGCGCACCTGGACGGGACGCTGCAACGCGCGCGGCGGGTGTGGGTGGTGCAGTGGCTCCAGCCAGGGCAGGTGCTAACCGCACTGGACGAGGGTTTGTACGATTACCGGCGCGTGCAGACGGTTGAGGTGCCGCTGGACGCAGATTACGCCGCGCTCTACCCGGAACATCCCGCGATCCGGGTTGCCCTGTTCGAGCGACCCGATCTGGCTGGCGAGCCGCTGCGGTTTGGGGACGCGCTGGCGCTCCATGACGCGCTGGTGCCGCGTGAGGCGTCGCCAGGCGGGCGCCTGCATGTCGATCTGTGGTGGACAGCCCAGGCGCCGCTTGACCGCGATTACTCGGTGGGCGTGTACCTGCTGGCGCCGGACAGCGATCGCGTGCTCGCGCAGGATGACGCCGCACCGGGTCACACGCCAACCAGCGCGTGGACACCGGGCGAATTGCATTTTGACCGGCGCACGCTGGTTCTTCCACATGACCTGCCGCCGGGCGATTATCGCGTGGCGGTGAGCGTTTACTGGTACGGTGACATGACGCCGCTGGATGTCGAAGGCGCGCCGCGCGCCGTGATCGGCGCTGTGCCGGTGCGCTAGGCGAAGGTGCGCTACAATAGGCGCCAACAGGGCGTGCGAGATGGGCGTCGTCCGGTCCCTCGGGCGGCGTTTTTTGACCCTGGTGGGGATAGAGACCTTATGCGAGGGGAAAAGACTTTGCCACACCAAAACGAGGTTGCGCTGGCGTTGGGCCGGCAAGATTTGCGTATTGAGGACGTGATCCACGTCGCGCGCGGCGGGCAGCCGGTCGAGCCGCTGCCGGATAGCGCGGCGAACGGCGCGGTCGCGTCGCCGCTGGCGCGGGTCGAGCGCAGCGCGGCGTGGGTGCGTGAGGCGCTGGACGAGATCGAGGCCGCTTCCGCTGAGGGCCGCGATCCGCTGGTGATCTACGGCGTCAACACGGGGTTTGGCGACAACGCCGGGCGCGCCGTGTTCCGCGACCGCGCGCACGCGGCGCAGCTTAGCCGCAATCTGCTGCTGAGCCACGCGGTCGGCGTGGGACCGCACCTGCCGCCTGATGCAGTGCGCGCGTCTCTGCTGATCCGGGCGAACACGCTCGCGCAGGGGTATAGCGGCGTGCGGCCTGAGGTGATCAACACGCTGGTCGCGATGCTGAACCGGGGCGTCATCCCTGCGATGCCCAGCCAGGGATCGCTTGGGGCGTCCGGCGACCTGGCGCCGCTGGCGCATCTGGCGCTGGTGCTGAGCGCGCCTGCACCCGGCGAGGCGCCGCATCCCGCCGCCAACGGGCAGGCGACGTGGCAGGGCGTGCTGATGGACGGCGCTGAGGCGATGGCTGCGGCAGGCATCCCGCGCGTGACGGTCGGCGCGAAGGAAGGTGTCGCGCTGATCAACGGCACGGCGGTTAGCGCGGCGATTGGCGTGCTGGCGTGGCATGATGCGTTCCGCGCGCTGGCGAGCGCCGAGGTCGCGCTGGCGCTTTCGCTCGAAGCCCTGCGCGGTTACCGTGACGCGCTCTTGCCGCATTTGCACGCGGTGCGGGGTCACCAGGGGCAGCAGCGCGTGGCGGCGTTCGTCTACGACCTGCTGAAAGGCAGCACGCTGGTGCGCGGCGACGCGGATCGCGACCTGGACCCGGCAGATGGCCCCCCGCAGGACCCGTACAGCCTGCGCGCCGCGCCGGTGGTGATGGGCGCGACGCTGGACACGCTCGACTATGTGCGCGGCGTGTTGGAGCGCGAAATCAACGCCGTGACGGATAACCCGCTCATCTTCGCCGAGGATGACGGCCCGCTGCACCTGCCGCGCCTCAACAAAGCGGTGTCCGGCGGGAACTTTCACGGCGCGCCGGTCGGCTATGCTCTGGACTTCCTGAAGATCGCGCTGGCGGACCTGGCGAGCATTTCCGAGCGGCGCACCTTCATGCTGACGGATGGGCGGCTGAATCGCGGCCTGCCCCCGTTCTTGATCGTCGAACCGGCGGGCGAGGAAGGGCTGCGCAGCGGACTCATGATGGCGCAGTACACCGCTGCCGCGCTGGTCAGCGAGAACAAGGGATTGGCGCATCCGGCCAGCGTGGACAGCATTCCCAGCAGCGCGAACCGCGAGGATCACGTCAGCATGAGCACGATCGCGGCGCGGCAGGCGGCGCAGATCGTCGCGCACACGCAGACGGTGATCGCGATCGAATTTCTGTGCGCGTTTCAGGCGGTCGAACTGCGGCGGGCGGCGAACCCCGATCTGCGGCTGGGGCGCGGCACGGTGGCGGCGCTGGACGCGCTACGGGCGGTCGAGATCGCGCCGGGCGCGCCGCTGCGCCCGATCACGCGGGATGTGCCGCTGGGACCGTACATCGACGCGCTGACCGAGGTTGTGCGCACGGGCGCGCTGCTGGACGTGATTCACGCGCTGTAAGGGCGCACATCTTAAAAGGGAGTGATGCATGGCGGAGCAGCCCAAACCAATCCTGCGCGATTTTCCTGATCAGCTTGAAACGGAGCGGTTGATCATCCGCGTGCCGCGTCCTGGCGACGGCGCGCCGGGCAACGCGGCGATCCGCGAATCGGCGGCGGAGCTTCAGGCCTGGATGCCCTGGGCGAACCCGCTGCCCGCGCCGGAAGACACCGAAGAAGTGTACCGTCAGATGGCGGCGCAGTGGCTGACGCGCGAAAGCTTGCCGTTTATCCTGTTACGTAAGGACGATGGGTTGTTCGTCGGCGGCAGCGGGCTGATGTGTCGCGATTGGACCGTACCCTTTTTCGAGATCGGCTATTGGGTGCGCACCAGCTTGCAGGGGCAGGGCTACGTCACCGAGGCAGTGCAGGCGCAGACGCAGTTTGCGCTGGACGTGCTTGGCGCGCGGCGGATCGAGATCCGTATGGACACGCGCAACGACCGCAGCAAAGCGGTCGCAGAACGCGCGGGCTATACCTTCGAGGGACGGCTGCGCCACTTTATGCGCGCGGCTGATGGCACGCTGGCCGATATGCTGATTTACGCAGTCACCGCCGAGGACGGCGCGGGCTAGGCGCGGCTGGTCTCAGGGTGACGCTCAAGCGCGGCCAGCGCTTCTTCGCGCGTGTTGTAGAAGACAAAATCGTGCCGCGCGGCGAGCAACCCGAGGCTGATCGCCAGCGCGCGCAGGTACGCATTCGCCCCGACGACGCTGACCACGCATACGCGCCGATCGCGGACGAGGCGCGTGTGTTGCAGCGGGGCAAAGAGTTCTGCCGGGATCGTGTACAGCTCGCTCAGATCGAGGATGATTCGCAGACAGTCGTCCGGCTGAACGGTGCTGAAATGAGGCGCCTCTTGAGCGCGCAACGCTTCAAGATCGCCCAGCGTGATGCGGCCACTGAACCTGTAAACCAGCACCGGATCGGGATCGATGCGTTCGACGATGATCGGCATGGTAATGGATTATCCTTACTGAACGCGACAATTTTTCATTGTAGGCGTAAGTTGCCCTGCTGGCAAGCATGCGCCGGAAATCGTTGCGTTATCGTACGGTGCGTGATGCCCTTTACAGGCTTGGGCAACGTGTCTATACTTTGAAGAACGCAGATTCGAGGAGAATTTTACATGCGCCGCCAAATTGAGCACGATCATCACTGGATGGCATAACAGTCTGACGACGCGTGCGTATGTGTAAGAAGCGTGGGCGCCGGTCGTCCCGCTTTTTTGTGTCCCGGCCCGGTTTCAGCAGGCAGATGGAGTTAGCACAGATGGCTAAGATCGCCCCCCGGCAGCCGAAAGGCATGCGTGATTTCTTGCCCGGCGAGGTGCTCAAGCGCGAGTATGTGTTCGGCGTGGTAACGGATGTCTTCCAGACGTTCGGCTTCGAGCCGATCTACACCCCTGTGCTTGAAATGCTGGACACGCTGCTCGGCAAGAGCGGCGAAGAAGCGGACAAGCTGATCTTCTACGCGCAGCACCCCGGCGGCAAGGAAGAACTCGCGCTGCGCTATGACCTCACTGTGCCGCTGGCGCGGTATTTCGCGATGCACGAGCATGACCTGTCGATGCCGTTTCGCCGCTATCACATCGCGCCGGTTTGGCGCGGCGACCGCCCGCAAAAGGGCCGCTATCGCGAATTCGTGCAGTGTGACGTGGACATCGTCGGGATCGAGAACATGGCGGCGGATGCCGAGGTAATCAGCCTGCTGGCGACGGCGCTGGACCGGCTCGGCTTTCGCGATTTCACGGTGCACATCAACAACCGCAAGATTCTGACCGGGATCGGGATTTATGCGGGCGTGCCGGACGCGCAGCTTGGCGATCTGTATCGCAGCATCGACAAGCTCGACAAGATCGGGCTGGACGGCGTGCGGCGCGAGCTGGCCGCCAGCGGGATCGAAGATGCCGTCATCGGGCGCATGGTCGAGCTGCTGGCGCTGCGCGATGGCGGCGCAGACGCGCTCGGCCAGGTGCGCGCGCAGCTTAGCGGCGTGCCGGTCGCGGTTGAGGGGATTAGTGAGTTGGAGCAAATTCTCGATCACCTGGCGGCGATGGGCATCCCGCAGGAGCGGTACGCGGTCGATCTGGCGATGGTGCGCGGCCTGGGGTATTACACCGGCCCGGTCTACGAGACGTACATCACCAAGCCGGACAACCTCGGCAGCGTGACCGGCGGCGGGCGCTATGACGAGCTGATTGGCATGTTCCGCAAGTTCAGCCTGCCGACGACCGGCTCCAGCCTGGGCATCGAGCGCATCATCGACCTGATGGACCTGCTCAATCTCTATCCGCCCGAACTGACCGGGACGGTCGTGCAGGCGGTGGTGACGGTCTTCGGGCCGGAGATGCAGGCTCCATCGCTAGCGCTGGCGAACGAACTGCGCGCGGCGGGTATCCGCACCGAGGCGATCATGCAGCCCAAGCGCGCAATCGGCAAGCAAGTACAGTACGCGGATCGCAAGGGCGCGGCGGTGGTCGCGTTCCTTGGACCGGATGAGTTTGCGCAAGGGGTCGTCGGGCTGAAGCGGTTGCGCGACGGATATGAGGTCCGCGCGCCGCGTGCGGACGTAGCGCGGGCGGTGAAGGACCTGCTTGAGAAAAGCGGCTAGCTGTTAGCGATGAGCGGTTAGCCAACAAAGGAATATGTAGGGGCCGAGCTTGCTCGGCCCGTTCTCTGCTTCGGCCCGTTGCCTGAATCTGGGAAAGCCGCCGGTAGGTATCGCGCAACTTTGTCCAGGCTCTTGCTAGTCATTCACGGCTAACGGCTAATTGCTGCTTTGCTCCAACAAATACAGGATGAGATCTTGCTCCAGCGTGGGCGCACCGAGCCGGTGCAGGATGGGCAGGACCTGCGCGCGGTGATCCGTCCCGTGATTGACGACGTGGATGAGAATCTCCCACATTGTGTTTGTCACCGGTCCCTCAACGCGCCAGAAGGTGTAGGTAATCGGGCGGTCGAGGTCAGCGTCGGTCAGCCCGTCGAGAAAGCTCTTGAAATGCGCTTCCACCTCGTCGCTCTTGGCACGCGCGGCGGCTCGCGTCGGATAGTCCTCATAGCGCAACCGGTCAGGCAGCGGAGAGCCAGCAACCCGCGCGAGCCAGCGGTGCTCGACGGTGGCAAGGTGCACCATATGGTTGCGCACGGAACCGATCGAATAGTCAACCGGCGCGACGAACTGCTCGTCGGTCAGGTGATCGATACAATCCCACACGCGGCGGTACAGTTTGAAATGATAGGTGTAGAGCGCGCGCAGCGCGTCTGCGTTCATAGCGCTTCATCCTCTTTCGTGGCGGTGTTATGCGCGTCCATCCGGCGGTTGAGCCAGCCACGCGGCAGGTCGATGTTGAAGTAAATTTTGAAGGCGGTCGCGTCGTCACCCGCGCCGCGCTGGTGCACGTCGAACGCATCGAGCCACCGCCCCTGCTGGTTCAGCAGCTTTTGACCGGATGGCTCCAACCCCAGGATCCGCATGATCGTGTACTCTTCGGGGATGTCGATCACGATGAAGGCGCCATCGGGGTCGCGGCCCGTCCCGCTGTTGAGGATCGCCTTAATCAGCCCGTTGGCGAATAGCTGGTGATGCGCCGCCATCTCGACGTTTTCCTGCATCGTGTAGACATACGCCGCCGCCATGTGCGCTTCGATATCGAGGTAGTTGGCGCCCAGAAGCTGCTGCGCGACGTTCAGCGCCCCATCCAGGTCGGACGCGCGCAGGGCCGTATCGAGCGCGGCGATCAGCCCTTTCTGCTGCGTATAGGGTCGGTAGCGGTCAGAGCGCGTGTAGGCCATGCGCAGCGTGTGATAATCCGCGCTGGACGGGTCTTCCTTCGCTGCGCTGAGCAACTCGTGATAATCGGTCATTGGGGCGGTGTCCTCGCGCCATGCGTGCGGAACCCTAATCATATAGCCGGGTGGCCACGCCTGTCAACGCGCCACGCCAGGACCCACACCAGCGCCCACAGCGCCCAACCCGCTGCTGAGATCGCCGCGCCTGCGTAGAAAGACAGCGGGCGATAGGTGAAGGTGACGGTATGCTCGCCGGGCGGGACGCACACCGCGCGGAACGCCACATCCGCCCGCGCGATCGTGACCTCCTCGCCATCGACCTCAGCGCGCCAGCCGGGATAGTACTGGTCGCTGAGAACCAGCACGCCACCCTCGCCGGACGTCTCGATCTGCACCTCGTTCGTGTCGTATAGACGGATCGTTGCATCGCCGCCGCCGGATTCGCACTCAAGCGCCCGGTCGAGGTAAACGGTCGCGTGCAGGTCGGTAGCGGGATCGGCAAGCTGCGCGAGCGCTGTGTCGTCATCCGGCTCGACGCGGGCATCAGTCGCAATCCACGCGCGGGGGAAGGGATCGGTCCGCTCGTAGTAGAGGCTTTCGTAGGCGATGCCGCTCAGCTCGAAGTTGGTCAGGTCATCCTGCGGTTCGGTTGCTAGAACGTAGCGCACGCCCAGCAGCGTGTTCGCGATCCCGTTCGGATCGTTGCTATCGCTCACCTTCCGCAGCCGGTCGAAGGTCTCAATCCACAGCGGATCATAGCCGAGGACGTGAAAATGTCCGGTCACGCTGGCGCCGTTCTCCGGCCCGCCCCAGGGCAGCCGCGCCAGCACGCGCCCGGCGTCGTCCAGTGGAATGTTGTCGCGCGCCCCGGTCCACATTGGCGCCTCGGACGCATCGCCCACGCGGATGTTCGGCAGCGCGCCGTGCCACGCATCGACCAGGACGAACGCGGCAGTCACTGCCAGCGCCCAACGCCCGAGCGCGGCGTCTGGTTGCGCCCAAAGCCAGAGCACAATCCACGCGCCGAGCGCGAACATACCCGCCAGCGCCAGCGCCTCAGCGACTTGATAGGCGCGTAAAGGCATCGGCTCGACGTGGCTTGAGGCGGCGTACCAGCCGGTGAAGAAAATCGCCAGCGTAAAGAGCACCGCGACCGCGCCTGGTAGCCAGACACGCAATACCGGGCGAAGCAGCGCTGCTCGTGCCTCAGGCGTCGCGTGCTGCAGGTGCGTGATCAGCAAGGCGGTCAGCCCGGCCAGCCCGATCACGACCAGGAACAGGCCGCGCGCAGGCACGCGGAACGAAGTCCAGCCGGGGATCCAGTGCGCCAGCACAGGCATCAGCCCGCCCTCGATTCCGACGCTGTAGACCGCGCCGAAGGCGATCAGCGCGAGGAAGTAGGCACTTTCGCGCCGCGCCCAACGAAAGGCGAGCGGGATCGCCAGCAGCGGCAGCAGACCGGCGTACGCCGTGTGTTCCTCAAAGAACAACTCGCCCCAGTAGTAATATGGCTCGACCTGCGGCCACCCGAACAGGCCCGGTACGGCCAGCGTCAGCAGATTGGCAGGCGGCAGCGCGTATGAGGCGGCGAAGGCGAGGCCGGACCCTTCACGGACCGAGAGACGCGCCAGCTCTGCTGCGGGGAATAACAGACCCGCCCCGAGGATCAGCGCGCCCGCGCCGATAGCAGCCGCTCGCCACGCGCCATCCCAGGCGGCGCGACGGCGCTCTCCTTCCGGTGCGATCGCGCAGTGATACAGCCAGAGGAACCCCCACGCCAGCGCCAGATAGAGCAGCAGTGGAGGATAGCCCGCCAGCAGCGCCGCGCCGAGCACGCCGATCCCCGGGAGCAGCGCGCGTGGCGCGCGCCGTCGGAGCGCGTGATGATAGGTCAGGATGCCCCAGGGAACCCATCCGGCGACCAGCATCAGGTTATAGTGCCCGGCGTAGTAGCGCGCGCCGGCCCAGCCGCTCATGGCGTAGACTATGCCCGCCAGCAGCGCGCCGCTGTGCGTGCTGCCGAACGAACGCGCGACCCGACCCATGCCCCACGCGCCGAGCCATGTGTGCAGCGCCAGCATCAGCGCCATGCCGCGCTGCGCGCCGACCAGCCAGATAAACCACGTGCCGGGGTAGAGC
>CAZVCM010000006.1:11384-35072 GCA_964626105.1 uncultured Thermoflexus sp.
AGAGCAGCGCGGTGTGCGGATTGCCGACAACGGGATGGCCGATAACCTGGTGCGGATTCCAGAGCGGCAGCGTCCCGGTGCGGATCAAGCGCCCGGTGGCCTCATTCAGTGGGTAGAACATACCGGTCAAGTCACTGCCGTTGAGCGCTTCGCCGGGTGTGAGCGGTAAGAGAGCTGGGCGGAGCAAGACAAGCGTCAACAGCGCCAGGATCAGTGGCAGCAGCCACGGTCGGCGCTCAAACATATCTTCCATAGTAGGACTCGCTAATTGGCGCGCTAGCTGTCGAGGAGCTTGCGCTTGGCGGCCTCAAACTCGTCGTTACTGAGATGCCCATCGTGGTGCAGACGGGCGAGCCGTTCCAGCTTTGTGACCAGGTCTTCTTCAGCGTCGGGTTTGCTCGCCGCGGCCTGCGCTGTGCGGACCAGCCCCTTCAACTGCTGGATGTACGGCTCGACTAATGAATACGACTTCTGATCGATGAAAAAATGGTAGGGGTGCGCTTGCTGCGCTTCCTGGTCAAATAGAAACGAGAGCGTCGTGTCGCTGAAGGGCATGTCGTGCGTGCGGGTGGTCACCCACAGGCAAGGGATCGGACGCTGCTCGTGCCGGTACACGTCCAGGCTGGTGATCTCCTCGTAGCGGCCGCTCGCCGGGCCGAAGACGTGCAAGAACACCAACCGCGTGTCGAGCGCGACCAGCGCGCCATGCTCCGTCAAAGACAATTCAACTGTTTGCATCCGCTGCCAGTCCGGGCGTGGGTTTTGGTTCTGGATGCAAAACAGCACCTCTTCACCCGGCTGCAGAAGGGAGTCGAAGGTGCGCCGATCGTTGCCTCGCAAGACCTCGACGCCACCAATTGCAGTCGTCATCGCGTGCGCCACCTTTCAAAAAGCACCATCAACGGAAAGTCACACTTGCTCGCACTGGAAGATCGGCCCCCTGGGGAGCGTGTGTCCCCATTATACGGGGTATCGGCGCGTCCGGCATCAGTCGTTTGGCGGATGCTGGTTGGCCTCAACTGTGCGCTGCAAGCCGAGGATCAGCGCGTTCTTCTGTTCGTCGCTCAGCCGCGCCGCCGGGTTCCCGAGGCGATAGGTGCCGGGCGGCATTGCGCCGCTGTGGATCTCGTCGGCGATCTGCTCGGTCAGCGGCTTGGGCGCGAACGGTTCGTCGGTATCGATCGCGATCGCGTGCCGGTCCCACTCTGAGAAATTGAGCGCCTCGCGCCCCTCGACCACGTCATACGCCAGCACCCATGAGATCGGCGCGATACGTGCGTACCAGGGCCACTCGGTCTCGTTGCTGTGGCAGTCATAGCACGCCTGGACGGTCAGCGCGCGGGTTTCGGGCGAGTCCCATACCGGCTCGCGTACAACGGGTGGGTTATCGGGCAGGGCCGGGACAAGCTGAATCGCAGCCGCGGCAATCAGCACGATGCCGGCGTTAACCAGCAGCGTCCGCTGCCACCATCGGCGATCCGGCTGTGCGGGCAGGCGGGTGGGGAACAGGTGGCGCACGGTCCGTCCTTTCAGGCGTCATGGTAAACAGTGGCGAGAGGCAGGTTGCTCCCAATTATAGAGGGTTCGGCTGGAAATGGGAGCAATCCGACGCGAAGCATTTGCGGTGAATTTCACGAATTCTTAATACACCTGGTGAGAATAGGCTCGTATACTGATGCTAGCGTCTCGAACCACGCCCCTTAAGGACCCCGTCGACATGTTTAGAAAATGCGCGTTTCTAGTCGCGGCAGGTCTGCTGCTGGTACTGACCGGCTGCATGCCGACGATCGCAGAGGAATGGACGATTTACTGTGATTCTTTTCACATGTCAGGTATTACAAGCGACACAGTTGGAGAGTATGATGTCAACTACGATTCGGATGGAGACGGGGAGCTGGATTCTGTCCTGGTGTGGGCTCTCGTGATACGACCTGAGACCGATGAAATCTTGTTCAGTTCCCCGCGCGGCGTGATCCCGCTCGGGCAGTCCGTCCAGGGAACGGGCTTCACGTCCGACGAGTTTAGCTTTCCGGCAGTGCCAGCGGGTACAACGCTCACAATTCGCTACGATCTCTTTTCGTACCCCATATCTAATTTGATCTCTTTCACCGGTGCGTGCCAGCTTGCGCCCGAAGACCCAACGCCGGACCCAACAGCCGAACCAACCGAAGAGCCGGAGACGTGGCAGCCCGAATGGTGGTCACCGGGCGATGACCGACTGAACCCTGATCCGCACGCCTACGCGGCGGTCTACTGCGATGCAGACTATCAGCGGGTGATCATTTATGGCGTGAACTCGCCGGGCGCGGGCGCTGCCAGCGATGGGAGCGGCTTCTTCGCGCTCCAGGTACCCTACTCTGAGCTGCCGCCTACGCCAACCGGCGCGAATGCAATGATCGCTGAATTCGAGAGCATCCGCTTTTACCGCAACGTGCAGGGCGAGTATGTGGTGGTCGCCGGACCGGACTTCGAGGGTAAGGAATACGTCGTGCTGTTTGATGGTTGCCCGATGAGCACCGTGCAGCGCTACATCCTGCAAGGCGATCGCCTGCAGCGCACTGGCTGATGCGCAGCCCGCGCAGCGCAACAACGGGGCGGCCAATTGGCTGCCCCGCTTGCGTTTCCGTGTGGCTATCCTAAAAACTCAGACCGTCAGCTAGGCGCCGTTCTTGCTCGGCTTCCAGACTGTCCACACCTTGCCGACCAGGTCCGGCCCTGGCTTGAGCGTGGGCTGGCCCGGCTGCCACCCGGCGGGCATGACCTCGCCGGTTGCGCGGACGTGCTGGAAGGCTTTCACCTGGCGGATCAGCTCCGTGATGTTGCGGCCAACCGAGGGCGTCATCACTTCCATCGCCTGGATGATACCATCCGGATCGATCAGGAAGCGCCCGCGGATGTCCACGCCAGCGGCCTCGTCGTAAATGCCGTACACCTCGCCGATGCGTCCGCCCGGATCAGAGAGCATCGGGAACGGCACGCCGCCTTCGATCATCTTGGTGAGTTCTTCTTCCTGCCAGATCTTGTGGGTGAAGTGGCTGTCGGTGCTGACCGAGAGTGCGTGAACGTCCAGCGCCTGGAGTTCGTCATAGTGGGCGGCAACTGCCGCCAGCTCCGTCGGTCAGACGAAGGTGAAGTCACCGGGATAGAAGCAAAGCAGCACCCATTTACCCTTGTAGTCCGAAAGTCTCACATTCTTAAACCCGCCTTGATGATACGCGGTCGTCTCAAAATCGGGGGCGGGCTTGCCTACACGTGCGATCATGCGTCGTACCTCCTGTCGGATCGCTGGTTCGTCGTCTGCGCGTGCTTCATCCGGGGGCAGGATCGGCCCCACAGTCGGCGGACGCGCGCAGCTTTCCGCTAAATCGGTCATGCGTTAACTCCTTACTGCTGCCAGCGCAAAAACCAGGCAGGATAACTTCGCTGGCGTACACTTCAACCTTCCTTAAGTATAGTTCATTCTTGTGAAAAAAGGCGCGAGCGATCTCGCAGCAGAGTTCGAAAATTCGCGAAGGTGATCTATCATAGGCGGATGTTTTTTGCCTGTAACGGAGAGTTCAGGATGGGACGTGTTGAGAACAAAGTGGCGTTGATTACCGGCGGCGGGCTGGGGATTGGCCGCGCGACGTGCGAGCTATTCGCGCGCGAAGGGGCGACGGTCGCCGTGACCGATATTCTCGAAGCGGAAGGGCAGACAGTCGCGGACGCAATCAGCGAAGGCGGCGGTCGCGCGGCGTTCTGGCGGATGGATGTGGCGGACGAAGCGAGCGTGCGCGAGACAGTGGCGGCGATTGTCGAGCGTTTCGGGCGGATCGATATATTAGTTAACAACGCGGGGCTGTCTGGCGTGGACAAACCGACGCATGAGATTAGCGAAGAGGAGTGGGATGCCGTCTTCGCGGTGGATGTGAAGGGCGCGTTCTTCTGCACCAAGCACGTCGTCCCGGTGATGCTGGCGCAGGGCGGCGGCTCGATTGTCAACATCTCGTCGATCTACGGCGCGATCGGGTCGGCGGACGTGCCACCCTATCACGCGGCGAAAGGCGCGGTCCGCTTGATGACCAAGACGGACGCGATGTACTACGCGCGCCAGGGGATCCGCGTCAACTCGGTGCATCCCGGCACGATCATGACCGAGCTGGTGAAGGGGATGGCCCTCGACGCGCCGGAAGGCTATGAAGCGTACATGGAGGGGCGCAACCGCATTCACCCGATTGGGCACCCTGGCGAGCCGGTTGACGTGGCGTACGGCGTGTTGTATCTGGCATCGGATGAGGCGAAATTCGTCACTGGGGCGGAGTTGTACATCGACGGGGGCTACACCGCGCAATAGCGTGCGGGCGGCATGTCTGCGCGGGCGCGGGCAGAATCGTGTATGATCGAGCCGGGCATCGGAGCGGGTGGGCTGCGTAGGAAGGACCCATGAACAACGGCGCGGATGAAGAACTGATCGATCACATCCGGCGCGTCATAGAGGCGGCGCTGAGCCGCGAGCTGGGGATGCCAGTCGCGCTAGACGCGTGCATGCCCGCGCTGACCGTCGATACCTTCCTGGAGCGCGTGGCGGCGCACGTGGACGAGCGCCGCGTGCGGGAAGCGTTCGCGCCTGATGCCGCGCCCGGTGACGGCCCGGCCCCTGCCGAGCAGCACCCGCGCAACCGCCTGAATGACCTGACCGGTGCGGAATGGCTGTGGTTCACCAAGTCGGTGATGCGCACGACGTACCCGTCCATTCTGGGGCACGAACTGCGCAAGCGCCAGGGTGGGAACAAGCCGCCGCAGTTGATGCAGGACCTGATTGAATTCTTCAGCAAGCGCGGCGATCTGGTGCTGGACCCGTTCGGCGGCGCGGGGGGGACGGCGCTGGGCGCGCATCTCGCGGGGCGGCGCTCAGTAAGCATCGAGCTCAATCCCGCGTCGATTGCGCTGTACCACGCTGTTTGCGCGCAGGAGAGCCTGGCGCCGCACAGCTTTATCCAGGGCGACTGCCGCCAGGTGCTGCCCACCTTGCCCGCCGCGTCGGTCGATTTTATCGCAACCGATCCGCCCTACAGCCCGGAGTTGGAGCAGACGATGTCCGGCGAACAGGCGAGCCAGCTTTACGGGCACTCGAACCGGCGCAGCGGCTACGTGCCGTACAGCAACGACCCGCGCGACCTGAGCAAGCTCGGCTCGTTCGAGGCGTTTTTCGACGCACTGGACGAGGTCGGCGTGCAGATGTTGCGCGTGCTCAAGCCGCGCCGCTATCTGGCGATGATCCTGCGGGACGCCTACCAGGGCGGCGAGTATATTCACACGTCGGCAATCGTGGCGGAGCGCTTCCGGGCGCTCGGCTGGCGCTTTAAGGGCGAGAAAATCTGGTACAGCACGGGCACGCGCATCCGGCCCTATGGCTATCCGAGCGCGTATGTCCCGAATATCATTCACCAGAACATCTTGATCTTTCGCAAGGATTGACAGATTTGCCGTGTGCGTGTTTGTCTCCCTGAGGCGTTTCACCTAAAACCAGGGTAGACAAGTATCAAGTGGGGCGCGATCCAGATGACTACTCCCAGCAGCCAACAGTTGGGGCCGTACGAACTCCATGAGGTGATCGGCAAGGGCGGCATGGCGACCGTCTACCGGGCGCACCAGCCGAGCATGGACCGCGATGTTGCGATCAAGATCATCAGTCCAGAGCTGGCCGCCGAGCCGGAGTTCGCGGAGCGTTTCGAGCGCGAGGCGCGTATCATCGCCCGGCTGCAGCATCCGCACATTCTGCCGGTGTTCGACTTCGGGCGCGAGGGCGAGACGATCTACCTCGTCATGCGCCTGATGGAAGGCGGCAACCTCGCGCACGAGTTGCGCGGCGGGGCGCTGCCGGTCAAGCGCGCGGTCGAACTGACGCGCCAGATCGCCTCGGCGCTGGATTACGCGCACCTACGCGGGATCGTGCATCGCGACCTCAAGCCGACCAACGTCCTGCTGGACAACCTGGGCAATGCCTACCTGACCGACTTCGGCATCGCCAAGATGCTGAGCGGCGGCCCGACGACCGGCCTTACCGCGACCGGCGCCGTGATGGGCACGCCGACCTACATGGCGCCCGAACAGTGGCGCGCCGAGCCAATTGACGGGCGGACAGATATCTACGCGCTGGGCGTGATCCTCTACCAGATGCTGTGCGGGCAGGTGCCGTTCGCCGCCGAGACGCCGCACGGGCTGATGTACCAGCACCTCGACATGACGCCGCCGCAGCCGCACACGATTAAGCCCGATCTTCCGCTGGCTATTGAGCCGGTGATCAGCAAGGCGCTCGCCAAGCGCCCCGAGGATCGCTACGCCTCGGCGGGGGACGTGGCTGCCGCGCTGGAAGAGGCGATCCAGCAGCCCTCGCGCCTGCCAGAGCAGACGCTGTTCGAGGGCGGGCGCAGTGGCGCGACCGCCGCCGAGCTGGACGCGCTCGAAGATCGCATGGCGGAAGAGGAGATGGTCCGGCACGGGGCAGGCACGGACGCGCCCGACGAAGCGCCGACCATGCCTGCCGACCAGGCGCCCGCGCCGCCCACGCTCGCGCCGCCGCCGCGCTATGTTCCCCCGCCGCCGCCCCAGCCGGTGCAGCCGCCCGCCAGCTATCAGCCGCCGGCGCAGCAGCAACCGCCTGCCTACACGCCCCCCTACGCCGAATACGACTACGAGCCGGAGCCGGAACGCATGGCGCTCGGTCGCTGGCTGTGGGGGATCGCGATCGCCGCGGCGGTGATTGTGGCCGCGGGCGTGATTATCGTGCTGGCGACCGGCTTGCTGGATGGCAATGGCGAGGAAAATGCCGCGACTCCAACCGTCCCGGCAGCTTCTCCCACGCCGTTCGACCGGCCCAGCGCCGCGGTGCAGTCTCCGGCGAACAACGCGCAGGTCCGGCTCGGCGAAACGATCGAGGTTCAATACTCCGTGCGGGACAACCAGGGGCTGACGCGCGTCGAGCTGCGGCGCCTGAACCGTGTGATTATGTCTACGCCCATCGGCGGGCAGCAGATGTATCAGGGGTACTTCACCTACGAGCCGGACAGCACCGGCACGCACACGCTGGAGATCGTGCCCTGGCGGGATGACGTGCGCGGCGACCCGGCGAGCATCACGCTCTATATTGTCGCGGACTGACGCGCTCAGCCGGTGAGGATGCGCGCCATTGTCGGGCCGTCGATGTTCCCGCCGCTGAGGATCACGCCGACGCGCCCGCTCGTCGGGACCGCGCCGCTCAGCAGGGCCGCCACACCGAGCGCGCCGGATGGCTCCACCACCAGCTTCGTGCGGAAAAACAGGAAGCGCACTGCCTCGACGATCGCGTCCTCGCTGACCGTCCGCATGTCGTCCACGTATTCGAGCACCAGCGGGAACGTGACCGCGCCGAGCGACGGCGTGCGCGTCCCATCGGCGATGGTCGGCGGGTTGTGGACGGTGTGCAGGGTCCGCGTGTGGAACGAGCGTGTCGCGTCGTCGGCCACTTCCGGCTCAATGCCGACCACGCGGCATCCCGGCGCCAGCCCCTTCGCGGCGATGGCCGATCCGCTGAGCAATCCCCCGCCGCCACACGGCACCAGCAGCCAATCGAGCGCCCCGGCATCCTGAATGAGTTCGAGCGCGGCGGTCCCTTGCCCGGCGACGATGTTCGCGTCGTCATACGGGGGAATGATGGTGTAGCCATGCTCGGCGGCGAGCGCTTCCGCGATCTGCTGGCGGTCCCCGGTGGCGGGGTCGTAGGGGACGACGCGCGCCCCGTAGCCCTCGGTGGCGGCGCGCTTGATGGCGGGCGCGTTGTCTGGCATGACGACAGTCGTCTGCACGCCGAGCAGCCGCCCCGCCAGCGCGATTGCCTGGGCGTGGTTGCCGGACGAGTAGGTGATCACGCCGCGCGCGAGCTGCTCGTCGGAGAGCAGGCTGATCGCGTTGAACGCGCCGCGAAACTTGAACGCGCCGCCGCGCTGGAAGTTCTCGCACTTGAGCAGCACCTCGGCTCCGGCGTGCGCGAGCGTTGGATGGGCGTGCGGTGCGCGTGCCCGCGCAGGCGATCCGCGGCAGCGAGGATGGCGGGGAACATGGGCATGTTTTTCAAGATTTTACTCGGCTACTTGTGCATATTCGTCATCAATAACGCTGTCAGACATATGGCTCAGGTGTCGCTCGTTCGCGAGTTCGTGCACGCTCTCATAGGACAGGAAGGTGCAGCTTTCATAAAGCGGACCGCGCTCCAGCAGCGAGAAGACAGGCCGCCGTATCTCTTGAAAGACTTTGTCCTGTCGAGCAGTCGGCGCGACGATGTGCAACTTGATATCCATATTCGGCTGAAGCGCCAGCAGGTCTGCCATCCGAAGGATACCGGAATACACAGATGTTGTGTGCTCGACTTCGAAAGCGCGAGCGATGGCCCGACCTCTCAGCCAAAGCACGTCAATCTGCTCGATTGTCTTGATCGTCGTCTCGTCATAGTTGAGAGGCAGGATGTCTAGCAGCGCGCTCTCGCCGCCTTTCCATTCGCTCAGCACACGGCTTCGGTCGGCTTTCGGAATCCAGATTTTCATTCCCATTTTCTGACCGATACGTGCTAGAAGCGCCTGCATCTTGATCGATTCGCGGACTTCGTCTTGGATAACTGGCGCGACGACAGTTTCATCTTCGGTGTTTTCTGGGACGGTCACATCGACGGTTTTCGCGCTGCCACGAACGGTCCGTGTTAAGTGTTTCTGATACTCACGCTCGTCAAAGGGATAAGGGTGCTGTTTAAGTGCTTGTTCGGTTAGCAGTTCTTCAAGAAAGCGACCATCTGTTGGAGACAGCTCATATAAGCTGCGGCGTACGTGCCCGGTCCACTGGCTAGAGCCTTTATCGTGTCCGCGAGTGAATGACAGATTGTTCCAGACAATGTCGGCGTGGATTGGAATGGTTGCTTCTCGCGGTAACCAAACCAGCGGCTTGACCTGAAATCGCACCACGAATGGGTCATCTTGTGAATAAATTGGCGTAGTGTCGATGAAACACTCGCTTTGCACTTCGAGCAGACCGACCCATCGAGACAGCTTTGTCATATAGCAAACAAAAATGTCACCGATCTGGACTCTTTTTGCTTGCTGCTCCTGTGACGCTCGATACCCGGAAATAGTTCGAGAGGATTGAGTGAATATTTCGTAGGTCGTGGGAGAAGAGAGATTAACCCAGTATTTCATATTTCTGTTCTCTCATTGTGTCACCATCCACCTCTAAGTGTAGTCGTAACGTGCGAAATGCGAAATGAAGCGCACCGGCATATCTGAACGGTGCGCCTGAACGCTTGAAACACTGAGCGTGTACGCCTACCCCTCAACCCTTTCCAACGTCAGCAGATACTCGCCGCGCCCGCCGAAGCGCGTCGCCTCGATGCTATACGTGTCTGGCGTGCAGTTCTGCTATTCCGCCACCGCCCAAACTTCTATCCGATTGGTGAGCGTATCATCGTAAGCCGACACAAGCATCAGCGTACCCACCGGATTGAAAGAGATCCCTAGTATGAAGTCTTCACCAAAGGCTATTTCACCGACGACCTGGCGGCTGTCATAGTCGAGAAAAATGATAGTCTTTTGATACACTTGATCGATCAAGCTGACGGCAAGCAATGCTCCGTCCGGGCTGAAGGTTACGTTTTTTGCCGTGTAATCGCCTGCCGGGATGGTGCTGAGATCCAGAGCGGTCAAGTCGAGCAAGGCGACCGGTGCAATATCCCGGAAGACTCCGGTAAACAGAGAGAATGCCGCGACATCTCCATCCGGCGAAAACGCGATGTGCTGGGGCGAGTTGACCATGTAATTCAGCGGGGTGTTTACGTCGAAGGCCGCCAGCATCGCGCCAGTTTGCGTGTCCCACACGCGCACGGTGGTATCGTTCGGGTCATGGCTGGTTCCGCCATTTCTACCGCCGGAGATCAGGCGCGCGCCGTTGGGCGAGTAGGCCAGCGCGCCGACGCGGATGTGTCCGCGCAGCACGGCCAACGGCTCGCCGGATGTGGCGTCCAACAGATAGATGCTTCTGCTGTGCAGGTAAGCGAGCGCCCACTGCGAGAGGTCCGGGCTGATCGCCGCGAGACCGGTATAGCGTTCCAAGTCGTCGATCTCGGCCCGCGCGGGAGTCGTCCTGATCAGTTGGGCGTCTGCCAACGACCAGAGTTGCAGCGCGCCATTGGTGGGATCGACCAGCGCCAGGGCCGTGCTGTCCGGGCTGAACGCCAGCGCGCCGGAACGCTCAAACGGTCCATCGGTCGTCGGTGGCAGGGCCAGCGGCGCGCGCTCCGCGCCGAGATCATGCACCCAGATCGCCTGTGGCGTGCTGATGGCGAGATACCGTCCGTCCGGTGACCAGACCAGCTCCACTGGCGTGTCGCACTCGAACGAGACGACCGGCTCCAACTGGTCGAGCGTCTCGCGGGTGATCGGCGCATACTGTCCGCGCGGCCATTGTTCCGGCGCGCAACTTGGCTCCGGTGGCTGCGCGTTCCCGGCCAGGACTAGCGCGTGCAGCGCCAGGATAACGGTGAGCAGCAAGCTCGACATGGCAAAATCTCCTTTCTACCCGTCCACCCTCTCCAGCGTCAGCACGTACTCGCCGCGCCCGCCGAAGCGCGTCGCCTCGATGGTGTACGTCCCCGGCCCGCTGAGCGCGAACTCCAGCACGGCATCACGCTGGCTGAACCCTTCCGGCGCGAGCGATCCCACGTCGTCATTGACGGCCAGCTCGCGCTGGTCGCGGCCCAGCAGGCGAACCACCGGGTCAAGCTGGCCCTGGCCGCTGGCGTCCCGCATGGTGATGCGAACGCGATCACCCGCCGCCGCCTCAAAGGTGTAGGTGTGCGCTGGATAGCGGTTGTTCAGCGCGCCGCGCACCGTCTGCCCATAACCGATCGCGCCGCCACCCTCAGCCGGATCGACCGAGAGCGCGTCGGACGCGCCCGCATCCCCGGCCAGGACTTCGCGCGCCAGCGGCAGATTGCCGTCGCCCCGGAAGCTGAACGCCTGCACCTGCGAATAGCCGGTCGCGGGGTTCGTTTCGGTCGCGTAGACGATGCCGGTCGGCCCGACGACCATTCCTGCCGGACGCAGGTATTCGCCATGCAAAAATTCGCCGCCGCGCGCCTCGTCGTAAGGGAAGCCGAACAGGTCCAGCAGCCGCCCGCTGACGCTGAACTCCGCGAAGCCGAAGCCGTCCAGCCCCGGCGCCGCCAGCGCGACGATGATGCTGTCATCCGGCGCGATCGCAATATCGACCGGCGTCACGCCTTGCAGCACCTCTTCCGCCAGGCTGACGACCAGCGGCTCTCCGTCTGGATCGAGCACGTTGATCGCACCGCCCGTCCCGGTGAGGTAGAGCGCGCCGGTGTCCGCGTTGTTGTCGATACGCACGTCCGCCAGATCGCTGTTCACCGCGCCGAGATCGACCGCCGCCAGCAGGTTCCCGACCGCGTCAAAGCGATAGAGCCGCCGCGCAATCCCCGCGCTGTGCCCCTCGGAGACGGCCCACACGTCGCCCGCAGGAGTCACGGCGATCGTGCGCGGCATATGTGGCGCAAACTCGCCCTCGCCATCCCCGCGACGGCCCCAGGCGCGCACGAAGTTCCCCGCGCGGTCCACCACGCTGATCGCGCTGTCCTCGCCCGTCGCGTTGGCGAGATACAGCCGCGTGTCGGGACCAATCGCCACGTCCACGTAATCCGCCTCGCCCCAGGGGCCGATGAAGCTGATCGGCGCGCCGGTCGTCATGTTGAGCGCCAGCACGCCGCCCGGACCTGCCGCCAGATACATCACGTCGAACATATCGTAGGTGATGCCGCCATACGTGACGGGCCGCCCGTCTTCGGGGGGAAGGGATTGCGCGTGCCAGAACACGCCGCCATCGTGCGCGTCGATGGTGTTGACGAGGTCCCGGTCGCGCTCGGGCAGGCTGAACGTCAGCGACTGCGCCAGCGCGTCGAACTGCGCGCCTGCGCCGCTCTGCCACGCCGGAGCAGGGGCCAGACCGCGCACGATCGCGACGCGTCCGCCCGCCACCGCCAGCAGCGCGACGCGCGTCGTCAGCCCGTCATTGGGAAGCGTGACCTCGGCCTGGAAACCGCTGATCGCGTTGCCCCACGCGGCGGGCTGCGTCTCTGGAACCGCGCCGCCGACCGATGCCAGCCGCGCTAGCGCGTCGGGGAGCTGCCCGGCGTCGGTGATCCCGAGCTGGCTGAACGTGCCGAACAGGATGCGCACGACTAGCCCTTCGGGCACGCCGCCATCTTGCACAATCGCGAGATCGCCGGGCGCCGCGGCGACCAGCCCGCTCTCAGACGTTTCGACCTGCCAGCCGCCGGGGAAATCGAACGCCACGCCAAGCTGCGTATTCTCGTAGCGGGCGATTTCTTGCGCGCGGACGGGCGGCGCCAGCGTGACGAGCAGGGTGGCCAGACAGATCAGCGCCAGCAGGCGGCGGGGATGGGTGATCATCGAATCACTCTCCTTGTGCGGTAGTGCGTTTTTGGGTGCGCATAAGCTCAGAACGTGGGCGCCGATTGTACCCCATTCTAAGGCGGAAAATGCCGGGCGGCGGAGAGACGTCGAGCAGCCGCCGGGCAAGTAGAGATATGACTCTGGCTCCCTGATTGGCGTACACAATAATGAATTTTTCGTGAAAAACGTCAATAGGGGGGCTTGATTGTGAATCAAATCTCGGGCTATACTGTTACTGTTAAAAAACGGCATCGTTTCTTAACATTTCTTGTCCCTGGGCGGCGCAGCACTCGCTCATGGAACGCACAGGCACAGCACCGGAACAGACTTATCGGGCCGAAGGTGAACCGTCATCGCACCCTCATCATCGTCCCCACGGTAATCCGAAGCCGTGACTGGCATGCCATACCGGCACGGTGGCAGCATTAAGAAGGATCGGTCTGAATGTATACGAAGAATGAATTAATGTTCCCCCACTACGTGATCCCGCATCTGCGCGAGGCACGGGGGCCATCCTGGCAGAAACTGGTGAACCATGTGCTTAGCCTGCCTGAGACCCATGAGGAAACGCTGGCGTTCATGCTGACGATGATCCGGCTGAACGGCTGCCTGCCCTGTGAAACGGACAGCTATCGGGCGATGCGCGGCTGCGCGATGTGCTCGTTGCAGACGCTGCGCCGGTTCAAGGGCAGCGACGACGAGCTCCTCGCGATGTATCGAGAGGCGCTTGATCAGGTCCGTGCCTACCTGGGCGCGTCCCAGCAGGTGCCCGCGACATACCCGGTGACGGTCGCACAAATGGTGTGATCTCTCGCGTTTCGTCATAGACTGCTATATAATAGAATAAAGACAGCCGCGAGTGCGGTCCTCTGGGGCCGCATTTGCGCGTGCGTCGAGGCGCCACTGCGCTGACTTCCTATCTATGATGCTGGGCCTGACCGATGCACATTAACGCCGATCCGAAGACACAACCTCAATCACCGGGCCACCCGACCTCATATCATGCTTTGCATTGGGACAGTATCAACCGTGTGAAGAACTATCTTTACCGGCAGATATCTCCGGTGCTGGATGATGCGGCAGCGCGGCTGAGCACGATCGAGCGCGCAGAGGCGAGCCGGGGATATAGCGCACTGCTGCCGGTTGGGCAGCGGCTGGATATGGCGCGCAATACGCTTTCAGCGTGGGCTGCGCTGGTCACGGTTGAGAGCGGCGGGCTGCTCTCTGAGTCGAAGCGCTTGCCGCTGGCGGCGTCCACGCTGCCGGACTGGCTGACCGAGCATATCCGCACTCGCACGACGCTGACGCTTGAATACACGCGCCCGATCTTCGTCCATCCCCCGGTGTTTTTCGAGAGCATGTTGCTGCTCAGCCAGATCGGTGACGAGATCGGCGCGCTGCTACAGATGGCGCTGACCGATGCCTCCGAAGCGCCGCGCGGGGTGTGGCTGCGTATGGTGTTTGTGCCGCCGCTGCGCGGCGCGTATAGTGGCATGAGCACGCTACTAAACGCGCTCAACGCACAGCCCGACGCGGGCGATGCCGCCTTTCGGCTGCAAGTCGCTGGCAGCCTGATGAAGATCAACGAGTGCCGGTTGGTGCTGCAATATAACCGCAAGACAGGCGAGCAGGCGCTAGCCGCGCTGCTGCCTACCCTTACCACCGAGGACCTGCGCGCCGGGCGCGGCGAAGGAAGGCGCGCGTCCTGGCGCAGCGCCGAGCGCCCTGCGTCTGAGGTGGCACCGGATGCGGACGATCTCATGCTGCCCTTCCGTCTGGACGATGATAGCGATCACGCGCCAAGCGAGGTGATTGTCCCGGCCTTTCCGCCGGGCGCGCTCGAATCCTGGCTGGAAAGCCCGGACAGCGACCTCGAGCTGACGGAGCCTGCTCCCCCGCCGGATGATTTCCCCCGAGAAGCGTCCGAATCCTAATACTCTTTGCACACAGCGCCCCTCAACCGAGGGGTTTATTGTGCCACGCTGCCTGATCTGGGGAGATTAGTGCGCTCCACGCCAGACGCGCTATACTGCTGGCGCTGAATTCACCTGATACGGGAGCCATTGATGCGATCTAAGCTCAACGCGACGACCACCTTGTTCGGTAGCTTTGCCACGCTCCAGGCTGGACAGCGCGCTTTGCTGCTCAACAGCGACGATCCGGCGCTGGCGCGTTGGGCGCTTGAGGCGGTCGAGCCGAATGGACAGGTTACGGCGCTGCACAGCTCGCACCGCGCGCTGAACACGCTGGCGCGCGTGCCAGGGCTGGCGACCGCCGCAACCGTCTACCCCGACCCCGCGCAGCACGGCGAGGCGGATGTGGCGCTGCTCGAGTTCCCCAAGGGGCGCGAGGCGGCGCGCGCGTGGCTGTGGACCGCAGCGCAGAGCGTCAAGCCGGGCGGCTGGCTGTATCTGGCGGGCGCCAATGCGGCGGGCGCGAAATCCGCGATCAAGGACGCCGAGGCGCTGTTTGGCGCCGCGCCGGTGCTGGGGCACAAAGGCGGCCACCGGGTCGCGCTTGCTACACGCCCTGACGCGGTGAGCCTGCCACCTGCCTGGGGGGACACGCGCCCCTGGGAGCCTCGCGCCATCTCTCTCACGCACGCCGGACGCGAGTATCCGATCATGACGATGCCCGGCCTGTTTAGCTGGAACGAATTAGATGAAGGCACCGCGCTGCTGCTCGATCACCTGGTCGCAGAGCCTGTCTCCGCCGGACAGGACGTACTCGATGTTGGCTGTGGTTATGGCATTGTCGGGATCGTCGCCGCGCAAGGTGGCGCGCAGGTGACGCTGATCGACGATGATCTGCGCGCGGTGCGCTGCGCGAGCGAGAGCGTGCGCCTTAACGGTCTGGACGATCGCTGCGCGGTGCTGCCCGGCGACGTGACCGAAGGGCTGGCGGATCGCCGCTTCGACCTGGTGCTGTCGAATCCACCCTTTCACCAGGGCGTTGACGTGATGACCGCCACCGCGCACCAGATCGTGCGCGAGGCGTACGATGTGCTGAAGTCGGACGGGCGCTTGCTGGTCGTAGCGAATCGCTTTCTGCCCTATGACCGCACGATCGCGGATGTGTTCGGCGCAGCGCGAGTGGTCGCAGAGACGACGCGCTTCTACGTGATCGAGGGCGCGCGCGGGCGGGCCTGAGCGGGCGGCAGTATGGGCGAAAGGGCACCGTTTGCGTTAACCTTTGGATGACTAACGAGCGATTAGCGGTTAGCGGCTGGCAGACGTCCAGGCCGCACGCTTGCGCGGCGCCGCGCTCACAAAAGGTGAGTCTGTTCCCTGCCTGATATGCTCTTAGCGAGCGGCGAATGGTTAACCGCTGACTGCTGAACAACGCTGATCGGTTCCTGCAATGCGCGACAAAGGAGCTACAGTCCATGGCACAAGAATATGATGTCGTGGTTCTCGGCGCGGGTCCGGGCGGCTATGTGGCTGCCATTCGCGCCGCGCAACTGGGTTTGAAGACGGCGATTGTCGAGAAGCAGTGGTGGGGCGGCGTCTGCCTGAACGTCGGCTGCATCCCGTCAAAAGCCCTGCTGCGCAACGCCGAACTGGCGCACATCTTCCAGCATCGCCTTGATGACTTCGGTTTCAGCGCCGAAGGCGGCGTGTCGGTCGACTACGCGGCAGCGTTCAAGCGGAGCCGCCAGGTCTCTGACCGGCTGGTGAAGGGTGTCCAGTTCTTGATGAAGAAGAACAAGATCGACACCTACAACGGCTGGGGAACGATTCAGGATAAGACGACGATCTCGGTCGAACTGGAAGACGGCAAATCCGAAGAACTGAAGACCAAGAACCTGATCATCGCGGCGGGCGCGGAGACGCGTTTGCTGCCCGGCACCGAACTTTCGGACAACGTAATCACCTACCTCGAAGCGATTATGTCCGACACGCTGCCGGAGAGCGTCATCATCGCAGGCGCGGGGCCGATCGGCATGGAGTTCGCGTACGTCATGCACAATTACGGCGTGGACGTGACGATTGTGGAGTTTCTGCCGCATCTGCTGCCGCTCGAAGATGAAGAAGTCTCGAAAGAGATTGAGAAGCAGTACAAGCGGCTCGGCATCAAGTTCATGGTCGGCACGCGCGTCGAAAGCGTTGAAGACACCGGTAGCGGCGTGAAGGTCACCGTCAGCAAGGATGGTGAGGAACAGGTGCTTGAAGCGACAAAGGCGCTGCAAGCGATTGGCTTCAAGGCGCGCACCGACGGCTATGGCCTGGAAAACATCGACGGGCTGCAACTGACCGAGCGCGGCGCGATTGAGGTTGACGAGCGCATGGCGACCAACGTCGAAGGCGTGTGGGCGGTCGGCGACGTGACCGGCAAGCTGATGCTGGCGCATGTAGGCAGCGCGCAAGGCATCATCGCGGCAGAGAACATCGCCGGGGTGGAGACAACTACGCTCGATTACACGATGATGCCTCGCGCGACGTACTGCCAGCCGCAGGTCGCTAGCTTCGGCTACACTGAACAGCAAGCGCGCGAGCTGGGCCGCGAGATTGAAGTGGTGAAGTTTCCCTTCCAGGCGAACGGTAAGGCGCTGGGGCTGGGCGAGCCGGTCGGCTTCGTCAAGCTGATCAGCGACAAGCAGTATGGCGAGCTGCTCGGCGGGCACCTGATCGGGCCAGATGTGACTGAGCTGCTGCCGGAGCTAACGCTCGCGCAGAAGTGGGAGCTGACGACCTTCGAGTTGGCGAACAACGTCCACGCGCACCCGACGCTGTCCGAGGCGCTGATGGAAGTTGCGCACGGGCTCGAGGGGCACATGATCAATATGTAACGCGCAGACCTTTGATGCGCGCTGGCCCCCGGCATTGGCGCCGGGGGCTTTTCATGTGCGCGCCGGGCCGGTCTGCGGCGCGCGGGCGAGCACGCTATAATCACGGCGCGAGGTGCTCGCGCAGCGCAAAGGAAGCTCCACCTGATGTTCAAGATCGCCGTGTTTGGATTTTACTGGCCCGATCAGGCGCGCGTGCCCGCCGAGGATGGCCCACCGCTCTCGCCGATCAATACCGAGTCATTTATGCAGTCGGTATGGGAGATGGAGCCGCCCGAGACGCGCATTGGGGCTGGTGGCAGCGCCCCGTGCTTTGTCAAGCTTACCGGGGTCGCGTCGGATCCGGTGTACGTTCAGTCGCTCAGCAACCGGATGGCGCCGGGCGCTGGACTTCTGCGTTGCGATGGCTACGTCGCGATCATCGACGCGGTGAAAATCCTCGCGCCACGTACGATCCAGAGCGCGCTGCGGCGGATTGCGGACCTCCACCCTGAAGCGCATGTGATCGTCGCCGCCGGGCGCCAGAACGAGCCGGACGCGCTGTCCTCGGACGAGATTCGCCAGGTGCTCGGCCTGCACCCTGATTTGCCGGTGTATCCCTATGTCCCGAGTGAGCCGAAGACGGTCCAGCGGCTGATCCGGCGGCTGGCGCGCTATATTAACGATCCGCAGCGGATCGCGCCGCCGATCTTTGCGGGGATGCGGGTCGCCGCCGCGCCGGGGCGCCCGCCCGCCGACGCAGCCGATCTGCCCGCTGAAAGCGCGCCAGAGCGCCCGCTCCCGCAGGTGCATGGGATCACACAGGTGGGGATCACAGTCAGCGATCTGACGCGCTCGCTCGATTTCTATCGCGGGCTGCTGGGGTTCCGCGTGCTGGGGGAGTTCGACTGGCCGCAAGCGGGGCTGACGATCACACACCTGGACGCGGGGCGCACGTTGTTGGAGCTGGTCAGCCGGCGAGATGGCACGGTTGCGGCGCCAGCGTCCGAGCATGCGGCGCAGCCCGGCGCGCGGCACATCACGCTGCGCGTGACCGATCTGGATGCGATTGTCGATCAACTGGTCTGCGCGGACGTGCCGTTGCTGCACGAGCCAGAGACGCTGATGGATGGCGTGCGCCTTGCGGCGGTGGCCGATCCGGATGGCACGCCGGTCCTGCTGTTTGAAGGGTCTATTCGCTACACACGGCGCTGAGCGTCGCCGGAAAGAGGGAGAGCACGTTGGCAAGCAACGGCGCATTCTGCGCGGACTACCACATGCACAGCCGCAATAGTTGCGACTCTGACGCGACGATGGCGCAGATGGCCGCCGTGGCGCTGGAGCGTGGCCTGTGCGAAATTGCATTCACAGAGCACTACGACCTGAACCCGGCGGACCAGTGCCCAGGGTTCTACGACCCGGCGAGCTTCTTCGAGCAGATCGAAGTGGCGCGGGCGGAATTCGAGCCGCAGGGTCTGACGATCCGCGCCGGGGTGGAGATGGGCGAGCCGCACCTCTATCGGGAAACGCAGGGGCCGGTGCTGTCACGCTGGCCCTATGACGTGGTGCTTGGCAGCCTGCACTGGGTTGGAGACCATAATGTCTTCGATCCGGCGTATTACCAGGCGCGCACCCCTGCCGAGGCGTTCGGGCCGTACTTCGCGGAGCTGGTCGAGATGATCGAGGGCGGCGGGTTCGAGGTGCTGGCGCATGTGGATGTCGTTAAGCGTACCGGCTTCGACGTGTACCGGCAGTTCGATACACGCGCCTGGGAAGACCTCTACCGCCCGGTGTGGCAGGCGTGCCTCGACCACGGGATCGCGGTCGAGATCAACACCGGCGGCTGGCGGCGGGATGTCCGCGAGGCGCATCCTGCGCTGGAGTCGCTGCGTTGGTACCGCGAGATGGGCGGCGAACTGCTGACGCTCGGCAGCGACGCGCACCGCCCAGAACACGTTGCTTACCGCTTCGAAGACGCGCTGGCGCTGGCGCGTGCGGCGGGGTTCAGCCGCGTGTGCACGTTTCATCAGCGGCAGGTCGCGGGCTGGATGGCGCTGTGATGGGGCGCGGTCGCGCGGCAGCGCGAATCGGTCCATAATGTCAGGCGTGGCAGATATATAACCGGGTTCTGGCCCACGAAAGGATTCAGAACGATGCAGCTTTGCGCGCATTGCGGTTATGAGAACCAGGAAGGCATGGTCTACTGCGAGCGCTGCGGCGTTGCACTGGTCCAGATGCCGCTCACTACGCGCCAGTTGTCCACCGACGAAGCAGAGCAGCTACAATCCAGCGCGCTCGGCCCGGAAGGCGTTTTGATTTTGCAGGTGGGCGCCGAGACCACGCCGGGGATGTTCCGAATCAAAGTCAAGAAGGAAGTGATCCTGGGTCGTGTGACCGATTTCTATGAGGGCGTGACGTACATCAACCTGACGCCGCACGGCGCGGAAGAAGGTGGCGTCTCGCGGCGGCACGCGCGCCTGATGCGTGACAATAACGCGATCTACCTCATGGACCTCAACAGCACCAACGGCACGCGCCTGAATGGCGAGCCGCTGGCGGCCTCGGCGGAGCGGCGCGTGCAAGACGGCGACGAGATCATGCTCGGGCGTCTGAAGCTGTACGTTTATTTCGCATCCTGACCGTGTAATGGTTGTCCGTCCCCTTTTTCGGCTGCTTGCTCTCGCGCTCGCTATTCCGCTGGGAATCGCGCTGGCGGCGTGCGCTCCGCGCAGCGCCGGTGGTGAGCCACCGGCGCAGATGGCGACGCCGATCCCGCCTGATTCCGGCTTTGTCACCTATCGCCACCCGACCGGCGTCTTTAATCTGCGCACGCCGCCGGGCTGGATCGCGGGCGATTTGCCGGATCGCAGCGGGGTGCGCGTGCAGTTCACCACGGTCGAAGAGGGCGAAGCGGTCGCGCGGTTGAGCGTGTATATCGTCAACACCGGGCAGCCGATGACGCCGGAAGCCTTCGCGCAGGCGGCCAATGCGTACCAGCCGCCCGCCGATCTCGCCTCATTTGCGTGGGAACAACGCGATCGCACCGATCTGCCGGACGGCAGCCGCCGCCTGACGGGCGTGCGCACCTACCCCACGTGGGGGCCGCGCGCGCTCAATATCTTCCTGCAGGGCAGCGGGACGTTCTTCAGCGCGCTGGAGCTGGATATCACCGGCGCAAACACGGAGCAGCTTGCGACGCTGCAAACGGTTGTCAACACCTTCACGGTCAATGCAAATGCGGAACTGGCAATTGGCACGGTGCAGCAGGCGGCGGCGGGTGTGACGTCGTCCAGCGGCGTGATCGCGTTCAACGGCACGCTGGATTGGAGCGATCCGGACGGGTCGTTCCACCTCACTGGTGAGGCGATCAACACCGGCTATTATCCGCTCGAAGCGATCCGCCTGTCGGGTGTGCTGTTTGACGCGCAGGGCAGGCGGCTGGCGGAGCAGTCCGATATTCTGGCGGTGGATGTGCTGGCGCCAGGGCAGGCCGCGCCCTTCGACCTGCGCTTCGAGGGCGGGCGCCCCGCGAACTTTGTGCGCTACGAGCTTCACGCCGCGGCACGCGAGGCGGACTTCCTGTTGGCGAGCTTCTACGGGCCAGAGAATTTCACGATTGCCAATGACGAGGCGTTGTACAGCGCGCAGCAGCGGCTGGTGATTCGCGGCCAGATCGCGAACACCGGGCCATCCGTCGCCGAGCAGGTGAAGGTGATCGTCACCATTTGGGACGACGCCGGGCGCGTGGTCGGGGCGGAGACGCTTTTCCTCGCGCAGTCACGGCTTGTTCCACAGGAAGCTGCCAGTTTTGAGGTGCCCTTCTTCGCGTTAGGCGGCCCCGCAATGAGCTATACTCTGATTCCAGTCGGGACGATCGCCTCGTCCTCACCCTAGCATCGCCCGCACATTGATCTGCTGGAGGCCACCCCATGAACCCCATGCTTCGCTCTCTGGTGGCGCTGGTGATGAGCCTCGCGCTCGCCATTGCCGTCGCTCCCGTTCGCGCGCAGGACAGCGACTCGTATGTCGAAGGGCTGACGCTGGGGCGCGGCATGGTCCGCAGCGTGGCGTGGAGCCCGGATGGCGGCGCGATCGCGGTTGGCGGGGCGCTGGGCATCTGGCTCTACGCGCCTGACATGCAAGACCTGGGCCGCCTGCAAGGGCACACGAAAGCGATCTATGACCTGGCGTGGAGCCCGGATGGCGCGCAGCTTGCCAGCGCCAGCCACGATCTGACCGTGCGTGTGTGGGATCGCGGCGCGCTGGCTGAACGTCTGACGCTCGAAGGGCACACCGATCTCGTGATCGCGGTGGCATGGCGTGCGGATGGGCAGGCGATCGCCAGCGGCGGGCATGATGGCACGATCCGCCTGTGGGATGTGGCGACGGGTGATCTGCTCGCGGTTGTCGAGGCGGCGCAGGGCTGGATCACCGACCTGGACTTCAGCCCGCAGAGCGATCTGCTTGTCAGCGCGGGGCAGGACGGCTCGGCGCGGCTGTGGGACGCTACGACGCTCGAACCGCGCGGGCAGATCGCGGCGGCAGAGAGCGCGCTGGTCGCAGCGCGTTTCAGCTCGGGCGGCGCGGAAGTGCTCACGGCGAGCGTTGATGGCGTGCTGCGCGTGTGGGAAGTGGCGACTGGAGCATTGGTCCGCGAGCAGATGCTAGACTCGGGCATGGCCGCGGACGCAGCGTGGAGCCCGGTGGGCGGTGTGCTGGCCGCAACGTGGCGCATGGGCGGCGGCATGGGCGCGCTCGACATCTACCCCGCCGCATTGGAAGGCGCCGCGCCGCTGGGGCACATGGCTGGCAACTTCGGCGACCGGCTGAGCTGGTCGCCACAGGGCGATCAGGTGGCGGTCATCGGCTGGGACGCGATGTTCAGTGTTTGGAACGCGCTGGTCTGCGCGCCGAAGGAATACCAGTTCGATCACACTGACTGGATTACTGCGGTCGGGTGGAGCGCGGACGGGCAGACGGTGACGAGCGTCAGCGGGGACGGCCTGGCGCGCGTGTGGGATGCAGCCAGCGGCGCGTTGGTGGAAACATCGCCCTTCGCAGCGGTGGGACCATTGACCGAGGTGGTGCGCCCGGATGGCGCGCATCGCGCGGTGATTGAGAATGGCAGCGTGACGATCTACCAGGAAGCGAGCGGCGACGTGATCGCGCGGCTGCCGGGCGCGGCGAACGCCATCGCATGGAGCGCGGATGGGGCGCGGCTGGCGGTCGCGCTGCGCAACGGGACGGTCAAGATTTGGGAGGCGATGTGAGGATTCTAGGACGCGGCGGCTGGTTTGAAGCGATCGCGCTGATCGCGTTTGGCGCGGTGGCGACGCTGGTCCTGACGGGCGAGCTAGAGGCCACCGCGCTGATTGTGTTGCTGGTGCTGGTGTATTTCGCGTGGATGGCGCGCGGCGCGATCCTTCAGGCGCAGCGCTTCCGCCCGGTCGAGCCGCCCGGCACATGGGCGATCACGCTGTGGGCGAACATTGCGCTGATGGGGCTTGGTATCGGCGCGTTTGGCTGGTATCTGCTCGGCGGTGGCGTGCAGGCATGGATCCCGTTTCTGGTGTTTATCGCAGGTGTGATCGCGCTGCGCTGGTGGCGGCGCGGCGTGGTGTCCCAGCTTTATAGCTGGCGCACTCCGGCGCTGACGCTGCTGCAAAAAGGCGAGTATCGCAGGTTGGCGCGCGAGCTAGAAGACGAGGCGACCGCCGGACGCGGCCATCCCGACAAGCTGGCGATGGTGGCGCTGGCCTACATCGAGTTGAACAAGTGGGATCGCGCCGATCAACTTTTGCAGCAGGCGCACGAGGTCGCACCGGATTTCGCGTCGGTGAACGGGGCGCTCGGATCGCTGCGGCGGCATCAGGCGCGCTATGACGAGGCGGCGGACGCGATCGAGCACGCGCTGCGCTTCGAGGAGAGCGCCAATTCTCGCTATTACCTGGGGCTGTGCCGCTATCTGGCGGGCGACCACGCGGCGGCGCGTGCGGCCCTTGAAGCGGCGCTGGCCGACCCGACGCTGTTGCGTCAGGGGCAGGTGTACGGCTCGTTCGTGCTCGGACAGATCGCAGAGAGCGAAGGCGACACAGACGCCGCGCGGGCGTGGTACGCGCGCATGGCCGACGGCGCGCCGAAGACGCTTCCCGCGCTGGATGAAGAAGCGCGCCGCCACAAGCAGACGCCCTACGGCGACACGCTGAAAGAGCACGTCCGCGCCATGCAGCGTATCATCGCGCGCCGCCCGCTTGAAGCGGAAAACAGCCAATTGTAACGAGAGCGTGTTATGCGATTTGCAGGAAAGCCACACGGCGCGTCGTCTTGGTTTTCTTGTAGGGGCGCAGCTTGCTGCGCCCGCCATCAGGCCAACAACGGGCACCCACGGGCGGAGCAAGCTCCGCCCCTGCATGGCGTTTGGGGTTTTCGCGCTTACTA
>CAZVCM010000007.1:0-5483 GCA_964626105.1 uncultured Thermoflexus sp.
TGATCGTCTACCCCGCCGCCGGGCATGGCACGCAGATGCTGGCTGCGCAGCCTGAGCTGGCCGCGCGCATCGTCGAATGGCTGGTGGCACGCGTGCCACCGCCCGGAGTCGCAGCGACTCCTGCGCCCGGCGCGCCCTAGTACCATAGTCACTCCGTTAAATTTTTGTGGCGCGAATAAGGCCGCGCTATAGTCACTTCATTATGCGACGTTTACCGGTAGTTGTAATCTTGCTCATGATCGTCATCGCGCTGGCGGCTCCCACGCCGCCGGCCCGCGCTCAGGGCGATGAGGTTATTGCGCTCGTTAATGGCCTGCGCGCATCGTATGGGTTGCCCGGCCTGACGCCTCACCCCTCGCTCAACGCCGCCGCACAGTCACACGCCAACTGGGTGATCGCCACCGGCAGCTGGGGCCACACCGGAGAAGGCGGCTCCAGCCCACAGGACCGCGCCACCGCCGCCGGATACTCCGGCTTCGTGCTGGAAAACTACGTTGGCGGGGGTAACATGTCGCCGCAGCGCGCGGTCGATTGGTGGATCAACAGCCCAATTCATCTGCGCGGGATGCTGGCGACGCCGCACGAACACGTCGGCGTCGGCTTCGCGTCCGGCGATGGATCGAATCTGTACGTGCTGCTGGTGGGCCGCCCAGTGACGGCGCGCCCTGCGTCAAGCCCCGGATCAGGGAGCAGCGGCGCAGCAGCGGAAGAAGAGGAGCCAGAGACGTTCGCGGTCCCGGTGGTGCGCGCCGAGCCGCGCCCCGATGGCTCGATTGTGCACCAGGTGCAGCAGGGCCAGACTGTTTGGGACCTGGCGATGGTATACGGCGTCGACCTCGGCGAATTGCGCGCGCTGAACCACCTCGGGCCGAGCATGGTGGTGCGGCCCGGTGACGAGATCCTGGTCCAGCTCGGGCCGGGTATGGTCCCGCCGCCCACGCCCACACCGCCGATGAATCACGTCGTCCAGGAAGGGCAGACGCTGTGGGACATCGCCGCGATGTACAACCTCAACCTGGACGAGTTCATGTTGATCAACGGTATCGAGCGCGGCCAGGTGGTACATCCTGGCGACGAGCTGATGCTGCACCTTCCGCCGGGTATGGCGCCGCCCCCCACGCCCACACCGCCGCTCACGCACCGGGTGCAAGATGGGCAGACGGCCTGGACGGTCGCCGCGCTCTACGGGCTGACGCTTGACGAACTGCTCGAACTGAACGGCATGGAGCGCCCGGCAATCGTCTACCCCGGTGACGAGTTGCTCATTCGCCAGCCTGATCCCACCGCCACGCCGACTGACGTCCCAACCGAGATCCCGACGGAAGCGCCGACCGCTTCACCATCCGAGACGCCGTTCCCTGCCGACACGCCGCTGCCACCGGACGCAGCAGGCGAGGCGCTTGCGACCGAGCCACCGGCGGACGAGGAAACGCCTGCCCCGCTGGGCGGGCCGATCATCGTGCCCTCTGCCGAGACGCCCTCGGACGCGGCGACACCCACGCCCGGCGAGGCGGACACGATGCCGCAAACGAACACACCCGCCGCCGAAGACCTCTCCGAAGCGGAGCCACCTGCAGACGCGAGCACACCTTCCGCCGAGTCGTCAGACGCGCCGCCGCTGCAAGCCATCACCGAGACGCCGGTGACGCCAGTCAGCGCGGATACCGGCACGCCGGTCGCGATGGCGCAGCCACAGGTCTTCTCTCCGACGCCGCTGCTCGCCTCGCTAACACCGACGCCGACGCCGATTGTCGCGCGGTCCGCGACGGTCAGCGGGGGGAGCGACACGCAGCCCTACTTGATTGGCGCGATCCTGGTGTTGGTGGGGATGGCCGCGCTCGGCTGGATGGGGCTGATGGCGCTGCTCCGCCGCCAGCAGATGTAGGCAAAAGCAGCGGTTAGTAATTAGCGATTAGCTGAAATCCAGTCAAAAACAAAGAGCAGCGAGGTCCGATTCACCGGCTTCGCTGCTCTTGGCTGTTGTTCGCTGCGTTTCGCTTACGCGCGCAGCGCCGCGCCCAGGCGTTTCTCCGCCGCCCGCGCGATCCGCTCGTGCGCCTTGGCGACTTCCTTATCCGTCAGCGTGCGGTCCGGTGCGCGATAGGTCAAGCTGTAGGCGAGGCTCTTTTTCCCCGCCGGGATCGGATCGCCCTCGTACACGTCGAACAGGCGCGCGTCTTCGAGCAACGCGCCGCCTGCCTCGCGGATAACCGCTTCGAGGTCCGCCGCCGGAACGGTCCGGTCCACCACCAGCGCGATATCCTGGTACACCGCGGGTTGCGTCGGAACCGGCGACACGTTTCGCAGCATGGGCACGCTGGCTGTTAGCGCGTCGAGGTCCAGCTCCGCCGCCAGCACCGGCTTTTCGAGGTCCAGCCCCAGGCCGAACGCCTGCCGCACCAGCGGATGCACCTCGCCCAGCACGCCGACGACACGCTTATCGATCACCAGTTCTGCCGCGCGGCCAGGGTGGAAGCTGCTATGCTCGGTCGGGCGATAGCTCACCGCGCCGTCGATCCGCATATCCTTGATCAGCGCCTCGATCACGCCCTTGAGATCGAAGAAGTCTATCGAGCCCTGCCGCGCATCGCCCTGCCAGTCCGGCAGATCGCGCGGGCCGGTCATCAGCAGGCCAACGTGCGTCGGCTCGTCGGGTAGTTCCTGCCCCTCGACCGGGTAATACACATGCCCGATCTCGAACAGACGCTGGCGTTCGGTGTGGCGCGCATTGGACGCTGCCACGTCGAGCATTCCGGCCAGCAGCGTGTGTCGCAACGCGACCTTGTCGGTGCTGATCGGGTTGGCGAGCGTGATGTACGGCGCCTGCCGCCAGCTTGAGGGCTGTCCTTCGGGCGTGACGCGCGCTTCCTGCTCCGGCGTCGTCAGCCGGTAAGTCACGATCTCGCGCAACCCGGCTTTCGCCAGCACGTCGCGAGCGCGCTCCTCGCGCTCCAGCGGCACATTGGCGCGCTGCGCAGGCAACTCGTCGCGCACAATCGTCAGCGGCAAGCGATCGTAACCGTAGATTCGCGCGATCTCCTCGATCAGATCGGCGCACCCGGTCAGCCCGGTGCCGATGTCCAGCCGGTGATCGGGCACAATGACGTGCAGCACATCGCCGCGCGGCTCGACCGTGAACTCCAGCGCGCGCAGAATGCGCACGATCTCGTCCGCCGGGATGCTGAAACCGAGCAAGCGCTCGACCTGGTTCAGCGGCAGATCGACCTCGACCACAGGCGCGGGCAGCGGGTAATTGTCGATGATTCCCTGCGCGACTGTGCCCCCGGCGGTCTGGCGCATCAGCTCGATGCAGCGCCGCAAGCCGCGCTCGGCCATCGCGGGATGCACGCCCCGGCTGAAGCGCAGCCCCGCTTCGGACGACATTTTCTGGCTTTGCATCGTGCGGCGGATGTTGATGAAGTTCCACGCCGCCGCCTCAAGCAGCACGTTCTTTGTCACAGGACCGCGCGCCGCCGCCTTGCCGATCGGGATGCGCTCGTCGTCGTCACCTTCCGCGATTGGCACGCCTATCGCTTCAAGCGCGCGCTCGAAGCCGTCCTGCACCTCGCTCTCAAGCCCGCCCATCACACCGCCGATGCTCAACGCGCCCGCAGTATCTGCGACAAGGATGTTGTACTCGTCAAGCGCGTGCTCCGCGCCGTCCAGCGTCACAAGGCGCTCGCCTGGCTCTGGCAGGCGCGTGATGATCGTCGGCGGCTGGCCGCCCGCGCGCTCGACCAGCACATCATAGTCGAAGGCGTGCAGCGGTTGGCCGAGTTCCAGCATGACGTAGTTGGTCGCGTCCACGATGTTGTTGATCGGGCGCATCCCGGCCAGCATCAGGCGGCGCTGCATCCACTGCGGCGAGGGCTTGATCTCGATATCGCGCAGCAGCGCCAGCGTGAAGCGCGGGTTTAGCTCTGGCTCGCGAATTTCGATCTGCGCCTGGCCCTCAATCGGCGGGCCTTCCATCACCACATCCAGCGGCGGATAGCGGAGCGGCGCCCCGGTCAGCGCAGCGACCTCGCGCGCCACGCCCACGATGTTGTAGGCGCGGGCGATGTTCGGCAGCATGTCGATATCGAGCACCGCATCGCCCAAAACGTCCTGCAGCGGCGTGCCCGGCGCGTGCTGCCCGTACGTTTCATTCTCCAGTAGCATGATCCCTTCGTGGTCGTCGGAGAGGCCAAGCTCTTTTTCCGACATGACCATGCTGCGATTCGGAATGCCGCGCAGCGCCCGCTCTTTGAGGATCATGCGCGCGCCACCCTCGCCGTGCCCGTCGATTACTTCCGCGCCCTCATGCGCGAACGGCGCCAGTAGCGACGGATCGAGCGGCCCCTTGTCCTTGTATGCGAACAGGTTCGGCGCGCCGGTGACGCACTGCTCCAGCGCGTCGCCGCCATAATCGACCATTGCCAGCACCAGCCGGTCGGCGTTGGGGTGCGACTTCACCTCGCGGATCGCGCCCAGCACGATCTTCTCGCGATCCCAGACGAGGTGATCGGATGGCGGCAGCGCCAGCCCTTCGACCGGCTCGCCCTGCGGGATACCGATATACTCAATGCCGGTCACTTCCAGCCCGGCGAGGGTCAGCCGCTCGGCCAGCACCTCAACCGGCAGGTCAATCTCCACGTACTCTTTCAGCCACGAAAGCGGAACCTTCATCTAGCGTGTGTCTCCTGTGTCGTTCGCGCGGGCGGTAATCAGGCCGCCGTCACGATAATGGGCTTATCGCCGTCGATGACGACCGTGTGCTCGTACTGCGCCGGGATGGCGCCATCACGCGTGCGCAGCGTCCAGCCGTCGCGCGCCGTGTACACATGCCCCACACCCGGCGTCAGGAACGGCTCGATCGTGATCACCATGCCGGGGGCCAGCCTCTGACGCGCGCGCTTGAGGTAGAAATTGTGCACCGTCGGCGGTTCGTGAATGTTGCGGCCAACACCATGCCCGTTCAATTCCAGAATGACGTTGAAGCTCGTCTCGCGCGCCACCTTCTCGACCGCGCGGCCAATCACGTTGATTGGGCGCCCCTCGCGCGCCGCCGCAATCGCTCGGTCGCGGGCTTTGCGCGTCGCGTCCAGCAAGCGCTCGTGCTCTGGCGTGGCGGGGGGAACCAGCGCACTCGCGCCACAGTCCGCCCAGAAACCCTCTAGCTCAGCGGAGACGTCTACGTTGATCACGTCGCCGGGCTGGATCACGCGCTTGCCGGGGATGCCGTGCGCCGCCTCGTCGTTGAGGCTGATGCAGGTGTGGCCCGGGAAGCGGTACGCGAGGATCGGGGCAGAGCGCGCGCCGTGTTGCTTCAAGAAGGCCGCGCCAATCGCGTCCAACTGCGCGGTCGTCATACCCGGCTCGACACGCGCCAGCATATGCTCTAACGTCATCGCGCAAATCTGCCCGATCCGCATCAGGTTGCGCAGTTCGCTCTCGCTCTCAATCGTCATCTGATTCCCTTGTTCCTGCCACGGCAGGATGTA
>CAZVCM010000007.1:5583-33785 GCA_964626105.1 uncultured Thermoflexus sp.
GCCGCCATCAGCGCGCGCCGCGCCGTCACACGCGCCATCTCGGCGCGATACTCGGCGCTGCCCCAGTGATCGCTCGGCGGATCGACCGCCAGCGCCGCGAGCGCCTGCTCCACGTCGCCGGTTTCTTCCAGCGCGCGCTCGGCCTCTTTCTGGCGGATCGCACGCTCCGCCACGCCTACCAGCGCCAGCGCGCTATAGGCCGGGCGGTCGTCCTCGCTCAGTTCGATATAGGCCACTGCCGCCACAATCGGCGCGTCGGCGGGCGTGCGCGCGACCTTCTCAATTCCCACGCCCGCTTGCGCTGCGCCGAATGGCACGCTGATATCCGCAATCAGGCAGCGCGCGAGGTCTTCCTCTGCCGACAGCCACGACGAGACGGTGAGGTGCATCGCCTTGTCCACCCGGCGGATCGTCGCGCCGAGCGCCAGCAGCAGCGCCAGCGTCAGCGACTGCGGATCGCGCTCCACCAGCAGATCGCCAAGCGCCATCGTGTGACGCAGCGTTTCCGGCTGATCCGCGCGGATCGTCTCGGCGAGCGCGCGCAGCGTCGTCGCGTTGTCCGCATATTCCAGGCAGGCCGTGCGGACCTGCTCCAGCGACAGCATGCTGCCAAATGTCAGCGCGTCGTCAGACTCTTCGACGCGATCCAGGCCCAGCCGGTCGAGCTTGATCACTGCTTCGACTGCCTGATTCGACGAGCGCTGGAGCGCAACGCCGCCATATAGCGGGTAGACGCCCGGCTCCGCCAGCCGCTGCAACGCTTCGTCCAGCGTTTGAGGCTCGTGGATGGTCTTCAGATTCAGTAACATCATTGTTCTCCTGTGCGCCGCCAGCGCACGCACGCCAATCCGATTAGAACTGCTCCAGGAAGCGCAGATCGTTCGCCCAGAAGTAGCGGATATCCTGGATGCCATGCATCTGCATCGTCATCCGCTCCGGCCCCAGCCCGAAGGCGAAGCCGCTCCACTCGGTCGGGTCATAGCCGCCGTTTTCCAGCACGACCGGGTGCACCATCCCGCAGCCCGCGATCTCCAGCCAGCCGGTGTATTTGCACACGGGGCAGCCCTGCCCCTCGCACAGAATGCACTCGACATCGACTTCCATGCTCGGCTCGGTGAAGGGGAAGTACGAACCCCGGAAGCGCACGCGTTTCTCCGGCCCGAACAACCGCCGCGCGAACTCCGCGATCGTGCCTTTGAGATCGGTCAGACGGATATTGCGCCCCACCGCCAGCCCCTCGACCTGGTTGAACTGGATCTCGCTGCGGGCCGAGATCTGCTCGTACCGGTAGCACATGCCCGGCAGAATGACGCGGACGGGCCGGGTGCCGCCTTCGCCCAACTCGTGCATCGCGCGAATCTGGCCGGGGCTAGTGTGCGTGCGCAGGATCAGGCCCGGCGTGGTGGTGTGGAACGTGTCCCACATATCGCGCGCTGGGTGGTGCGGCGGAATGTTCAGCAGCGAGAAGTTGTACTCGTCGGTCTCGACATCCGGGCTGCGATAGACCTGGAAGCCCATCTCACCCCAGATCGTGGCGATCTGGCGCAGCGTTTGCGTGCTGGGATGCAGCCCGCCCAGCGCGACAGACCGCCCCGGCAGCGTCACGTCAATCTCGCCCTCTTCGAGCGTCTGGGCCAGCTCGTGCTGGCGCACCGCTTCTTCGCGCTCGGCGAACGCGCTGGTTAATTCGTTCTTGATCGCGTTCGCGCGTTTGCCGAAGTCCGCGCGCTGCTCCGGCGGAAGCTGCCCGGTCGAGCGCAGCGCCAGCGTGATTGCGCCCTTCTTACCCAGATAGCGCCGCTCCCACTCGGCCAGCACCGCGCTGTCGCGCACGCCGTCCAGCTCGTTGAGCGCTTGCTGATACGTCGATTCGAGTTGTTCGAGCATAGAGTCCCTCTTACCGCTGCTAGTGTCGTCGATCCTGGCGAAAAACAAAAAATCTCGCCACCTGTCCTAACCGGATCAGGGGCGAGACGCAAGTTCCCGCGGTACCACCCTGTTTAGCCGCGCGCCACACCTCATGGTGCGCGCCGCGACTCACTCTGGCCCACCGCGCCCTGCGGCGCGATGAGCTGCCCTGCTAACGCGGGGCGGGCGGAGCGGACTACAGGCCCGGATCGCCGGGCGTTCACCCGTCAGCTCAGGAGCGAACTTCAGCGCAGGCTTGCTCGTCGGGGCTTTCAGTCAGCGGCCCCAACTCCCTGGGAGCAGCGTTTGCGCCTACTCCTCTCCGTCACAGCCTTTGGCATATGGCGTGATGTTGCTGCAATGGTAACAGAGCCGCCGGGCGATGTCAACGAGGATCCACCGCCATGAGGGTGCGCCCAGCTTCTCAAACCGGCTCCTCAGGCGTATAATCCGCCCCATGAAACGCTCCGCTGTGATCGCCCTGTTATGCGTCTATCTCGCATTCGCCGCGAGCGCGGTTGTCAGCCGCGCCGTGTTCGAGCGCCTGCCGCACCTCGAAGACGAGTTCGCTTATCTGTACCAGGCGCGGATCTTCGCGCGTGGCCAGATCATGATCGAAACGCCGCAGCCCGTCCGCGCCTATTGGCAGCCATTTCTGATCAATCACAACGGCCACCGTTTCGGCAAATACACGCCCGGCTGGCCCGCGCTGTTGGCGATGGGAATCGGCCTCAACCAGCCCTGGGTGATCAACGCCTGGCTGATGATGCTCACCGTCGCGCTGATCTACCGGCTCGGCAGCGCAATCTACAACCGCCCGACTGGTGCGATCGCTGCGCTGCTGGTGGCGACCAGCCCGGCCGCGCTGCTGCTGGCAGGCACGTTGATGAGCCACATCAGCGGGTTATTCTTCACAACCCTATTTCTGTACGCGCTGTGGCGTGTGGAGCGGCGCCACCATACCACGCGATGGGGCGCTATTGGCGGGCTGGCGCTGGGCGTGCTGGTCATCACACGCCCGCTGACCGCGGTCGGAATCGCGGCGCCATACGTGATCTACAGCCTGGGGCGCGTGTTCTGGGCGGGATTTCGAGCGCCCGATACGTTTGGCGCGGTGCTGGGTCCGCTGGTGGTCCTGGGCGTGGTAGCGAGCGCGATCTCCCTGGCGTGGCCTGCTTATAACCATCGTGCAACTGGCCTGCCCGGCGAGCCGTTTGGCGGATATTTAGTGCGCTTCGCGCGTGGCGACAAGAACACCAACCTCTACCGCTATATCTGGGACTATGATCGCGTCGGCTTCGGGCCGGGGCATGGCCGCCGCGCCGAGGGGCACACGCTAGACGCGGGCTGGGAACACACAAAAACTGATCTCAAGTGTGCAGCGCGCGATCTGTTCGGTTGGGCGCTGCCCGCCGAAGACGGTCTGACGGTTGAGGAAAGCGAATGCCTCGTCTCCAGCCCCGGCTATAGCTGGCTGATGCTGCCCGTCGGCCTGCTGTTAGGCGCGCGCCGACGCTGGACGTGGCTGCTCGCCGCGCTGCCGCTGAGCATCATCGCGGTCTATCTCGCGTACTGGATCGGCGGCACGGTCTATAGCGCGCGCTATTACGCCGAGGCAATCGGCGCGGCGGCGCTGATCAGCGCGGCGGGGATCGCAACTCTCGCTCGGTGGTTTAATCAGTGGGCGTCAAGGCGCCAACTACCGCGTCCTGGCGCGGCGCTCACCCTCGCGGTCGCAGCGCTTGCGCTGTACGCGCTGGCGGTCTATAGCCCCGCCCGCATGAGGCCCCTGCGCGGGTACGGGCGCGTCGCGCAAAATCAGCTTATCGCGCTGGAAGCGGCTCGCCACGAGCCTGAGCGACCGGTTCTCGTAATCGCGTATGGAGAACATCACTGGCGCGATATCGCGACGCTGATGGCGATGACAAGCCCATTCCGTGACAGCGACATTGTGCTGGCGCGCGACCCAAATCGCACCGACGCAGCGCAGATAAGGGCGCAGGCGCCCGAACGCGAGATCCTCTACTTTGTGGGTGGCGAGCTCAGTCACGCGCCAGCCGCCGCGCCTTGAGCGTACTCGTCCCGCGATAGATCGCCCTGCTATCACCCACTTCACCTACAAGAATATCCGCCACATGGCGCTACCATGCGCGTTTTAAGCTGGCTATGATTGAACTACTTGACCCACATGGTAGGTCGATGAACCAAGGAGTCAAAACCATGTCCAGCCGGACATACTACAGCGAAGAAGCTGCCGAACGCGCTAAAAAACAGCAGGGCGCGACCATCTTTTTCGTACTGCTGCTTGGACTCGCGCTTGGCGTGGTGATCGCAATCCTGTACGCGCCGCGCGAGGGCAAGAAAACGCGCAAAATGCTGGGCAAAGAAAGTAAGAAAACGCGGAAGCTGCTCGGCAAAGAAATCGGCGGCACGTTCGACTCCGGTCTTGACCTGGCAGATGACGCGGTTAAGGAAACG
The DNA here is from genome assembly GCA_964626105.1 of uncultured Thermoflexus sp. Lineage (GTDB taxonomy): Bacteria > Chloroflexota > Anaerolineae > Aggregatilineales > Aggregatilineaceae > DYGX01. The sequence goes on from CAZVCM010000007.1 coordinate 9,970, forward strand.
GTCAAGAAGCTGGATGAGCAGTACCGCACGCTGCGCGGTGAGATGGACAAGCTGCTGAACAGCGTGAAGAACTAACCACTTTTGGTGGCACTCCGTGCCATAGGCGCAAGCCTGCAAGTCCCTCCGGTGGATAGGTGGTACGGTTGTAGGGCAGGGATTGGGTGATCCCTGCCCGACCTTTTTGTATACGACAGTAGCGATTAGCAATGAGCTAGAACGAAAACAACTGCCTTCAAGTGGAGCGGGCGCTGCGCGGGGCAGCCAAGCGTCGTCGATCGCCGCCTATTGCCCCTCTAGCGGCGTCAATTCCAGGTCGTCGAGGTGCGCGCTGTCGTCATCTTCGAACGGGTGCGCGCTGCTATCGATCTTCTGTGCCAGACGTCCCTTCGCGATCAGAAAGCGATCGAAATCACGCGCGACAAATGCGTGCGGGTGGTGCTGCTCTGCCTCGCGGATAATGTCCCGCTCGCGATAGCGGCGCGACACGTGCGTGAGAATCACCGTTCCGACGCCCATTTCATGCGCAAACCGCGCCGCGCGCCCGACCGTCATGTGCCCGAATGCGTCCGCCATCTCGGCGTCCACATCCAGGTATGTTCCTTCGATCACCAGCGTGTGCGCGCCGCGCACAACCTCGCGCACGGCGTCATCAAACGCGCCAATATCGCCGATGTACACCAGCTTCGCGCCGGGCACGTCCGGCCCCAGCACGTCATCCGGCGCGATCACGCGGCCATCGTCCAGGCGAATGCTTTCGCCGCGCACCAGCCGCGCTCGTTCCGGCCCGACCGGTACGCCCAGCGCCTCGGCCTGCTCGACCAGAAAAGGCCGCCGCGATTTCTCAGTGAACGCAAAACCAAAGTTATCGCGGCCCCGGTGCTGCACCGGAAACGCCGACACGCTGTAATCGCGATCTTCGAGCAGCACGCCCGGCTTGAGGTCAATCAGGTGGAGCGGCATGGGCGGCGTCGCGCCACGCAGCACCACCGTATGAATCAGGTCTTGCACGCGGTCGAGCGTCCATGTCCCGCCCCAGATTTCGAGCGAGTGCAGGCTCTCCCAGCGCATCAACGTGCTCAGCAGCCCGGCGAGCCCAAGAATGTGATCGAGGTGACCGTGCGTCAGCAGCACGCGGTTGAGGCGCTTGAACCCGATCCGGCTGCGGAGAATCTGGCGCTGCGTGCCCTCACCGCAGTCGATCAAGAAACGCTGGTCTTTGACCATCACGATCTGCGCGGACAGCCCTCGATGGATAGACGGCGCGCTAGCGGATGTTCCCAGTAAGACGATCTCAAACATAGCATACAGAGCGCGGCGCATCTAGCGCGCGGCTCCCTCTTGCCCCCTCTACGAGTCTTCTACGGTTACCAGCCGCCGCGATTCGTCGATCTGGATCGGGCGGTCGAGAAAGGCGCGCACGACGTCTACGTTGGTCCGCAGATGCCGCGTGATCGCGTTGGTGGAGACGACGCTCGGCCCCTCGGCCAGCGCCAGCGGCAGGATCAACTGGTCCATCAAGCGCTCGTCCACCGCTGCCCCGCTGTCATGGAACATTAGCAGCGGCGTCACGGCGCGCTCAGCGACCTCTTCCGAGGGCATGCCGCGCTTGCCGAGCATCCCGAACCCGGCGCGGCCATTCTCGTATTCGACGGTCAAGAAGATGCCTGCGCCGGTGCTGACGCTGCGCGTGCGCAGCGGGCGAATGTCGAGCGGCGCATCAATCGCGCCCAGCAGGTTGATCGCGCGATTCGCCATGCGCTGCGGAATATGCGAGGGCAGGTTGCAGCCTACCGCTACACCAAAGATGCGCTCTAATGTGCCACGCTCGACCAGTCGCTGGCCTGTCGGGCGCGCGCCGCCTTTCGCATAGATGGTCAACATGCCGCCACCTTCGGGCATGAAGCCATAGCTGTCCATGTAAACTTCGACATCCAGGCCCATCCACAGCAGCATCGGCGTGTAAACATCGCGCAGGTAATGACCGGATGGGCTGTTGGGCACGTGCGTTCCCCCGTACAGCTTGACCTGAGACTCCCCTGCGGCCAGCGCGAGCGGCAGGATCACCGCCTGTGCGACCAGGCACGCAGAGCCAGCCGTCCCCACGCCCCACTCGTATTCTCCGGCGCGGACTGACCCTCCCGGCTCGAACACCAACGCCTCCGAGCCGACCTCAACGCCGCGCGTGGTCGCGTTGCAGAGTGCGCCGACCGCTTCAATCGCGGTGACGTGCTGCGGGCGCAGGCCAGGAGTCTCGCGCCCGGCGCGCACGTGCGTGATCTCGACTGCCTGGCCGGTGATCGCGCTCAGCGTGACAGCGCTGCGGACGATCTGCCCGCCGCCTTCTCCGTGGCGTCCGTCAAGCGTGATCACGGTGTACGCTCCTATCGTCTCATCAAAGGGATGGCGCGGTCCGCCACGTCACGGTGCGTCCGCCTCATCTTCTGATGGCCGGACGAGGTCAATCGTCCCCAGGCTGAGGCGATCGCCGCGCCGCTCGCCCGTTGCCGGATCGAGCACGCCGAGCCGGTTGAAGACGTTCTCCCGGTATGCGCCAACCACCAGGGCATACTCGCCGGGACGCAGGTCATCGCGCATATAGATGTATAGCACCTGCGCAAAGAAATCGCGGTTTTGCAGCGCACGCGCCAGCACATCGAGCGAGTTGGATTCGGCCCAGGGTTCCAGCAGCGGCGCCTGATTCCCGGTAGCCGGGTCTTCCCAATAGTCGACCAGATGCGCGAAGATCCCTGCATCCGAGGGCAGCGGTCCGTCCACCCGCCAATACGTGACCAGCACAATCGGCGTGCCGCCCGGCGCGCGATCGCGCGGGAACAGGTCGTATCCGGCGAATGTCAGGTTGCGCTCCAGTTTGATCGCCAGCGGCGCGCGTTGCGGCGCGGGCGCGCCTTGTTCCACGATATACGTTTCGGCGAGCTGGCCCCACGCATAGCCGCCCGCGTCCATAATGCGCTCCTCGACGTCCACGCGCAGCACCGTGTTCTCTGGCAGGCCGGGCGCATCGATTGGCGTCGCCTCGTCGAGCCACGCTTTCAGCTCTGGGCGCATAATCTCTGGCCCGCGCGCGCTGCCGTAAATGAAGCGCATCGGCGCGCCTGCGTTGATGAACACCATCCCCGTCTCGCAGTCAGAGTGGCGGATATCCAACCCTTCGCGGTGCATCATCAGATTGAGCATCTGCCGCGCCGTCAGCCCGACCTCATTTGTCCGGCGCATAGGGTAGGTGCACAGCGATACCGGCAACCCGTCCGGCGTGCGATCCAGGTAAGCGGCCACTGCGCCGAGGTGCGTCTGGTACGCGATGGCGGTATCCGGATGATCGCGCCACTGCCAGAACAGCCGGTAGCTGGTGATCGCGACGTTCGCCGCCAGGGCAATGACGAGCAGCATGCTCACCGGCTGCCACGCATTTGACCAACCGCGCCCGCGCAGCATCCGCACAAACACCGCCGCGCCCACGCCCGCGAAAATGAACACAGATGGCAGCGCCACGAGGTTGGCGGAGAAGGTCGGATCAGGGTGAACCCACGCGTCGGTCAGCAGCCCCGCCACCAGCGCAAGCAGCAGCAAGGCATAGCGCGGCTCTCGCCAGCGGCGCACGCCTTCGACCACACCCGCAATCAGCAGAATGGCCAGCAGCGGGCCGAGCAAGGGCACTTCCGGCAGATTGCGCGTGATGTCCGGGTCACCGCGCCACACCACGCCGCCCAGCGCGCCGAGCACGCCGTCGATCGCCTCAGTCACCGATTGCGGGCGCTCTGCCCACAGCACATACGGCTCGCTGGTGCTCGGCTCGCGCACCGTCGAGATCAGGTACGGCACCGCGACTACTGTCGCCAGCACGATCACAAACGCCATCGCGCGCCACACCCGCCGGGCCAGCGGCTGGTCGGTCAGCACCAGATGCGCAAAGAACAGCGCGCCGAGCGGCCCCAGCACCAGCGCCGAATAGTGTAGATAACCGGACAGCCCGAACAGCACGCCCAACAGCGCAAAGGGCAGCGTCGAGGGCAGACGGTACACAATGTCGAGATGCAAATGGAACGCACGTGCCAGCAGGAACAGCACCAGCGCGGCAACCAGCGGGACAAACACTTCTGGCGTGACGCTCCGCGCCAGCAAGATCGCCTGCAAATTGACCGCACCCAGGCCAAGCGCGATCAGCGCCACCGGCGGCCCGAACAACCGCCGCGCCAGCGCGTAGACCAGCGCCAAAAACACCAACCCCGCGCCGAGCGAATACACCCGATAGCCCAACAGGCCATCGCCAAACAGTGTCACTGCGACCGCATTTCCCAGCGGAAACAACCCCGCCCGCCCGATGCCATCCCCGACCTGATAATGGATCGCGATGTGGCCTTGGCGCATCGTTTCGGTCATGCGGATATTCGCCAGTTCTGTTGTGTTGAAGCCCTGCGGCAGGCGCGTGATATCCCACCCCCGCAGCGCCGAAGCCAGCAGTAACAGTAGGATAATCAGAAGAAGTTCTTGTCTGCGATTCAATGTTGCTCCTGGCCCCGAACGCCTCGCCCCCGCGCGGCGCGTTCTGGGATGTTGGTGATGTGTTGCCAGTGCGCGGCATCTGGCGGACATTGTAACACGCGCGGCGGCGTGACTGAAACCGCCAGACTGTCTCGATCAGCGCATGAAACGCCTTGAGCGCTCGCTCGCCAAACCATGAAATGTTCTGCCACCGTATGCGTAATAGTCAGTGCAAACAGCTTGCGCCAGTCGCAGTCCGCTCAGTCAGGGAGATAGTGCCATGCACCATCACACGCCACCGAGGATTTCCGTGCCGCGCTTCTTCTTGCTGGTGACGCTGCTTTCCGCCCCGTTCTGGCTGCTCGGCGGGGGGAAGCTGCCGCTGCCGATGAATCTCCCTGCCAGCTCGTTCATGTGGGTGACTCCAGCGATCGCCGCTGCCATCCTGACCTATCGCGCAAGCGGCACGAACGGCGTGAAGCATCTGCTCCGGAAGGCTTTCGATGCGCGGAAGATATCTCCTTCTGCGTGGATAATCGCGCTGCTGGGCGTCGCCCCCGCCTTCTATCTCCTCACATATCTGATCATGCGCCTGACAGCGCAGCCACTCCCGGAGCCTGTCAAGATTCCGTTCCTCACGGCGCCCGCGCTGTTCCTGCTGTTCTTCGTGCCCGCAGCCGCGGAAGAACTCGGCTGGACCGGCTATGCGACAGACCCGCTGCAGGCGCGCTGGGGCACCTTTCGCGCCGCCGTCCTGCTGGGGATCGTGTGGCAGGTGTGGCACATCATTCCCAACCTGCAAGCCGGTTACACGGCGACCTGGATCTGGTGGCACAGCGTCTACTCGGTCGCGCTGCGCGTTGTGATCGTCTGGAGCTTCAACCACACGGGGAGAAGCGTCTTCGCCGCCATTCTGGTGCACGCGATGGATAACGTGAGCTGGTCGCTGTTTCCCAATGACGGCTCTCATCTCGACCCGTTGGTGCTGAGCTTCGTAGCATGGTCCTTTGTGCTCGTCGTTGTGGCCGCGCGCAGATCCAGCTTGTTAGCTCGCTTCCGGCGCCTGCCGCAAGCCTAGCGCCGGTTATTCCGGGTTGCACGGCAGCACAGTCGGGATCTGCTGCGCTTCCGGCGAACCAGGGTCGCGCGCCGGGATCACGATGTCCCCGCACACCTTCTCCATGTTCGCCAGGTCGAAATACGCCTGGCGATACTCCGGCGGATAGCCCGGCGTGTTGAGCGCCCACCAGTACTGCTCGTCGTCCTCCGTCCAGTCCATATCCGCCATGTAGATCGTGACCATCAGCCCGACCCACGGGCGCCAATGCTCCGCCGCCCAGCGATACGCGCCGACCAGGTATGCCGCCTGCTGCTCCTCGCTGACAGCGTGCCAGCCCCAGACCACGTCCGGGCGCGGGTCGAGCGTCCAGCCGACTTCGAGCAGCGCCATCTGCTTGGCCGCGTCGCCCTGCTCAACCATGATCGCGCGGATATCTTCGACGTGGCGGAACGACATCCAACGATGGCCCCGCTCTGCAGCAACCTCTTCCGGCGACACATCTGGCGAGTCGGCGTAACCGGGCGCGTTCATGCCCAGCACATCGAAGTAGGGCGCCGCGCCCGCCGCGTACATCGCGCGCAGATAGTCCACGTCGGACATCGCGTCGGGCATTGGGCCGCCAGTCGGCGCCAGCCCCGCCGAGATAATGATCGCGTCTGGGTCGGCGGCGCGGATCGCCTCGCTACACGCACGCAGCACTTTCACATATCCGGCGGCGTTCGGCGTGTGGTCATGCCACTCCACGCGCAGGTTCGGCTCGTTCCACACCTGATAGGCGGCGATCCGACCCTGGTAGCGGCTCGCGACCGCGCCGCAATACGCCGCCCACGCGTCGAGATCAATCGGCGCGTCGTCGGGCGCGTCCAGCGGGCGGATCGCCCAGTCCGGCGTGCCATCAATCCGCGCGACGACTTCCAACCCGCGAGCCTCCACCTCGTCTACCACCGCATCGGCGTGCTGCCAGTGCCACTCACCTTGCGCCGGCTCGATGTCCAGCCACGCGAACCGCTGCTTGACGTGCGTGAAGTTCATCAACTTCACCATGTCCAGGTCGAAGGTGCGCGCGGTTGGGTTCCACCACAGAAAGGTGTGGATGCCATACGTCAGCGAAAGAAATGGCGGGTCAGTCACCGCATCCGGCGCGAGATCGGTCGGGATCGGCGCGGTAACAGCCGGCGCGACGGGGTCATCATCGTCGCGACTGATTTGCCAAAAAATGGCGAGCGACGCGGCGATCGTGATCACCGACATCGCGGCAACCAACAGCGCGGCGCGGCGGGCGTGTCGCGGCGTGGGAGAGCCAGCTAAACGGGGAGAAGCCAACAGTCAATCACTCCTCAGGTAGGGTGGGCAGTGTCGCGGCAACATCAGGCGGGCACAAGGCCCGCCCTCGGTGTCACTTAGTCGTCTCGCCGGTGCGCTACCGGCCTGTGCGACCGCTTACTGCTCGCGGAAGTTGTGCGCAGCGATCACATCATACGCGGGAGACTGCATCCACTCCGGGCGGAGCAGCGAGTACGGTACGTTATTATCGGTCGCGTCCCAGCCTGCCTGGGGTCCGTAGTTGAGGTTCCAGACAAACGCCAGCCAGACGAAGCCCCAGTCGTCCATCAGCTCGATCGCTTCGCCGGTGAACTCGGCCTGCTCGTCGAGCGTGTTGTCGCGGGCGAACTCAAAGTTCAACGGCGTGCCGCCCAGATCCTCAGTCACCGCCCAACCGAACTCGGTGATGCACAGTTTGGTATCGCTACCCGCCTGCTGAATCTTCTGCGCGTAGCCGTTGAGCGTGCTGTAGAACGACCAGCTATGATGCGGATTATTGAACGGGCCACGGAAGACCGCGTTCGGATCGTTCGGGACGTTGTTCCACGGGACGTTCGGGCCGATATTGTAGCCGTTGTGGTGCGCGCCCACGCAGTCGGCCACATCCAGCACGCCCGCCTGGATCAGCATATCCATATACACAAAGTCATCATACGCGCCGATACCGTCGTTCACGCCCGTCGGCGAGAGCGCGCCACTGATCACGATGATGTCCTCATCGACAGCCTTGATCGCGTCCCGCGCAGCAGTGAGCAGCGTGACATAGTTGCGCGCGCTCAGACCCTGGATCGACGCCCACTCGCGGTCGATGTTCATTTCGTTCCACACTTCGATGGCGTGGATCTGGCCGGGATAGCGCGTCAGCAGCGTGGTGAGGAAATTCGCGAAGACCTGTGGATCGGCGGGCGGCCCTTCTTTGCTGAGGTCCGCGCCCGGCTCGCGCGCCCAGTCCGGGGTATCGAGCACGCTCGCCATCACCATGATGTCATATTCATCCGCCAGCGCCAGCGTCACGTCAAGCATTGTCCAGTCGTACTGGCCCTGCTGCGGTTCAACATCTTCCCAACGCACTTGTTGCTTAATCCAGTTTAGCTTCAGTTTGTCGCGGACTTCGCCCATCCAGATGCGGTGCACTTCGGGGTCGGCATTAGGCTGCACCTGAATCCCAAGCTGGAATTCTTCGCTGATCACAACGGTCTCCGCCGGGGCAGCCGATTGAGCAGGCGCCGCGCCGCCGCGCGGGGTTGGCGATGGAACGGGCGTCGCCGCCTGGCGCGCGTCTTCCGGCAATTCATCCGGCAAAGCGCCATCCGGCCCGCGATCGTTATCTAGCTCCACCAACGGCAGCACGCCCGCGTCGGGATCCCCGCCGCTTCCGCCGCTATTGTTGACTAGCCCGGTTGCGTAGTAAATCCCGGCGAACGTCAGCGCACCCATCAGCAGTGTAATGCCCAGCCACGCCAAAATAAAACTGCGCAATTGGCGCTGGCGAGCGACAGCAGATGCTTGCATAAGGCTTAGCCTCCTCGATTTCTGGTCGGTGGAGCACCCTACCGCAATCCAACCCGGCACAGTACTCTGATTATACATCGGCCCGGCGCCCCGCCAAGCGTGGCACGCGCTCCCGGGCTGCGATGGCGGCCCATTGTACCGCAGCTTGCGCAGAGATTGGCAACGTTTGCCCTACGGAGTCACACGGGGACAGGCGGGGCCGTTCCCCCTATGTCACGCAGCGAAACGGGCCGGGCAAGCCCGGCCCATCTCAGTTCGAACGTTGGTCGTATCTGTATCAGCGCGCCAGTGCGTCGCACGCGGGGCAGCCCCCGCCCGGACGGACCAGCGCGTACCCGGCCATCGGGTCTTCACCGTAATGCGTGAAGTCCATGTTCCAGATGATCACCAGGCGGACGCGGCCACTGTTGCGCGACAGACGCACCGCATCGGCGACCCACTGCGCCTGCTCCGCGACGGATGTATCCGCCGCCCACGAGAACGCACCCGATAGCGGGCCGTAGCCTTCCGGCGAGAGGTAGCCCAGTTCCGTGAAGCACACCGGGCGCGCCCCGCCAAAGGCGTTATAGTACGTGTTCACCATGCCCCAGAAGTAGCGGGTGTAGTAGTTGCCGCGCGGGTCGCCGCTGGTGCGGCCCGGCGAGACGATCCCCTCGTTGTAGTGCGCGCCGATGCAGTCCATGTACTGCGCGGCTCCGGCGGCAGCCATCCCGCGCACGTAGCGGTCGTCGTTCCACACCGCTGCCGTGCCAAAGGCGCCTTCCGCTCCGGTCGGCGCGGGCGCGCCGCTGATCACCGCGACGCTCGGATTGGCGCTTTTGATCGCGTTATACGCCTGAGCTAGAAGCTGCGTGTACCGCCCAGGATCAATGCCGCCATTCGGCCACTCGCGGTCGATATTCTGCTCGTTCCAGACCTCGATCGCGTCCGGCCCCAACGCGGCGACCTCGCCCACGAAGCGCGCATAGTCCTCAAAATAGCCGGGCGCCAGCACGTCGTTCTTGTCTCCGACGATGCCCAGCACGATCTTGAAGCCGTTCGCGTGCGCCTGATCGATCGCCCCTGCCGCGATCGCGCCCGGCGCGCCCCGCGTAAAGCGAATCTGGCGCTTGGCCCAGGTCATCCCGGCGTGATGCATCAGGTTCGGATAGGCGAAGCTATCTACATGTGCGCCATAGCCAAAGCCCGTCAGGCCCGCGCCACCGGATACCGGCGCCGGAACCGCTGCCGCGCCGCCGTCAGCGGGAGCCGTCTGCTCAGCTAGCGCATCGCTGACCGGCAGCGAGCCCATCGCGCCGGACGAAAGCTGCACCAGATCGCCAAACAGCCAGCCGTCCTGCTCGCCCGCCCGCGCATAGACCCACGTTCCCGCCGCGTTGCGCCCCATCGCCAGAACCGGCGTGCCGCCCGGCAGCGTCGTCATCGCGCGGTAGCCCGTGCCCGGCCCCACGCGGAAATTCACGTTCGCGCGCGTCGTCGCGGGGATGCCGGACCCTTCTGGAAACGTCACGGGAGCGGGTGTCTCTGGCTCCTGCGCATCCGGCTGATCCACCACCGGCGGCTCGTCCAGCGGCGTGCCACGCGAATCGGGCGCAGCGCGAACCGGCAGCTCGTTTGCGTTGAGGTCATCGCGCACGGTGAGATAAGCGACGTTCACCCAGCCTTCGGTGCCGTCTGGCGTGCGCGCCACCACCCACAGATCGTTATCCGCCACGCCATCGCGCGCGATCAAGTCGAGCGGCATATCGCGCGTCAGCCGCGCCACGACCGCATAATCTAACCCCGGCCCAAAGCGCATGTTCAATCGGTCGGGGACCACCACCGCATCCGGCGCTTGCGCCTGCGCGGGGAGCGCGCTCAGCCCGCCCGCGATCACCGCAAGCAGCACCAGCGCCCGAACGATCCATCGCAAAGCTCTCGCATCAGGCATTACGACTCGCTCCATCTCCAACCCTCTCATCATTTGACGAGCGCCCGGGCAGACGCCCTGGCGAATCGCCGGTAGTGTATCACCTGCCTGGGCCCGCTGCCAGACGGCCAGCCAACGTCTGTCTGACGCTGCACCCGGCGCAATTGCCCCCGTCCGGCGCGGGTGGTACACTGACCCAGCTTACCGCTACGCCCCGCCCAGGAGGCTCCATGCTCGCACCGTCCACCCGCGCCCTGATCGCTTTCTTTGATGCGCTGGCGCCGCGCTGGAACGCCATGCAAACCGCCGACCGTTACGAGCGGCTGGCGCGGCAACTGGCGCCGCACGCGGCGCTGTTTCGAGATGCGCGCCTGGGGTTAGACATCGGCACAGGGACTGGCGCATTCCTGCCGCATCTGGCGCGGCTCGCGCCCCATGCACAGGTGATCGCGCTCGATCTCTCGCCCGTCATGCTGCGGATGGCGCGCGCCTCTAACGGAAGGGATATTGTGCGCGCGTGGTTGCAGGGGGATGTCCATCGCCTGCCGCTGCCGGGCGCGTGCGCAGACCTCATCACCTGCCACAACAGCTTCGCGCACTTCGAAGACGGCCCCGCCGCGCTGCGAGAGCTGGCGCGGGCGCTCATGCCGGGCGGAACGCTGTTCATCCTGCACGACATCGCCCGCGAGCAAGTCAACGCGATCCACGCGAGCACCGACAGCCCGCGCGTGCGCCGCCATGTGCTGCCGCCGGTCGAGTTCGCGGCGGCACAGGTCGCCAGCGCCGGGTTCGAGGTGTTCTGCGCGGACGACACCCCCGACCATTATCTCATCATCGCGCGGCGGCCCTGAGCGAGCGCGCGCCGGTTCAGCCTGTGCCACGCGCGCCAGGTCTGATAAAATCGATCATCGTTTTGTAAATTCAGTCGTTGGGAACCCCATGCGCAAACGCACGGATTCGTATTATCTGCTGAGCCTTGGCTGCTCGAAAAACACGGTCGATTCGGAATCGATGGCGCGCCTGCTAGAAAGCGAAGGGCTGCGCGGCACGGATGACCCCGCCCGCGCCGAAGTCCTGATCGTTAACACTTGCGGCTTCATCGGCCCGGCGCGCGAAGAGAGCATCAACGCGCTGCGCGAGCTAGGAGCGAACAAAGCGCCCGGCCAGTACTTGATCGCGGCGGGCTGCCTCTCGCAGCGGTACGGCGCGGATCTGCCCGCGCAGATTCCGCAGTTGGACGGCGTGATCGGCACGCGGCGCTGGATGGACATCGTCGACCTGGTGCGGCGACTGCGCGCCAAGAAACACCCGGAGCCGCTGTTTCACCTGCCGGACGAAGCGCTGACAGTCGGCACGGACGAGCGCGGTGTCAGCCGCACAGCCATCGAGGGCGCGAGCGCATACCTCAAGATCGCCGATGGCTGCCGCCGCCCCTGTGCGTTCTGCGCGATCCCGAAGATTAAGGGGACCGCCGTCAGCCGCCCGTTCGATCGCATTGTGGACGAGGCGCGCGCGCTGCGCGATCGCGGCGTGCAGGAACTGATCCTGATCGCGCAGGACTCGACCGACTATGGGTACGACCTCGGCATGAAGGACGGGCTGGCGACGCTGCTTGAGGAGCTGGTGCGTGCCGTGCCCGATCTGCCGTGGATGCGCGTGATGTACGCCTACCCTGGGTACGTCACCGACCGGCTGATCGAGACGATGGCCGCGCACGATCAGATTCTGCCGTATCTCGACATCCCGTTGCAGCACGCCGACCGTCGCACGCTGTTGCGGATGCGCCGCCCCGCGAACGTCGACTGGGTGCACCGCACGATCGGCAAGATGCGCGCGGCCATGCCCGACCTCGCCATTCGCACGACGTTTATCGTCGGCTATCCGGGTGAGACGGACGGGGAATTTGAAACGCTTGTCTCGTTCGTGCAAGAGATGCAGTTCGACCGCGTCGGCTGCTTCACCTACAGCTACGAGCCCGGCACGCCTTCGGCGGAGCTGGGCGATCAGGTCCCTGAAGAGGTTAAGCTGGCGCGGCAGGAACGGCTGATGAGCGTCCAGCAGCCGATCTCGCTGGCGCGCAACCAGCGGTTGGTGGGGCAAACGCTGCCGGTGCTGGTCGAGGGACACGCCGAAGCAACCGACGAGCGCGGCACTCCCACCGGCGAGGTGCTAACCGTTGCCCGCTCGTACCGCGACGCGCCGGAGATCGACGGCTACGTGCTGATTGAGGGGGCGCTCCCTGCAGGCGAGCTGGTCCCGGTGCGCGTCACCGGCGCAATGACCTACGACCTGACCGCCACGCCCGACCTCGTGCCGCAGCGGGTCATCCAGCCGGGGACGATCTTAGGTCCGGCGCGCTAAGTGACCAGGGCCGGGCGCCGCCGGTTTCAGTGCCCCTTGGCGTAGTCAAATGAGAGCATACGCTCGGGCCGCACCCGGATGAGCACCGGCTCAAAGAGTTGCGCCAGGTTCCGCGCGTACTCCGCAGCCGCCTCTGCCGGCATATAGTTCTCGAAGATGAAGGTTCGCTTCGCGATCACGTCGTCATAGTCCAGCTCTGCCACGCCATAAAGCATGACCGCCTGATAGGGCGGGTCCGCCGTGTCAATCAGCACCGTGACCTGGCTATTGTGCTTGATATTGCGTATCTTGCGCGAGCATTCTTGCGTGCCAAACCATAACTCCCCGTCCCGGTGTCGGTAGAGAAGCGGCGCAATATGCACCGTGCCATCTTCGTTAATCGTGCCGAGCTTGGCTATCAGAGAACGTTGAAGGAACGGTTCGATCTCATCGGGACGGAAGGGCGGGGCCTGCGGATAGGTGGCCATAGGGGTATGCGCGTCCTTTCAAGACTAGGCAGTGCAGGATTGCGGCGGGAGTGAAAAGGACGGTCAATCGATCGAGCGGGAAAGTTTATGAGTATTCGGTAAGATCTATTTGTACTTTAATATTCGTTCATTTGTCAATAGATGCGTCCATTTCTACCCATTCTTCAGCTTGGCACCAACCAGAAAAAACCAACTGGCGCGGTGGTCGATGCCAGGCAGAATGCCCCGCAGGTCATGCAATCGGATAGCGGATCGCCAGCAGATAACTAGCCCTGCAACAACGGCGTGATGTCACGCTCTAACGTGGCACGGTTGAGGCGGCCAGGAACCCACGTCTTGGCGAGCTTGCCGTCCGGGCCGATCAGATACGAAGTGGGCAGGCTCTCCGTCCCGTACTGCGTCATCACCGCGCCGGTTGTGTCCAGCGCGACCGGGAACGTGAAGCCGAATTCATTGATGTACTGGCGGACAAGCGCCCGATCTTCGAGCTGATTGACCGCAATCAGCGCAAAGCCGCGATCGCGGTAGGCGCTGTAGTACGCCTGGAGATCGGGCATCTCGGCGCGGCAAGGCGGGCACCACGTCGCCCAGAAGTTGACCAGCACATACTGGCCGCGATAGTCCGCCAGCGCGACTTCGCTATCCATCCCCGGTAGCGCGAAATCGAACGGCGATGGCTCGAACGTGTCTCGCGTGAAGTACAACAGCGCCAGCGCGGCGAGAATCAGCACCACGCCAAACGCGAGGATGACACGCGGATCGGTCCAGGTGACACGGCGAATTGGTTGCGTGATAGAGGCCATCAGCAAATCTGTCCTGAATAATCGTAAGGCGGATCTCTATGGGCTTCGATGCAGCGCCGCCCTCAGCCGTTGCATGCCGCCTCATTGTAGCAGGGATGCGCCTCGCGTCCAGGAGACCCGGCTCGCGGCGCGGGCAGATTCCCGTTCACACCGCGAGCCAGGGTGTGCGCGCTCATTCGTCGCCGGAGTCGTCTTCCAGGCGCGAGAGATCGGCCAACACATCAGCCTCGGCCACGCGCCAGAAGCGATCCCACAGTGAGTTCGCCAGCCCACTTGCGTTGCGCCGCACGCCATACCGCGCGAAGTACTCGCACAGCCGCTGCACGTCGCGCTCGAAGATCGCGCGTGCATCCGAGTTGGTGCGCGCGTCGGTGACCTGGGGAAAGTCGATCAGCGTCACCGCGCCTTCCCAGTACAGCACGTTGTAAGCGGACAGGTCGCCGTGGATCAGCCCCATGCCCAGCATGAGCTCGACGTTGCGGATCAGTTCCTCGAACAGCGGCCACGCCTCGCCGCGCTCCAACCGCACTTCAGACAGCAGCGGCGCGGCAAGCTGCTCGTCACCGATGTAGTCCATCAGGATCGCGTTGCCGCTCACGCCGTAGGGCTGGGGCACGGCAGCGCCCGCCTCGTGCAGCCTCTGGAGCGTGGTGTACTCGTACATCAGCCACGACTTATGCGCGACCTCAACGCCGAACGCCGTCTTCTTGCCGATCGCGCGCATCAGGCGGTGGTCGGTTTCCTTCGCCGGGCGCCCGTCCGCCGTGAGGATCACGCGCCCCTGGCGATAGCGTTTGTCGTTGCGAAGCTGGCGGAACATGCGCGGGCGGTAGACCTTCGCAGCCACCCACGGCGCGTTGATCGCCGGACCCGGCGCGCAGCGGTAGACGTTCGCTTCCTTGCCACCCTTCACCAGCGCGACCACGTCCGTGATCAACTGCTGGTCGTAGAGCGCTTCGAGCGAGTTCAGCAGCCAGCCTTCCTCATAGCGCGCGGGCGTGTAGGTCGGGTTGAAGCCGCCTTCGAGCCCGGCGGCGTCTGCGATCTCGCTGACAACCTGCTCGGTTGGCTTCTTCGGCGTGCGAGTCTTCTGCGGTTTGCGAGCGCGCCGCGCGCGGCGATCGCTGCGCTTCGGGTCGAACAGCGTTTCGTAGCGTTCGTACTCGTTCTCGTACGAATCGATGTGATTCAAGGTTGGTTCCCTCTTCTCAAGTCCGGTCTTGCAGTTGTGATGGCAGGTGAGCGTTCCCGCGATGCGCGGGCCATCGCGCGCCAATCGGCGCAGGCTGAGAGAGGGTGCGATCAGACGATCAGCGACTGATTAGGGTGATCAAGATAAGCCGCCAGCAGGCACAGCGCAGCCAGCGACGCAGCGCGCCCCTCTCAACCGGACAGGGAGCGGGCTTGTCTGGCGGTGTGTGCGGCGTAATGAAAAAGGAAGTGGTTGCGAGGAACCGTCGTTACGCGGCGCAGCACGCAGGCAAGCCATGCCCCACAAGGGCCTGGGCTTTCCTCAGGGTTTTCAGCATAAAGCACCCTCCTGCGTGCACTTATTCCAACGACGCGATCAGCATACACCAGGCGCGCCGGGCGTGTCAAGAGGAAGCAGAGGCAGCCGCGCGGGCTGCCTCTGCGTTCCTTCGTTCCGTGGCGTGGTGTTATTGCGCCATCACCGGCGCGAACTGCGGCGCGAGGATGTCTTGAAGGTCCGCCAGCAGGATCGTGACCCGCTGCGGGCCCGCCGCGTACGCCGCGACCTGGTACGGCTCGAAGATAAAGACCAGCGCGTCCGGCGTCAGCAGCCAGTCCTGATAGTTCTCAGGCAGCGGGCCAGCGCCCTGCGCGATCCACTCGGCGTCGGCCATGTCGCCAAGCTGCTCGGTCAGCGCGGCAATCGCCATCGGCGCGATCTCATCGAGGTATGCCACGCCCGGCTGGAAGATGTCGTCCAGCGCTAGCTCCACGTCGTTCGCCAGGTCAAAGGTGAACGTTTCGAAATACGTCATGCCATGCGCGCCACCGCTGAAGGTGTAGATCACGAAATTGAGGCTGACGTAATCCTCGGAAAAGCCGACCGTCTCGTACTGAATATCGAGCGCCAGCGGGCCGGGGCTGTAGTTCACAAAGTCCGGATCGGAGATCGGCTCCAGAAACGCAGCGCGCTCCTTTTCCAGAATGGAGTCGACCGCGTTCTCAATCACAGGAGAGACGGTTGTGAGTTCCAGCGGATAATCAATCCGAACCTCAACCGAAAAGAAGACTTCGCAGCGCTGTTCGTCCGCGAGCCAATGGCCTCCCTTGTCGAAGCAGTCTTGCTCCGGCTCCTGCGCCGCGACAGGCAGCGCCACCATCCACAGCATCACCGCCAGCACCACACTGACAACCAACCGGCTTTTCATACAGGTTCCTCCTGAAATTGCGCACTTCCCAGGTGCCAAACGCTGTTGGCGCGGCGCGGGGCGCGTTTCGGTTCCACGCTCATTATACTCGCGCTTGTCACCTATTCAATCAGTCCTTCGATGGAGTACCTTCGGCCCTTACCGTTCTGCCCGGAAACCGTTATAATAACGCTCTCCAAGCGTGGCGCGTGTGTAATCGCAGGGTCTAAGGATAGTGTATGCCGGTTCCGTACTGCCATATCTGCCATCAGAATGAAGCCGAGAAACGCCAATATGGGGATGCCTCGCTCAGCGAGGGCGAATATTGTCCGGTCTGTCACCGTCCGGCCTGCCGCTTTCACATGGGGCGTGTGCGCTGGCGCTGGCGCGATACAGGGCGCGTCGACAGCGCGCTGGTCTGCCGGGACTGTAAGAACGCGTACCGCCACCGCGATTGGGACTCGCACAACCGGGACTGGATAAGCTAGGCGCAGCAAGCCACAGCACTTCCTGTATAGACAGCAAATCGAACCCGAACCTGGCGCCGCTCCGACCGCGCTGCGCCCCGTTGAGCGCCTGACGGGCCAGTGGGCGCAGCATCCTCGGTCTGGTTACAATCTGCTCAATTCACTCGCCCGGTGGCCAAGACTCGGGCACGCGTCTACTGTGTTCACGCCGCTACGACATCACGCCGACCATCGCAGTCAAGTAGCAGAGGTGAGAATTGAACATCAGCGCAGACGCGCGGAACGTGATCGGCTGGCTTTTTGTCTCCGTTCCGATCGTTGAATATGGCGGTTACTTTCTGCTTTCGTTGCTCAGGCGGCGCACAACCGGAGAACAACCAGACCTCCGGTTCAGCTATTACCGCGCCGGGCACGCGCACGCCGGCGTTCTGGTCATTCTCGCGATCATCGCGCAAGTCATGATCGATCAAGCGGGTTTCTCGTCTACAGTAGAGGGACTGGTCCGCGCCGGATTCTTCCTACCGCCGATCTTGATGTCGGCAGGGTTCTTCCTGGGCGCGGCAGACGAGACCGGCAGCCCCGGACGCGCGCTCGTGCTGGTATATGCGGGCGCGGTGCTGCTCCTAATCAGCGCGTGGGCATTGGGCTTTGCGCTCGTCTTCGGCGACGCACCTGCTGTCACCGCCGGTTAACTGCGGTGTGATAGGGGCGCGGCGGTTCAAGCACATCGCGGCTGAATCGGCCTGCGTTCGGGTATCTTCTTTTCGCTCTTTGGAGGGGTAGGCATGAGCACGCTGTACCGTATCCATTCCGATTGGCGCTGGATCATCGTGCTGCTGGCTGTCGCGGCGATCGTCCGGCTGGCAATCGGCCTGTTTGGCCGCCAGGAATACGACCGGTCCAGCCGGATCTTGACGTTGCTGTTCAGCATCAGCGTCGACATTCAGGTGTTGATCGGATTGGTGTACTTCGTCTGGCAGGGGATCGAGAACGACCTGTGGCCGCGCTACCGCTTCGAGCACCTGGCGGTGATGGTCGTCGCAGCGATCGTCGCACATCTGCCCGCGCGCTGGCGAGGCGCGCCAGAGATCACACGCTATCGCAACGGCTTGTTGGTGGTGCTCGCCACCATGGTCATTATCTTCGTCGGAGTTGTGTTACTGCCGGGCGGCGTCAATCGTTGGGAACCGAACTTCTAGCGCCCGCATCGGCCAGTTCGCTCGAATGGAGGAGCAAGAAGCATCGATGTCGTCCAACACAGACCTGCTTGATCGCATCCTGACCTTCGATGATGAAACGCAGCGCGGCCTGACCGCTTTCACGCGGGAGTGGTATGCGCAAGAAGATGGCATTCTAGCGCAGGTCCGCCGCCGCACGCGTGACCTCGGCCTGCCAGAGATTCAGATCCGCCCGGAAGAGGGGCAGATTCTCTACTTTCTGGCGCGCATGATCGGCGCGCGGAACGTCTTGGAAGTTGGCACGCTCGCCGGCTACAGCACGATCTGGCTGGCGCGAGCGCTGCCCGACGACGGAACCGTCGTCACGCTCGAAGTCGACCCAGCCCACGCCCGCGTCGCGCGGGAGCATTTCGCGCTGGCAGGGTTGAACGGTCGCATCGAGATCGTCGAAGGCTCTGCGCACGAAACGCTGCCCATGCTGGCGCGGCGCGAGCCGTTCGACATGATGTTTATCGACGCGGACAAGACGGGCTATCCGGCGTACCTCGCCTGGGCGCTGGAAAACCTGCCAGACGGTGCGCTGATCGTCGCCCACAACGCTTTCCGCCAGGGCAAGCTGATCAGCGATGAGCCGGACGAGGCAGCCCTCGCCACGCGCGAGCTGCTAAAGGCGATGGCGCGTGATGAGCGGCTGCTCTCCACGATCATCCCGGTTGGCGATGGTTTGGCCGTGGGGATGATCCAGCGCGGCGTCGGAACGCCCTAACCGCGTGCGCCGGAGCGCACGGTTTCTCCGTTCTAGGGGGTGGCCTTTTCCACGGGGCCACCCCCGAACATACTTTTGTTGTTCGTTGCACCGCCGCGCTCTGCCCTCGTGCACCGCTCCCCGCTCTGCCGCGGCAATCTGAAAGGAGTCCTACCGTGTATATGGTGATGTTTGTGCTGCATGATCCCGATCGCCTGGATGGCGTGCTTGACGCATGGCGCGCCGCCGGGGTTTCGGGCGTTACGATCTTAGAGACGATCGGCGCGCATAGCCGCAAGCAGCGCCGCCGGAGCGTGGGCGCGCGTTATGCGTTTGGCATGGGCCAGGGCGCCACCCAGCTTGAGGTTGGCAACTACACGCTGATAGCAATTGTTCCGGATGAGGCCACTGTCGGCGCCTGCATTGAGGCAGCGGAAAGCGTGGTAGGCAATCTGGATGACGCGGATACCGGCGTGCTGGCGGCGTGGCAGCTTGACATCACGAAAGGGATCGCGCCGGGCACTGCACACGCCGCGAGGGATGAGGCATGATCTGGCTGGAATTTCTCGTCAGCACAGTGCTGATCGTGGTCGCTGCGCGCTATCTGGCACGCTACGGCGACGTGATCTCGCTGCGGACCGGTCTTGGCGGGATGTTCATCGGCACGCTGTTAATGGCAGGCGCAACCTCGCTGCCTGAACTCCTGACAGCCATCAACGCGATCAGCCAGGACGCGCCCAGCCTGACCGTCGGCAACATTTTCGGCAGCGGCATGTTCAATATGTTTCTGCTGGCCTTGGTAGACCTGATCTTCTATCGCGTGCACATCCTGCGGCGCGTCACGATTAACCACGCGGTCAGCGCCAGCCTTGCGGTGCTGATTCAAGCAGTCGCGATCTTCTTCATCATCGCCGAAGTCGATATCGCCATCGGCTGGGTAGGGGTTGACAGCCTCATGCTGATCGCCGTGTACATCGTGGGTACGCGCATTCTGATCGGCGGCGGAGACGACGCCGAAACCGCCGCGGAAGAAGAACTCGAAGAGGGGACGCCATCGCTCCGGCATGCGTTGATCGGCTTCGCCGCAGCGGCAGCGATGCTGCTGTTGCTAACGCCACTGCTGGTCAGTAGCTCGATCGCGATCGCCGAGGAAACCGGGCTGGGAACCGGCTTCGTCGGCGTGGCGCTTGTCGGCATCGTCACGTCGCTGCCAGAAGTCATGACGACCATCTCCGCGGCGCGAATTGGCGCCTATGACCTGGCGATCGGCAACCTGTTCGGCAGCAATCTCTTCAACGTCTTCGCACTTGGGCTGGTCGATTTCTTCTTCACCGATGGTCGTTTTTTGGCGGAAGTCAGCCCGGCCATGACGATCGCCGGGATGCTGGCGCTGATCATGACGACGCTGGCGCTGCTGGGCAACCTGGCGCGCAACCTGACACGCGGCGGCACGCGGCGGCTGATCATTGACGCCGACGCCCTGTTGATCGCGGTGATTTACGTGCTAGGGATGATATTGCTCTACAATCGCAACCTGATCGGCTGAGCGCGCAAGAAATTTATCGGAAATGCGCCGGGCGCGCACCCGCTGCCCGGCTCGTGCGTATTGGTAGGTGACAGGGGACAGAGCGCGACGTGCGCTCTGTCGCCGGGTGGTAATGGGATAACTGAGGAACAACGATGCGAATTATTGTGCATACCGGCAAAGGCGGCGTCGGCAAGACCAGCATCTCAGCGGCAACCGCGCTGCGCTGCGCCGAAATGGGGCTGCGGACGATCGTGATCTCGACGGACACCGCGCATTCCCTGGCCGACTCGCTCGACGTGAAGATCGGGCCGGAGCCGGTGCTCCTGACCGATAACTTGTGGGCGCAAGAAGTCGACGCGCGCTACTCGATGGACAAGTACTGGGGCCGCATCCAGGACTACATGCTTGAGGTGCTCAGCTCGCGCAGCAGCGGTGTGAAGGACATCGTCGCCGAAGAAGTGACGATCCTGCCGGGCCTGGAAGAAGGCGCGCATCTGCTGTGGATCAACAAGTACGCCAACGAAGGGCAACACGACGTGTTAATCGTGGACGCGGCGGCCACCGCCGAGACGCTGCGCCTGCTGAGCCTGCCCGACACCTCGCGCTGGTGGTTTCAGCGCATCATGTCGCTGATGCGCGGCGCGGGGCGGCTGCTGCGCCCATTCTCCAAGCCGCTGATCGGCGCGGACCTGCCGGACAACGACACGCTCGAAAGCATTGATGGGCTGTTCAACACGCTCGACAAAGTGCGCCTGCTGCTTTCTGACCCGGAATATAGCAGCCTGCGCCTGGTGATCAACCCGGAGCGCATGGTCATCAAGGAGACGCAGCGCACCTATACCTACCTCAACCTCTACGGTTACGCGGTCGATGCGGTGCTGGTCAACCGCGTGATCCCGCCCGAAGTCACCGATCCATACTTCGACGCCTGGAAGAAGCAGCAGGCAATTAATCTCGATTTCATCGGTGAGGCGTTCGGGACGCTGCCAGTGCTGCAAGCGCCACTGTTTGACCAGGAAATGGGCGGCTTCGACAGCTTGCGGCGGCTGGCGGACGCGCTCTACGGCGATCGGAACCCCGCCGAAGTGATGACCGCGAGCCAGGCGCACCAGATTGAAAGCGACGGACAGGAGGGGTACTATCTGATCGTGCCGCTGCCCTTCGCCGAGAAGGGTGACCTCGATCTGTACCGCGCCGCCGATGAGCTGACCCTGCGCGTGGGGCCGTACCGGCGCAATATCGTGCTGCCGTACGCGCTGTGGAATCTGGATATCGAAAATGCCCGGTTTGAACAATCCCGGCTCCGCATCCACTTCGTCCGAGGCGAAGGCGCCGCCCGAAGCGACGGACCCGCCGCCATCGCGCGAACCGCGCCCGGCTAACATCCGGGAGCAGCTCGCCGCCTATCGCATTCACTGGCGCCGCTACCAGCGCACGCTCTGGTTTGCGGCGTGGTTGTTTGCGCGCGTGATCTTCTGGGAGATCGTGCTGCGCTGGCTGCTGGGCGAAGGCGTGGTGCGGCGCAGTCGCCCGGGGCGGCTACAGCGCTGGGCGCGGCAGTTCCGCGACATGGCCGCCGGGATGGGCGGCGTGATGATCAAGCTGGGGCAGTTCATCTCCAGCCGCGTCGATATCCTGCCGCCGGAAGTGTTAGTCGAGCTGGCGACGCTGCAAGATGAAGTTCCGACCGTCCCCTTCCGCGTGATTCGCCAGCGCATCGAAGACGAGCTTGGCCCGCTGAACGAGCGCTTCTCGCAGTTCGATGAGGCGCCGGTCGCCGCGGCCTCACTGGGGCAGGCGCACCGCGCGCGGCTGCCCGGCGGCGATCGCGTCGTGGTGAAGGTTCTGCGACCAGGGATTCACTCGCTGGTGGCGACCGACCTCAAAGCGCTGGCGGTCGTCGCGGGATGGGCGATGAAGTTCCGCTTTATCGCGCGCCGGGCGGATGTTCCTGCGCTGCTGGACGAGTTCAGTGTGGTGCTGTGGGACGAGCTGGATTACCGGCAGGAAGCGCAGAACGCGGCGCGCTTCCACGCGATGTTCGCGTCCGATGGCGGCATCTACATTCCACAGGTCTATACTGACTATTCGACCAGCCGCGTGCTGACGCTCGAAGATGTCAGCGCGATTAAGATCACCGACTACGCTGCGATCAGCGCGGCAGGCGTGGACCGGCGCGACGTTGCCCGGCGGCTGGTGAACACCTATCTTGAGATGGTGTTCATCGAACGCTTCTTCCACGCTGACCCGCACCCCGGCAACCTGTTCGTCTATCCCCTGCCGCCCGACGCGCCACCCGACAATGGCCAGCACCGCGACGGCAAAGCGCTGCTGGGCCGTCCGTTCTACCTTGTCTTCGTCGATTTCGGGATGGTCGGCCACCTCACGCCGCAGATCGCCTCGGGCCTGCACGAGACGCTGCTCGCGCTCACCACGCGCGACCCGAAGCGGCTGGTGCAGGCGTACCAGCGGCTGGGCGTGCTGCTTCCCAGCGCGGACCTGGACCGCATCGAAGCGGCGGCGCGCGCGGCGTTTGACCGCATCTGGGGTCTGAGCATGGCCGAGATCAGCGCTATGCCGATCTCTGAGGCGACCAGCCTCGCCGCTGAATTCAGCGACCTGCTGTTCTCGCTACCGTTTCAAGTGCCGCAAGACTTCCTCTACCTGACGCGGGCGGTCGGCATCCTGATGGGCATGGCGACCGGGCTGGACCCGAACTACGACCCCTGGCACGAGATTCTGCCGTTCGCAACCCACGTCCTCGGCTCGGATAGTGGACTGGGCGCGCAGCTACCCGTGTCGTTGCGCGAATCCGGGCTGGACCTGCTGCGCCGCGCAGCGCAGCTTCCACTGGTGGCGGAAGATGTCCTGCGCCGCGCCGACCGGGGCGACCTGACGATTCGCGCGCAGCCCACTGCCGAGCTTGATCGCCGCCTGGCAGCGCTGGAGCGCGGTCAACAGCGGGCGTTCGGGGCGGTCATTTTCGCGGCCCTGCTGGTCTCGACTACAATCTTGTATGTTGCGGACGAGATGGTCTTGAGCCTGTTCGGCCTGGGGCTGAGCGGGTTGAGCTTCTTGCGCTTAATGTTATCAAGAAACTCACATTGACCTAAGTGAATAGTCAAAAGGTACTCTGGCCGGGTGGTTGACACGAAAAAAAGGTCAGTTTACAATTATCTAAAGTGGACAGGTTGTTGGCATTACCGGCACGAATCAAAGCGCACCCGGTGGACTCGTACCAACATTTCCCGGGTGCGTATTGTTTCTCGGGGCCAGACCCGCACCACTAGCTCTCAGTTCTAAGACAAAAGGAGTACCATCAACATGTCAGAACGTCTCACCGGCGTGGTCAAGTGGTTCAACGCTCAAAAGGGCTACGGTTTTATCCAGCCCGAGAATGGCCCCGATGTGTTCGTTCACTACAGCGCGATCACCGGCACCGGGTACCGCAACCTTGAAGAAGGCGAGCGGGTCGAGTTCTCCATCACTGAGGGCCCGAAGGGTCCGCAGGCGGCTGACGTGACCCGGGTTGCCAGCTACTAGCTGTCCGCTTCGTTCACCAGCAAGCAAACGCCCTGTGCATGC
>CAZVCM010000008.1:0-33540 GCA_964626105.1 uncultured Thermoflexus sp.
TGGCCAGCTTGAGCCGCTGCCGTTCGCCGCCGGACAAGGTGGTCAGCGGCTGCCCGATCTTGAGGTAGCCGAGCCCGACGTCCACCAGCCGGTCCAGGATCTTGTGGGCAGCGGGAATCTTCGCGTCCGCCGACCCGAAGAACGCCTCGGCCTCGGCGACGGACATCTGCAGGACCTCGCTGATGTCGCGTCCACCGAACTCGTACTCGAGGACCTCGGCCTGGAATAGCTTGCCCACGCACACCACGCAGGGAACCCCGACACCCGCCCAGATCGCGACCGCGACGCCTGCCACCGCCGGAGAGACGCCCGCCACATCCACGAAGTACAACGCCAGGAACCCGTACAAGATGTCGAGCATCAGGTCGCCGAACTGGAGCAGGACCAACCAGCGCAGCACGTCCCGCTGGCGGACGGCACGCCACGCCGCACGCAGCCCTTCACGTAAGGAGCCAGGCGCGCTGTCCGGATCATCTGCGGCGTGGTTGCCCGGCGCGTGTAGCGGCTGCCGCCATGCCCCGGCCAGCGGGATCAGCGTCAGCGCGGCGAACGCGACGAACAGCCCGCGCCAGTCCATGCCCAGCGCAGTGGATCCGCTCAGCGCGAGCGGTCCGGCGAGCATCCCGACCGATCCAGCCAGCGTCCAGCGCGC
Source organism: uncultured Thermoflexus sp. (assembly GCA_964626105.1). Lineage (GTDB taxonomy): Bacteria > Chloroflexota > Anaerolineae > Aggregatilineales > Aggregatilineaceae > DYGX01. Next base: position 653 of record CAZVCM010000008.1, read on the forward strand.
CATGTTGTGCTCGCGCCGGTCGGGCGCAGCATCCATCAGCGTGGCCTGTGACAGGCTCACGAAGGCGCCCGACGCCGGATACAACAGCACAAACGCAATCAGCAGCGCGATGAAGCTCTGGCTGAGCGCCGCGATTAGCAACGCCCCGGCGAACAGCACGCCGCCGCCCAGAATGATCGCACGCCGGTTCCAGATGTCACTCAGCACGCCGAGCGCAGGCTCCACCACGCCGCTGAACACGCCAGGGATGCCGAGCAGCAGCCCGATCTCCGCGTACGACAGCCCGATATCGCGGCGCATGAACGGCCACGCGGCCTCGCGCGCGCCGAAGACAAACTCGTCCAGAAATTCGATCAGCAACAGGGCGGCGACCAGCCCTGATGCGCGGCGCATCCAGAGGGATCGAGCGGTCACATGGGGCTCCTGGGGAATGCGTGGCGTTTATTCGACGACGTTGATCACGACACCCTGTGTATCGACTGCGACGATTTGCGTGCGGGCGCTCACGCCTGCATCGGCGAAGGCGTCTGCCAGCGCCTGCTCGATCGCGGCGTGATCGCGTGCAGCGAACGCGGCCAGCGCCGGACCCGCCCCGCACAACGCGACCCCCGCCGCACCCGCGCGGTGTGCGGCGTCGGCTGCTGCCTCGTAGCCGGGGATTTCATCGCGGCGATACGGCTCGTGCAACCGGTCGGACAGCGCGCGGCCCAGCAGCACGAAGTCCCCTTCGTGTAGCGCTTCGACCAGTAGCAGCGCGCGGCCAATGTTGTGCACCGCGTCGTCGAGCGGGACGACTTGCGGCAGATCGTCGCGCCCGCGCTGCGCATAATGTGGCAAATCTGGCACGGCGAGCACCAGATGCAGCGGCTCGATCTCCAGCGAGCGGCAGAGCATATCTCCCAGCGCGGCGCTGCACACGCTCAGACCGCCGCGCATCGCCGCGACGATCGCCTCGGGCTGCCCGGTCAGCTGGCCCGCTAGCGCGATCAGCGCGTCGACGTGCAGCGGGCTGCCGAGCAGATTGTTCGCCGCCACCAGCCCGCCCACCGTCAGCGCCGTCCGCGCGCTCAAGCCCACGTCGAGCGGGATGCGGCACGCGCACGCCACGCTCAGCCCGGCGGGGGCGCGCTCCAGGCTCTGAAACAGCGTAATCGCCGCCATCATCGCCGGGTTGTACAGGTTCTCCGGCAGGCGATCGGCGCCCTCACCACGCACCTGAATTACAAACTGATCATCATCGCGCAGCGCCATCTCGACCGTGCTGCGCAGGTTGATCGCCAGCCCCAGCACGTCCAGCCCTGGGCCGAGGTGCGTGCACACGGCAGGAACCGAAACGCTGACCTTTTGAACGGCGTGCTGCGGCAAACTGTGCTGTTGGCTCATGGTCTGCCCCGGTGGTAGAGCGAGCGATTCGCGGCTAGCAACGAGCGATGAGCAACGGCTTCTGGCCTCTCGCGATTGTCTAACCGCTAGCTGCTTAGCATAGTGTCGCGCCCGGCGTGTGGCAAATGCCTCAGGCGCCGCCAAACCCGGCACGATAGGGTGGGCCGTAATAAGTCGTCACGCCAATCTGCCGGTAGCCAAGCTGCTCGTAGAGCGGCTCGCCCACGCTCGACGCCATCAGCATTGACGCCTCGATACCGCGCGCGCGCAGCTCGTCCAGCACGGCCAGCATCAGCGTTGTGGCGTGGCGCTGGCGGCGGAAGCGGTAGCGCGTGCCGACGTTCCAGATCCCGGCCATCTCGCCACACAGCGCGACCGTCGCGCAGGCGGATGGCTCGCCATCTTGATACGCCAGATAGTGCAAAATGTCGCTGGCGCCGAGGTGCTCGGCGCGCCCGATGCGATTGTTCACGCCCGCACCCGACGCGAACGCTTCCGACATCACGCGGCCCACGTCGGCGATGTGCCCCTGCTGGGTGGCGGGCACGATGCGCACATCCGGGTTGCGCGCCAGATCGCGCGGCGGACCAGTCAGGACCATCAGCGGCGTGCTCCATCGTCCATAATAGCCGCTGGCTTCCAATCGTTCGACCCAGCCGGGCATGTACGTGTCGGTGAGCACAACGCTCCACGCGGCATGGTAGCGGGTGAAAAACTGCGCGGCGCCGTGCAGTACTGGCTCGCTGAGCGCGTCGGGATGCTGCGGCCAGACGTGGTTCGCACCGGTCAGCCGCGCGTCTCCGCTGAAGCTCACGATACAGTCGCCGATGGTCTGCGTGACCGCGCCGGGCCAGTTTCGGAAGATGCGCTGGTAGAAGGCATCGACGCAACGCAGCGCCTGTTCCAGCAGCGGGTCGGTCACGGCTCACCAGCTTTCGACGATAGGCAGGCTCAGCGTAACGGTCGTGCCGGTGTCGGGCGCGCTCTCGATCGCGATCTGCCCGCCATGCCGCTCCACGATCGCGCGCGCGATGGTCAGCCCGATTCCGCCGCCACGGATCGCCTGCACGCGCGGATCGGGCGAGCGCCACAGCCGGTCGAACGCCTTGTGAAGCTCGTCCGGCGCGAACCCGTAGCCGCGATCCTGCACGATGCAGCGCACCGTTTTTTCGTCACGCTCGGCGCGGATGCGGACTTCACTGCCGAGCGGCGCGTAGAACAGCGCGTTGCGGATGATGGCCGCGATCGCCTGCTGCAAGTGCGCGGCATCGCCCAGCGCAGGCGGCAGATCGTCCGGAAGCTCCAGCGTGATCGCTGCCTCGCGCCGCATGACGTCATCCCCCAGCGCATCCGCTGCCGCCTGAATCGCCTCGCTCAGCACAATCGGCTGCATGTGCAGCGGCATCCCAGACTCGATCCATGCCAGGTCGACGAGCGTCCCTGCCAGGTTGTACAGCTTGTCGGCGATGCGCTGGATGCGTTCGAGGTATTCGATCTGTTCGGGGCTGGCGTTCGGCTCGGTCGCGGCGAGGTCTGCGAAACCGCCAAGCGCATTGAGCGGGTTGCGAAAATCGTGCGCAACCTGGCGGATCAGCGCGGCGCGGCCCGCGTCGAGCGTGCTGCGCGCGGTAGTGTCTTCCAGCAGGGAAATCTGCGCGCCGTCTTTGAGCGCTGCGTTCATCACGCGGACCTCGCGCCGGTTGTTGAGCATTACCGGCTCGTCGCGGGGCGCAGGCTCGTGCAGCGCGGCGAGCAGTTTCGGCTGCTCCGCAAAGAGCGCGCTGATGGGCTTGCCGCGCGCCTCGCTGCCCAGCGATAGCAGTGCTGCCGCTGCAGGGTTGAGGCGTGCCAGCATACCATCCTCGATCAGCAGGATGCCGGTCGAGGTGTGCTGAAACACGAATTCGAACTCTGCGGCGGTTGCCACCTGATCGTCTGCCATACTCCCCCTATGGCCGCACGCACCAGCCGCGTCCGAAATTACTCCCGGTACGTGTGCAGAGTCTCCAGGTAATACTCCGGCATGCCAATATCAAAGCGCCGGCCATCGATCAGCAGTCCCAGGAAGCCATCTTCGCGCCGCAGGCGGTCCAGCGCGGACGTGAGCTGGAACTCGCCGCGCTCGCGCACGTTATTCTCGATGTGCTCGCCCAGGAAGTCGAAAATCTCCGGCTTGATGATGTACTGCCCGAAGACGGTCAGATAGGTGTCTTCTGGAAGGCCCGCGACCTGCAGGTTGTTGCGCGCATAATCACGCGTGGGCTTTTCGGCGAATTCTGTGATTGACAGCAGTTCATTCGGCTCGACCCACACGCCGGTCGCGGTGCCGACGGTTGCGATCTCGCTTTCGGGCGTGCGCTGTAGACCGACGACGCTCTTGCCGTGCCGGTTGAACGCGTCAACCAGTTGCTGCGAGCAGGAGCGCGCCCCGTACGAGTGATAAAGATGGTCGCCCAACATCAGCAGGAACGGCTCGTACCCGATGGTCTCGCGCGCGCACCAGACGGCGTGGCCCAGCCCTTCCTGCGTGTTTTGCACAATAAAGCGCACCTGCTTGCCGATGTCCAGCAGGCGGCGCGCGTACGCCTGGAACTGCGGCGAAAGCTTGTTGTAGTTCTCAATCGAGATCTGCTCGTTGAAGAACGACTCGAAGGCGGGCAGATCGCCTTCCTGCACGATGATGATCACCTCGTCCAGCCCGGCGCTGAGCGCTTCTTCGACGATCAGCAGGATCGCGGGCTTGGCGATGCCGTCACGATCAACGACCGGGAATAGCTCTTTCTTGGTTGCTTTCGAAGCGGGGAAGAGGCGCGTGCCAAACCCGGCGGCGGGGATCACCGCCTTGCGGACCTTCGTGCCGCTGTCAATCGTCAGCTTGAGGCACGGCATCCCCAACTCGCGCTCGATGATCTCGATCACCGCTTGCTGGTCGGCCTCGCTGCGCGCCAGGAACTGTGCCGTGCCATCACCCTGCGAGCCGACGCCCTTGCCGCCCCAGATGTGCTGCTGGATCGGCTCGAACTCCAGCACCTTATGCAGCACGGGCGCTTCGAGCTCGTCGGGGCAGGCGCCGGGCGCGTAGCGGTCGAAGAAGCCCTGCGCCTGGCGCATCAGGTGGCCGAGTCGCTGAGCGTTGCCCTCGTTCAGCGCGTCCATGGCGCTGTGTACAATCCGCTTGTTGATCGGGCCGAGCAGCTTCTGCACGTCGGCGGCGATCGGTGTTTCTGCCAGCGGATAGCACTGGTTCAGGCGCGTCAGAATTTCCATCGTGTTCTTCTGCGCCTGCAGGTCCACGATCACGAAATGCAGCGGCGCGCCGACCGGCACCTCAGTTACGTCCAGCCAGTCGCCATCAAACGTCATCAAGATCGGGCGGTCACCATAAGCGCAGCCCTGGTCCATCCGCCCGCAGCGCGACGGCGTGGTGATCTCGCCCTGGTAGGCCATCTCCATTTCGCCGCGCGTGGTCATCTTCAGATCATAGACGCGGTTGAAGGCGCGCGCAGTCAGCACGGAGATTGCCGCGCTCGACGACAGCCCTTTCTTGACCGGAAGATCGGTTTTGTAGTTGTCGATCACCAGCCCGCGCACGTGATAATGCGTCAGGATTTGATACGCCACGCCTGCCACATAGCTCCAGAAGCCGCCTTTCTGCGCTTCTTCGAGCAATGCGTTGGCTTCCATCGGGACTTCATACGGGCCCAGGCGCTCGCCTTCATGCGTGGTCGACGTGAGGATCAGCGAGGTCGGATGTGGCTCGACCTCGGCGTAAATCCCCTGGTTGGTCCCGGTGATCAGCGCGTAGCCCTTTTCGATCTGCGTGTTGAAGCGCCGGTATGTGCCCGCCCAGTCGGAATGCTCGCCAAACAGGCAGATGCGGCCCGGCACGAAGAGTTTCAAGGGTGGTGCTCCTTTAGGTGGTGGTGGAACAGTTGGGGCGCAATTATACGCGATGGGCGCCGACTGGTCCACCTCTCGGCGGGCGGCGCGCCATCGCGTAGGTCGATCGTGTTGTGCGCAGCATGGCGCTGCGCGCGCTTAGTCGATCTCGGGCAGCAGCCCTTCGTCCGGGCGCTCTAATGGTGGCGGATCGCTCGGCGGCTCGTCAGGCGATGCAGCGTCCGGCGTCGTCTCTGTCGCGGCAGCGGGCGCAGGTTCCGGCTGGGGAGTGGGATCGCGCACGATCTGCGGCTCGGTGTCGGCGGGGAGCTCGATCGCGTGTCCGCTGGGGAACGCGATCCGCGTCCCGGCGGCGGAGCGTTCCAGGCGAATGCCGCGCTGCGTCCAGGTGATCGCCCGCTCGCCGAGCGCCCACGGCCCGGTGATTACGACTGCATCCGGCCCCAGCACGAACGCGCCCACCAGCCTCACGAACCATCCGAACGGGATTGTCCCGGTCAGCGCGTCAAGCTCGCCGCGCCCCTCGCCGGTATCCGGATCGTAGCTGGCGAAGAACGCGTGCTGATCTCGCAGGGCGCGCGCTTGCGCCGCGATCAGACGCTCGAACAACTCCAGGGCGGCGTCGGCGCGGCCTCGGTCGAGCAGCGCGTCCGCCAGCAGCGCGGTCAGGTACGGCGATGTGCCGCCGCAGCCGTTCACGCCCGACGAGTCGTAGCCTGGCGCGTTTGCCGGGCAGCCCGCCAGCCCATACGCGCGCCAGTAATGCTCCGGATCAAGCAGCCGGGCGAGCGTGCGCCGGGCCATATCTGCGTCGAGTCCGTCCACAGCCAGCGGGACGAGCAGCCCCAGGTCGTGCGGCGAGAGGTCGAGCGTGTTCACCTGCACCTTGTACACGCGACTCAGACCGCTGAACGTCAGGTTCGTGATCGTCTGCCAGACGGTGCGCGTTGTGGCGACGCCCAGACCCCGATGCCACGTGAAATCGGTTGCTTCCAACGTTTCGTTCGCGCCCTTGCCGCTGGCGGTGATTCCCTCAATGGTGCATGTGAGCTTCGGGCGGTGGCTCTGCCCGCCGATCACGCGCAAGAGCAAGCGGCTCGGTTGGGGGAGCGGCGTGCGCTCGCGCAGCGGTTGGTCGCCCTTCGCCTCGTAAAGCAGATCGCCGGATGGGCAGGCGTGCGTGTCGCGATCGCGGTATTGAAAGACGCCGCGCTCGTCGTTCCAGAATGCATGCAGGCGCTCGATCAGCGCGTCGTGATGCTCCGCGAACTCAGCGGCGATCTCGGGCCGGTCCGCGATGTCAGCGGCGCGGCGGATCGCCGCCGCCTCGCGCGCCAGGTACGCCAACAGATCGGGCGCCTCGATCGCGGTGACATCTATCCCCTGCGCCCAGGGGCGGTTCGCCGCGACGATCGGTCTGCCGGGGTTCGCGCCCTGGTCGGGATGCTGCCATTCTGGCACGCCGTCCTGATCGCGGTCGACATCAGGCTTGAACCAACGCGTATAGAAGGCGACGAGCCCATCAAGCGTCTCGTCCAGGAACGCGTCATCTTTCGTGTAGTCGTACACTGTCAGCGCCAGTTGCGCCAGCATCGGCGGGGCGAGGACCTGTGCGCGCTGCCCGTCGAGGCCGGGCTTGGCGTCAATCCAGCCATCGTCGCGCTGCACAGCGAGGAAGTTTGTCGCCAGCCCGCGCGCCATGTCCGGCGCGGCGAGCGCCACCAGCGGCGCGATCAGCAGAGCAGTGGGCGCCGTCTGGCCGCCCCACGCCGCGTTAAACCCGCCTGCCAGCGCTCCGCCTACCGTGTAGCCAGTGGCGGGCTGGCGGCCATTCACCGGGGAGGGATGCGGCAGGTTGCCGGTTGCGGCGAGGAAGCTGCGCATAACCGTTTGCGCGCTCCACGCCAGGGCCGCGTCCCAATCGCCGTCGCCTGTCTCGATCTGCGGTATGGCGAAGGCGCGGCCCTCAATCGCGGCGAAATCGCCGTCCCACGACCGTGCCAGCCAGCGATGCGCCAGCGCCAGCGAGTCATCGCGCTCGACCAGCCCGGCCAGCACCCACCGTACGGTGATCGACTGCCCTGGCGCGAGGTCCAGCGTGCGTCCCAGCCGGGGATTCGTCCCAGTTCCGCTGCCGCCTTCGACCAGCAGCACCGGCTGCAAGTGGCTCAGGCGCCCGACTTGCAGCGCCGTGCCGCCATCGTCAAGCGACAGAAACACTGCGCGCAGCGCCTGCTTGTCCCGGATCGCCTGCGCGGCGACCGCCAGATGCAGCGAGCGATGCCGATCGCTGGTGTTGCGGACCGCGATCCGCCCGCCGACTGCCTGCGACTCCATCGTCCAGAACTCCAACGTCGCGCTGAGGTTCAGCCCTGGCTCGGCGGTGACGCGCAGATAATCGGGCGCGAATGCGGTGAGGGTGGGTGGGCGGTGGTAGCCCTGCGCCTCAATCACCTGGCGCCGGTCCAGCGTCCAGATGGGGACAACGCGCGCCAGCCCCACGCGCCCGCCATAGCGTGTTTCCAGCGAAATCGCGGGTTCGGCGGGCATGCCGAGGCGAAGCTGCCAGGCCTGATCGTCGTGGATATTGGTGCGCCCGGTGCGGGCGTCGGCGGCGATGCGGGGCGCCATCGGGGACGCGCCGGTGAGCTGCCACTCGCGCATTAGGTTGCCTCTCTCTAGAAGCCATTAACGGTTAGCAAAGACCAGGACAACGACTCTGACAAAACGGTCCGCTTGGCACTATGTTCTTGGCTAACTGCTAACGGTTAACCGCTAACCGCTGTCTGCAAAGGTTCCTCTATACCATAATACGGATTTCGGGCAGAAGGTAGCGCGCGGGGGACAAAAAAGCCGCCCGAAGGCGGCAGAGGACACCGGACTATTGCGCAGGCGTCATGCGCCAGGTTCCCCCTTGGCAGTCGCCGCGTATGTCCCCCTCATAGAACGAGATCACGTCGTTATACAGCGTCGTCAAGCGATGCTCGCCGGGGCCGGGGAAATATTCGCCATCCACGACCTCGCCGCCCGCGATGTAGCGGTATGTGCTGGTCAGCTCAAACTCGGGCGTCTTCGCCCAACCGAGCGCCTCTTTCAGTTCCGGCTTGGTGCGCCACAGCTTGCCGAACCCGCGTCGCGGCTGGTAGAAGCCATCCGGCGGAATCAGGTTCGGGTCCAGTTCTTCCTCGCCTTCAACGAAAATGTCGAAATAGCAGAACCAGTCGCCCCGGTTCGGATCATCCTCGCGGGCCACCATGATCCAGACCTGCCGGTTGTGCCGGATCCAGAACATGCGCCCGCCTTCGAAGACCTGCTCGGCGACTGGCACATCCGCTACCACCGTTGTCGGGAACAGCGCGGGCAGCCCGGTCGGCGTGACCAGCGGCCCAGGCGTAGACTCGTTTCCCGGCGACGGGATGATCAGCGGCGCGCCGGTCGGGGTGCTGGTGGGCGAAGCGGTTGGCGTCGGACTGGGCTCGGGGGTGCTGCTGGGCTCTGGCGTGCCCGGCGTGGCGCCCGCCTGATCCGGCGTCCCGTTCGGGTCCGGCGTAACAGTGATCACCAGCAGAATCGTGCCTGGCTCTGGCGTGGCGGTAACGACCAGCACATGCTCGATGGGCGGCAATTCGTCGTCACTACAGGCGGACAGCGTCAGGATCGCCGCCAGAAGCGCCAGACTCACGACGATCTTACGCATGGAGTCTCCGTTGCGTCAGGCAATGAGGTGGTTAGGATTTGGTTCACGCGCCCGATTGTAGCAGACGGATCAGGGGATGCAAGGCCGGGTCGTCGCGCGCTGACCAGCGCCGAACCTACGCTTCCTCGACGACGATTGCGCGGTACGTCTCGACTTCCAGTCCAGGGTCGCGCCACGCGTCCGTCGCAAACCCCATCTTTTCAGAGAGCAGCCCCAAGAAGATCACCGGGTCGGGGTAGGCGTCCCACACCTGCGGCAGAAAGGTTGCGCGCCGCCCGTTGAGCTTGAGCGTCACACCTTCGCGCGCAGGCCCGAGCCTCTCGATCAGATCGTCCGGCCCATCAAACGCCAGCGGCGCGGGCGGCGTCAGCACGCTGATCTCGATGCGCAGATCGGGCACTTCGGCGGAACGGACTGGCATGAAGCGCGGGTCGTTGAAGGCGGTCTGCAGGGTGATCTCGGCGATCTCAAGCGCAAGCGGCTGGCGCGCGACAAGCGTCCCGGTGCAGCCCCGCAGCGCGCCATCCCCCCGCCGGTGCAGCGAGACAAAACACGGCGCTTGATGCACCAAAGCGGGTCGCAGCATCGTCAAATCGATCGCCGGGATCTGGCGTGTCTCCGTTGCGAATTGCAGCGTGTCACGGGCCAGGCGCAGCATCTGCTGCTTGTCTGCCTCGTCATAGAGATTAGTCTCGCGCTCGTTCACCGTCCCCTTTTCCCTTGCTTATGTCTCGCTTTCAGATACGAGCGATTGTTCCAGCACGCCGCAGCGCGTCTTGATCGCTTCTAGCTCGAACTTCAGCTCGCCGAGTGTCGTCAGCCACTCCATCCACTGCTCTGGCGGCACCTGGCGCATGAGCACCGTGAGCGCGATGGCCTGCCCCTCGTGGTCGATGGTGTAGTACGTCGCGGTCAAAACGCCCGGCCACGCACCGTTTTTCATGCCGAAATGCGCAAAATGCGCGTCGAGCGGCGTGCGCCCCGCCAGCGGCCAGTCGAGATAGCGCTGCATGATCTCCTGCGCGGCGGGATCGAGCGCGTCCCCGCTGTACGCCGCTCGGATCAGCGCGTTCAGTTCGGCGGCGGTGCCCTGTGATCCGAAGCGCGCCAAAAACGCCGCGTGCGTGGCGTAGTCAGGCAGGCCGCTAAGCGGCTGCGCGCGAAAGGCACGCTCCTCTTCGCGCCACGCCGGGTCGGTGACGTACTTCTGCGAAAACGCCGCGTGGTCCTTCCAAAATGTCGCGGGCGTCAGCGCGTCAGGGCTGGCGATGCCTGTTTCATGGTTGCTCATCACCAGATATAGCCCGAGGGCGCTGATCGGCGTGTCGGTCGACGTGATGCCGAGCCGCCGGTACAGCGCCGGGAGCGTTCGCCGTTCCAGGTGCGCCAGCAGAAAATCCGCGATTGCGTCCGAGCTATACACGATCATGCCGCCGAGCAGATCATCGAGCGTGAGGTCTGCGCTTCCGGCGGCGATCTCTTCAAGGAAGGCGGCGTGCGCGCCGCTGTCGCTGCTGGGCAGATAGTAAGCGTCGATCGCATCTGCCGGATATGTGTCGTCCAGCGCGGCGTCTCCGGCGGCGATCTGCTCCGCATAGGCGGCCAGGATCGCGATCTTCAGCGCCGAAGCCAGCGGGAAGCGCTCGTCGGCGTTGTGATAGACACCCAGCTCCGGCGTGAGCGGATCAAAGCATACCACCGCCAGATCGTCGCGGTGCAGCGCGATGTAATCGAGTGGCCCGCGCGGGGGATCGTCCTGGGCGGAGAGCGGCGGCGCGCTGGCGACCAACATGGCGAGCAGAACGCAGATGACGAGCAAACGGTTCATGCGCGAAACCTTCCGCTGCTGCCGACTCCTCTGGCCTGATCATACCATTGTTTTGGACGCGCTTCGCGGGGGATTAGCTGTGGTCAGGGAATGAAGCGTCGCCGGCCTCTGGCGAAGGATCAAGCCCGAGCGCGCGCAGGATCCCCGGCGTGATGCCGGTTAGATCGCGCAATCCGTCCGCGAAGACGTGGCGCGCCGCGCCGATTGCGACGGTGGGGACGTCGTTGGTGGTATGCTGGCGGATTCTGACGTCTTCCATGTTGCCGTGGTCGCTGGTGATGACGATCAGATCGCGCGCCTCGTTCCAGACGTCAAGCAGCCCAGCCAGCACGGCGTCGAACAGCTCCAGCAACTCGACGCCCCGCGCAAGCGGCCCGCGATGCCCGACGACATCGGTCAGCCAGTGCGAGAAGAAGGTAAAATCGCGTTGTTGCGCCAGCCGGGCGAGGTGCGCACCCGCTTCGGCGCGGCCATAGACGGGCGTGTCAGAATACCCTAGCTCGCCGCGCCAGCCCTCGCCGGTCCAGTCCGGGCTCATCGCGGTTCCGGCGTACATTTCGGCTTCGGTGAAGATCGGCAGCCCCGCGCTGAGCACTGCTTCCTGATAGGCGGAAGGCAAGCGTTTGCCGCTGTCGATCACCTGGTGGAAGCGCGGCGGATAAGCGTTGATCAGCGCGGCAGTTCGCTCGGCGCGGACCAGCCGCAGAAACAGGTTGTCCTCACGGACGAGCGCGCGGATCGCCGGGTTTGGGCGCGGGCCATAGTGCTCCTGGATCGCCGCCGGGATATTGCGCCCGTTGAGGATCGTCGCCTGCCCGCTGGCGCTTTGCGGGCGGCCCGGCACGCCGAGGCGTGGATCGGTTGGAATGAAGACGGCGCGTCCGTTGTCGTGGCGCGGTGTGTCGCGCAGCCAGCGACGGTTCCCGGCCAGCGCGTCGAGCGTCGGCGTGCGCGCGGCGGCGAACGGGTTGACGTTCGGATCGTCGTCGCCCAGCCCGATCCCGTCGAGAAAAATCAGCAGCACATGCGTCATGGCGCGTCGGTCCGACGCAGCGTGAACCACGCGCTCGCCACTGGCGTCGTGACCTCGACCCCGCGCTGCTCGTCGACCAGCTCGAATTGCGCGCCGAAGGTTTGCGCCAGCGCGCTCGCGTCGACGCCAAACGTGCCATTGTCACGCGGCAGAAAGGCGTAGAGCAGGTAGGTCGCGCCCGGCATCAGTAGGCGCGCGAGGTGCGCGGCGTAGCTTGTACGCTGCTCGCCAGTCAGGCCGTGCAGACAGCCGATATCGATCGCCAGATCGAACGGGGGGTCGTCGGGCAGAAAGTCCAGGGACGACACATCGGCGTGATAGAAGCGCACGCGCCCCTGCCGGTTGGCGCTGCGCGCCCGCTGCCGCGCTTTCCAGATCGCGGGCCACGCGAAATCCACGCCGACCACTTCCCAGCCATGCTGCGCGAGGTAGATCGAGGTCGTCCCGGTGCCGCAGCCCAGGTCAAGCGCGCGCCCCGGCGGCACGGCTTCGACTTCGGCGGCGCCGATCCAGCTAGTGACTTCGGGGGGGACGACACCGGAATCCCACGGCACATTCCCGCGCAAGTAGCGCCAGAAGAATTTCAACCGCCGCCGGTCGAATCCGGTCATCGTGCGCTTCTCCCTGAGGCGCGCTGGTGGTGAGAGTGACTCGCTCACAGTGTGGCGTTTAGCCTGCCCGGTCGCTCAGATAGTCTAGCACGAAGGGGTTGGTTGTGCGCTCGTGGCCGATCGTGGTGTTTTGCATGTGGCCGGGCAGCACATCAAATGAATCGCCCAGGGGCAGCAGTTGCGTGGCGATCGATTCCATCAGCGTCGCATGATCCCCGCCGGGCAGGTCGGTGCGCCCGATACTTCCAGCGAACAGCACATCGCCGCAGAAAACCGTTTGATCGGACGCGAGCACGAAGCTGACATGGCCGGGCGAGTGCCCCGGTGTAAACAGCACGTCGAGGGCGATTGCGCCAACAGTGATACGATCGCCCGCCTCAAGGAAGCCGTCCGGCTCAGGAGCGGGCGGCACATCCAGCCCGACCAACTGGCGGACCTGTTCCGGCATCGCGCGGCGTAGCGGCTCGTCGGCCCGGTGCAGGCGGAACGGCGCGCCCGTCGCGTCCTTGAGGTCTGCGCTCGCCATGATGTGATCGAAGTGCGCGTGCGTGGCGAGGATTTCGCGTACCGCCCACCCGCGCTGCTCGACCGCTTGCAAGATCAAGTGCGCGCTGTCCCCCGGATCGATCACGATCGCGTCGTTGGTGTTGGTGTCTCCGACGATGTAGCAGTTGGACTGAATCGGCCCGAGGGTCATCTTCACAATGTCAATCGCCATCCGGCAGCTCCCGCGCGTGGTGTGCAATCCCGCTCTCGTTTTCGACTATAGCGCCGCGCCGGGCGCTTGCCAAACGCGTCGAACTGCGCGGCTGATTGTTAAGAAACCGTAAAGATCTGTATCAAGCCCGCAAAAAAGCGCTTCTGAGCCGAAAAATTCACGAATTATTTACGAAATTTGGGCCATATTCGAACTATGCTAGCGGTATAAAGAATGAGTTGAGGTCGCAGTGGGGCGCCTCATCGCTAGCCGGGATGTTCGTTAAGAATGCCTCACGTCATTATTGGCCTATTCATTCTACGTGGAGGATGCCATGAAAAGGCGCACACCCAAGTGGCTTCGCTGGCAACGTGGTCAGGCGCTGGTTGAGTATTGGCCCACTATCCCGGCGGGCATCGCGCTGATGCTGTCTGCGGGGTTGCTGGTCCAGTGGATTACTGGCGGCCTGCTCACCATCATTGACTACACCCAGCCGACCGAGTACGTCTGCGAAGAGAAGGAACCCGATCTGACGTACGAAGGGCCGATCGATACGCCCGAATTCGATAAGCATGAGGTCATTTTGACCACGCGGACGTACGACGAAGAAACCGACACAACCGTTGTTGTTTATAAGGTCACCAATACACCATCCCCTGACATCAGCCATTGGACGCTGGGGATGCCACCGGGCGTCCGCAAGAATATCAAGTGGACGAGCGAGGCGTACGAGGCGGTCAACGGCGATAAGCACAACAACATCACCGGGATCAAGTTCGATACGCCGTTTAGCAGCCGTGGATACCTTCCGAATGGCTACGGATTGATCGGCTACAGCCCGCGCGCCATTGGCTCCTCTCGCGATGTGGTCATCCATCTTGGCGGGTACTACGAATGGGGCATCGTCGAGGTCGGCGTGAAGGGTGGCCAGATTATCGAGACCAGCTCGATCACCGGGCCTGTCAAGCTGATCGATCCGCCTGAAGGCGCGTGTGAGTAAGCCATTTCACATCGTTCATGCGTGAGCCGCCTGCGGGCGGCTCACTGATCGTTGCCGGTGGGGGGCAGTTTATAATGGGTTCTGACTCAAAATCGTTTTTTGATCCCGAGGCGCCCGGCCTGCGGGGAATGATCGGCATAGTACTGACCGCGTTCGCCGTAATGTTTGAGCGCGTGGTCGGGGTTGTACGGCGCCCGATTGACGCGTTTCGAGCGATGCCACCGCGCGTGCGCAGCCTGACGCTCATTTTCACGTCGCTGACGATCCTGATCCTGGTGGGTATGTTTCTGGTCAACCAGGCCGCATCTTACGTGCGCGAGGCGCGTAGGCCGGTGCTCGACGATCAGATTCCCATTCCGCACAACCTTCACGAGCGGCCTCTCCCGGCGAGTGATGCCAGCGCGTCCAACCTCGTCCCCGAGCAGTTCGGCCCGTACCGGCGGCTGACCTCGAAACTGCCACCCAACGCGATCACCAACCCGATCGTGACCTGTTTGATTTGGACGCAGCCGGGCGAAGAGCCTCTGGTGGAGCCAGAACCGACTCCCACCGCGACGGTTGATCCCAACGCGCCGACACCTGATCCGAGCATCTCTCCGACGCCGACGCTGTCCCCCACGCCAACGCTGACCCCGACGCCTACTCTCACGCCGACGCCTACTGTAACGCCGACACCGACGCCCACTCTGGAGCCGGGCGCGTCTGAGCCGACGGCGACGCCGATTACGCATTGGGAACTGGAGGCGCGGGCGCCTTGCCGCCCCGGCGCCTACGTGACCAGCCGGGCGTTTGGGCGCTATCTGGTGCCCGACACGAGCGAGATGATAGACCTCGCCGTCGTGCGCTACCCGAACGAAACCATGGCGATCGACGCGATGTTTGACCTGCTGAAGATGGCGCGCGAGCAAGGGAACGTCGGCGACTTCTCGGTTGCCGGGATCACGTCGGTGGACTACTTCTACGGCGCGGCGAACCGGACCGTCTCCCTGACCTGGCGGCGCGGCGAGTACGTCTTTTCGATGAGCGGGCGGAACTACACGCGCATCGAAGAAGCGATGGCGCTGTTCCCGTACTGATCGCACAGAGTGAAAGTGGCAAGCAAAAACGCCTCACCCGTCGCAGGGTGGGGCGTTCTTTTTCGAAACACGCGGCTAGATTCCGGCTTCTTCCAGCGCAGACGCGGCGCGGCGGCGCAGCACCAGATCCGGCAGGGCGCGGATCTCCTGCACGCCGAACGCCAGCGCGCTCAGTCCGAAGGCAATCGCGCCCGCACCGGCCAGCCCCAACACGCGCAGCGCGCTCAACAACAGCCCGGCGTCGTGCCAGCCCAGCCTGCCGAGCAGCGCGTCCACGCCCAGCACAACTGCGACCATCACGCCCGTCGCGGCGATGGTGCGGAGCGTGGTGCTGATCAGCGCCGCCTCGTCGATCCCGCCCCAGCGACGGCGCAGGATGACCAGCAACAGCGCCAGTTCGACCAGGAAAATCGCGGAATAGCCGAGCGCCAGCCCGCCAACCCCGGTCACGCTGGCGAGCGTGTCGGTCACGCGGGCGGACGCTGCGGCCAGCGCGTCAAAGGCCGCCGCATACTCACCGCCCGCGTAGCGCTCGCCCCAGGAGACGAACGCCGCTTGCAGCGTGTCGTCCAGCCGCTCCACAAATCCGAGATATAGCCCGCCGACGATCGCGACGTTGACCACCGCCGCAATCACCGAGACCCACAGCGGTGTGAAGGTGTCCTTGTCCGCATAGAAGCTGCGGGCGATAACCTCATGGATGCTCTGGAAGATCAAACCAAACGCGAAGAATTGCAGCGCCCCATATACCAGCGCGCTATCTCGCGCATCGAACGCGCCGCGCTCCAGCAAGCCGATCATCGGCCTGCCGATCAGGATTAGCCCGGCGGCGGCAGGGATGGTCGCGATCACGATGAAGCGTACCGCGCCGGACATCGCACGACGCTTGTGCTCCAGATCGCCTAACTCGCTGAGCGCGGCCAGGGTGGGGAACACCACGAAGCCCATCGCGCTGCCGATCAGCGTCTCCGGGATGTTCATCAGGCGATAGCCCCAGTCGAACGCGCTGACGGCGCCGCTGCCCATCCGCGAGGCGATGTTGTTGAACACGATCGTGTTGAAGGTGGTCACACCCAGACCGAGCACGCGCGGGATCATCAGCCTTACGACGCGATGGAGCGCCGGATCGTGCCAGCCCAGGCGCGGTATCCACCGCGCGCGATAGCGGATCAGGCCGGGGATCTGTATGCCGAGGTGCATCAGCGCGCCGAGCACCGCCCCCCACGCGATCCCGTAGACGCCGAACGGGCCGATCAAGAACGCCACACCAAACAGCAGCCCCACGTCGAACAGGATCGGCGCCAGCGCCGGGAGCAGGAAGTGGTTGAAACTGTGGAGAATGCCCTGGAAGATGCCGCTAATGCTGAAGACCAGCGTGCTGATCAGCAGGATGCGCATCAGCTTGACGGTCTGGTCGATCTTGTCCGCCCCGAAGCCGGGCGCGACGACATGCTCCACCAGCCAGGGCGCCGCGAAGAACCCGGCGATGCTCAGCATTAGCGTGACGACAAAGACAGTGTTGATCACGCTGCTGGCGAGTTGCCAGGCGTGCTCAGTATCGCGCCGGGCGAGGAAGCTGCTGAAGATCGGGATGAAGGCGTAGCTCAGCGCGCCGCCGCCGATCAGCAGCACAATCTGCTCGGGGATGCGATTCGCCGTGACGAACGCGTCCCACTCGTCGCCGACACCGAACACGCTGGCGATGATGAAGGTCTGCGCGAGACTGATCGCCTTGGCGGTGGCGAACGCGATCATCAGAATGATCGTATTGCGGGCCATGCTTTGCGGTGTCGCTTGCGCGGCTTCCGGCGTTTGATCGAGTGGTTCGGTCATCGGCTGTCCTCACGCATCGTCCGGCGCTGGGCCAGTTGGCGCCTGCACAAATTCGCCGGGCGGCTGCCCGGCGAGACAAGCGAGATTAGCGGGTCCGCGCGGTTATTGCGCCGCGGCGACCTGGAAGGTTCCGGCTTCGACCTGGGCTTTCGCTTCCTGCGCCGGGACGAAGTTCCGGTTGTAGAACAGCGCCCGGTCCAGCTCGCTCAGCGCGGCTTGCGTGTCGCCCTGCGCGGCGTAGACAACGCCCTTCCAATAGTATGTCTCCTCGACGTAGGGCGTGATGTTCCGGTTGGTGTCCGCCAGGGTCAGCACGTCGTCAAAGCGCCCCACGTTGAAATACGCCTCGTAGGGGCCGAACTGGTACCACAACATGCGCCACGGCAGTTGAAGCTGGAACGCCTGATCGTAGGCGACTTCTGCGCTTTGATAGTCGTTAAGCAGCGTGTAGGCCGTGCCCATGTTGAACCACGCCCATTTGTCGTTCGGGTTGCGGGTGGCCTCGGCGCGGGCGGTGTCCAGCGCGACCTGGTAGCCATGCGCCGGGTCGGCATAGTCGCCCAGCACCTCGCGCAGCGCCATCTCGCGCGATGGCTCGTAGACGACGATGAACACACGGTTAAAGTGGCGCCAGTTCTCGTCGAGGACGCTGTACGGGTGCGGCATGCCGCTGCCGCCGCCATTGCCGAGGTAGCTGTCATAGGCCAGGAAGCGCTGCTGCGCGTCGTCGTAGCCCATCACCAGCAGGTAATGGCCCATCCAGTCCTCGCCCGCTGGTTGGAAGCCCTTCTCGATCACGACCGGGAACCCGGCGGAGACCAGCCGCTTAAGCAGCTCGACTGTGCCGCCATAGCGATACAGCGCCTTGAGGCCGGTGTTCTCGTGGACGAAGCGCACCATCTGCCAGGGGCTGACGTTCTTATCCTCGGTGTGCGGCTTCATCCAGCCCGCCGCCTTGTACTGGTTGTCGCTGTAGCCGAAATAGCTCAGCGCCATCGTCATCGTGGTCGGGCCGCAATTGTTCCAGCCCTGTTCCTCATAACGGATGTTGCCGAGGCGTGCGGTTGGCGGGAGCGGGATCGCGGTCGGTGCGACGAGCGGCGTCCACGTCGGGCCGGGGTTCTGGGTGGCAGTCGGCCAGATTGGCAATGGCGTTGGCTCTAGCGTGGCGAGCATGCCAGACGGGATGCCGTCTTCGGTGGTCGGTTCTGGCGCGCCCGCGCCCTCGCCACCGGTGAGCGGCGCCTCGCCCAGGTCAGGCTCCTGGGTGACCGGCACATCTGTCTTCGCCGCCTGTGTGAGCGCGGCTTGGGTCAGCAGGCGGCTGGCGTCGTCGCGCCCGCTCTCTGCGCCGCTGAGCGTGGGCAGCTCGCTGAAGGGGCGCGTGGGCATCCAGTAGGTCGCGGGCGGGAAGTAGTGCATAATGCGCGACTGGTAACGCGGCTCCAGCCCTCGGAAGAACGGCGGAAACGCGATCAGAAAGATGACCAGCGCCACCACGCCGAACGCGGCCAGTCCGCCGCCTAGCGCGAGGAGCGTCTTAAGCCAGGTGGGCATTCCGTTACGCCGCCGGGCCTGCGGGCGCCGCCGGCGCGGGCCGTCGCCGAGCGACATATTCAGCGAGCCAGGCACGCCCAGATGATCCATTTCGTTCGGATCATTTGAGGGGACGCGCGGCGTTCTCGATGTCGTTTTTCTGCGATTCGACGGCATGCTACCCAAACTCCCTCAGCTACCGGGTGATCGGAGCGGTCCGATTCCGGCTAGCCTCGCGGCTGCTGCGTAAGCCAGACTTCCAATACACGAAATAACACGCAGCATTTCCATCTACAATCCCACAGCCTGCGCCGTGGCGCTCCGCACTATAGCGCATTCACGGTGAGTCTGCTAGGGTTTTTCTGAGCCTCAAGTATGGCACAGGCTCCTGCTTTTGGCACGCGAAAGCGCCCTACGGTTCGCAGACGACATACATGCGCCGCGTGCCCCCGAAAACCTTTGACTTTTGCCGTGCCACCTCGTACAATCCTGTCGTTTAATCTTCGGTTTCTGACTCGCGACGGTCGCAGCCGCGGCGGGTTTGCGCCGGTTCGATTTGAGAGCACGTAATCACCTTTCTGGAGGCTCCATCCGCATGAAGGAATACACCACCGATCAGTTAAGGAATGTTGCCCTGGTAGGCCATCAGGGCGCCGGCAAGACGAGCCTGGGCGAAAGCCTGCTCTTCGCAACCGGCGCGATCACCCGTATGGGCAAGGTGGAAGAAGGCAACACCGTCGCTGACTTTGACGAAGACGAGCGCGATCGCTCCCTGTCGATTTACACGGCGCTGCTTCCGATCGAGTACAACGACCATAAGGTCAACGTGCTCGATGCGCCCGGTTATGTGGATTTTCAGGGCGAGGCGCGCAACGCGATGCGCGTCGCCGACGCGGCGCTGGTGGTCGTGGACGCCGTGTCTGGCCCGGAAGTCGGGACCGAGCTATCGTTCGATTACGCTGCCGAGTTTGACGTGCCGCTGCTGGTCGCGATCAACAAAATGGACCGCGACAACGCGAATTTCGAGAACGCCTTGAGCGCGCTGGAGACTCGCTTCCCGGATTATCGCTTCGTCCCGATCTTGCTGCCGATCGGCTCGCAGGCGGATTTCTCCGGCGTGATCGACGTGCTGGCGATGAAGGCGTACACCGGCGCGGGCACGGACGGCGGCGATGTGCCCGCCGATTTGCAGGATTCGGCAGAGGAAGCGCGCCTGCAGTTGATGGAAGCGGTCGCTGAATCGGATGACGCGCTGCTAGAGAAATACTTCGAGACAGAAACGCTTTCGGAAGACGAAATTCGCCAGGGCTTGCTCTCGGCGGCGCGGGACGCCAGCAAGAAGCTCGTCCCCGTTTTCGCGCTGAGCGCGACGCACAGCATCGGCGTGATCCCGGTGCTCGATGCGCTGATCGATTATGTGCTGCCGCCGAGCATGCGCCGCGTGGCCGTCCAGGCAGATCGTGGCGGCGATGTGGAATACCTTGAGCCGCCGCAGTCGGACAGCGGCCCGGTCGTGGGGTACGTCTTCCACAGCCACACGGATAAGTACGGCACGCTGACATACTTCCGCCTGTTCAGCGGCACGCTGAAGGGCAACGACACCCTGATGAACCTCGACGGCGGGCACGACGAGCGGCTCGGCTCGCTGATGACCATGCGCGGCGAGACGCAGATTCCGCTTGACGTGGTTCACGCCGGGGATGTTGCGGTGGTTGCCAAGCTGCGCGCCACGCATACCGGCCAGACGCTCGCCTCGAAGGGTTTCACCAAGTACGTCACACAGCCGCGCTTCGCTGAGCCGGTTTACGCTGTGGCGGTCCACCCACGCACGCAGAGCGACAGCGCCAAGATGGGCGAGGTCCTGACCGACCTGACCAACGCCGACCCGACGCTGCGCTGGCGCCAGGACGCTGCCCTGAAGCAGACGATCCTCGAAGGCTCTGGCGGGACGCACATCGACATCGCGATCAGCCGCGCCGAGCGCAACGGCGTCGGGATGGATACGTCGATCCCGAAGGTGCCGTATCTGGAAACGATCACCAAGCAGGCATCCGCCGAATACACGCACAAGAAGCAGACCGGCGGCGCCGGGCAGTTTGCGCGTGTGTTCCTGCGCGTCGAACCGCTCGAAGAGGGTGGCGAAGATTTCGAGTTCGGCAACGAAGTTTTCGGTGGCGCGATCAGCCAGCAGTTCGTCTCCTCGACCGAAAAGGGCGTGCGCCAGGCGCTTGAAGGCGGCGTGATTGCGGGCTATCCAGTTCGCTACGTCCGCGCGGTGGTCTATGATGGCAAGATGCACCCGGTTGACTCGAAGGACATCGCCTTCCAGATCGCCGGGCGCGGCGCGTTCCGCGACGCTGTTCAGAGCGCCGGTCCGGTGTTGCTCGAACCGATCATGTCGGTCCGCGTGATTGTGCCGGAAGAGAACATGGGCGACATCATGGGCGACTTCAACACGCGCCGGGGCCGCGTGCTCGGCATGGAGACCGAGGCCGGTCGCAGCGTCGTGCGTGCCGAAGTTCCGCTGGCGGAGATGCAGCGCTATTCGAACGACCTGCGCTCGATGACTGCTGGGCGCGGCGTGTTCGAGATGGAATTCCTGCGCTACGAGCGCGTTCCGTCGCACATCCAGTCAGAGATCATCGCCAAGGCCGAGAAAGAGAAGGAAGAGGCTTAGCCCTCACTTCGTAGGACACATCGAACGGGAGCTACACGGCTCCCGTTTTTTGTTTTTTGCGGCTCGGTGTACAGTAGAGCGCGTCCGGCAGCCGGTGAGAGAGCAACTGATTGATGACGCATCCACCCAGCGAGATTTCCCCTGACGATGATGGCGCGCTTCTGGCGCACGAAACGCAGCAGAACCCGTCCATGTGGCGGCGGATCGCGATCTTGCAGGTGCTGGCCCAGCGCGGGTTCACGCCCTGGCCGGAGTTGGTCGCCGCCGTCGAAAACGTGCTGGAGCCGGGCATCTTCGGTGAGTCCCCACGCACCCGCCTTGCGCGGGATCTGCGATTGCTGCGCGCGTCGGGCGTCGCAATCGCGTACAGCCGCGTGCGCGGCGCAGAGGGGTATTATCTGCGCGCCGATGCGTTGGGCGAGCTGGCAGCGAGCGCGGTCGAGGTTGCGGTCAGAGGGGTGGACCCGGTCCGCGCATCATCGCTCGCGCTCGAATCCGAGATCAACGGACGCTCGCCCGAACAAGCGGTGCTCGATTTACTGGCGGAAAGTGAAAACGCTGCGCGCGCTGAGCCGCTGCATGTGGTGGTGGCGCTCGTCGCTGCGCTGGGGAGTACGCTCGACCTGACGGCGATTACCTCGTCAGCGGCAGAGGCGGGGCTGGGCGGTCTGTGGGCCGGGCTGCTGGATGCGATCTGGCATGCGAGACGGAAGCGGGGTGGGCGTCACCATTAGCCCGAAGGCGCAGCGCTTCGATCTTCGCGTGCGGTCATGACGTGCATGGTGGAGTCCATGATCCCGTTGCCGACGATGCGCGGGACGGTCACGCCAAAGTCGTTCGCGTCTACCTCGGCGGCGGAGTCGAGTATGAGCCGGTCTCCCTCGAAGACGAGCACGGTCGCGAACGTGTATGGGCGGACAACGCCGCGTAGCTCTAGTTCTCCGGTCAAATTCACTGTGTCGGTCGTGTGCTCGATGTCCGGGATCGTCGTCTCGCTGCGCGCCAGAAAGACCCCGACCGGATAGGCGTCCGCGCCCAGCGTGCGCCGGATCAGCCCGTTCACCATGTCGTTGCCGACGTTCAACGTTGAAACATCCATCGACAGGTTGGCGATCACGCGCCAGCCGTCCCCCTCGCGGACCAGCTCGACCGTGCCTTCCTTCATCTCGGCGCCGCCAGACACGCGCCCGATCATCGAGTCGATGGTCAGCGTGAGGTTGGATTCTTCGGGCACCACCACGTAGCGGATCGCCTCGGGGATCGGCGTGCCGGGGATGAGTGTGGGATCGCGTGGGATCGGATCGGCGGTCGCCCAGGGATACAACCCGGCTACCAAGCCGAGCAGGATCACACCGATCGCCGCCATCAGGCCGCAGCCTGCTTGCGCGCCACGGCGCGGGGAATGTGAACGCATAGCGTTGCCTCGCTGTGTGTGGAATGAGTTGCGTTAGCTGGTGGCCACCAGCACCACCAACGCCGCGACGAGCATCACGACGATCATAACCGAAAGCAGCCAGAACGGAAACGAGATGCGCCGTCGTGGGGGCGCAGGGGGTGGTGGAGCGGCTGGCTCGGCGGCGAGCGGCGCAGGCGAAAAGTCACGCAGCGTGCGCTGAAACGCTGCATTGAGCGCGCCCGCGCTCCGGTACCGGTCCGACGGCTCCTTGGCGAGGGCGGTCCGCAACACGTCGGTCAGTCCGGGTGGCAGGTTGGGGCGGTCGTCGAGCGGATTCGGGGATGGCGCGCTCAGGTGCTGGTGCATCACGGCGAGCGGTGTCGGCCCGGTGAAAGGCTGCCGCCCGGTGATGATCTCGAATAGAATCACGCCCAGGGAGTAAATGTCCGCGCTGGCGGTGAGCGGCTCGCCTCGGCATTGCTCCGGCGAGGAATAGGCGACCGTCCCGACGAAATCACCGGACTCAACCAATGCGACCTCGCTTGCGCGGTCGTCCGCAACGCCGAAATCACCCAGATAGATGGTGCCCTCGACGTCGAACAGAATGTTCTCCGGCTTGAGATCGCGGTGAATGACGCCTTGCTGGTGCGCGTAGTCCAGCGCGTCCGCGATCGCCGCCAGCACGCGCGCCACGAACGGCAGCGGCAGCGGGCTTTCCGGCACGAACGCGTCGAGCGTGCCGCCTTCCACCAGCTTCATGGCGATATACGGGATTCCGGCGGCTTCTCCGTGGCTGAAGGCGGGCAGGATATGCGGGTGGTCGAGCCGGGCGGCCATTTGGGCTTCGCGGTTGAAGCGCCGGCGATGCTCGTCCTGCGCGGCGAGATGCGGCGGCAGGACTTTCAGCGCAACAAAGCGATCGTTCTGCGCATCGTGCGCGCGATACACCTCTGACGCACCGCCTGCGCCGATACGGCTGAGCAGGAAATATTGGTCGAGCTTGGTGCCGATCAGGTCGGTTGCCATGGCGGTGCGCCAAAGGTTTTGTGAGAGCCAAGAAGTTTGGCCTCAGTGTATCACATCGAGCCGGCGCAGGATGTTAAGCCGGTGCTAGGATTTGTCACGGTTTTCGCGCAGCCGGGTCATGTGTCGGCGGCTGGCGAAACCTCACACGGATCGCACATCACGCTTTCCACTGGCTCGCCTGCCGCCAGCGCAGCTACCCAATCCCGGATCGCGACGCCGCTGGTGGTGGCGGAATAGAACTCGGGCTTGTGCAGGATGGTATGATCCGCGCCTGCCGCGAGATAGCTGCGGAAGTTCGGCGCGGCGTCAGCGATCGTGTCGAGCGTGCCTGGCAGCACGTCTTCCAGCGCGGGCGCGCCCTGCACGAGCGACATGAAGAACGACTGCACCTCGTCGTGGACCGTGTTGTACTGCGCGAACGCGACGTCTGGATAGTGTGTCGCTGCCTCGATGTAGAAGTCCTCAAACTGCAGTTCGGCGGTGGACTCGACATCCGCCAACCCCGAGATCCAGTCAGGTAGCAGCGCGAGCGTTCCCCATGGTCGAAAGACCATTCCCAGGTCGATGTTCGGCGCGCTGTAGCCGCCCGCGCTATCGCCCAGCACGGCGATCCGCGTCTCCGGATAGCGCTCAATGATCCAGGGCGCGTGGAACGACGCGCCAAGCCCGCCCGCGCTCTCGCCGGTGATGAAGACGGACTCCGGCGCGGGGAAGTTGGCGTAGACCCAGTCCAGCGTTGTCGCGGCGTTGATGTAGCCTTTGTGGAGGATGGTGGGCGCCTCGCCAGAGGTGTATTCTTGCACGCTGTCGCCCATGAACACGTCGCCGGTGCAGTACGGGATCACCACCATGTCATACGCTGCGAACGGGTTGTCCGGGTGGTCGAGGTTGAAGATTCCGTCGCCCTGGCTCTCGATATACTCGGGCACGACGCGCGGCACGAAGGTGCGGTTCAGCGAGCCGCACGTCAAGCCAGACCAGCACGCGCCGCCCCCCTGAAAGTAGATCAGCAGGTCTTCGCCCGGCCCCTCCCGCACTGCGAACTGGAAGTCCGAGCCGTCGGAGCAGGTGGTTTCGCCGCCGGGTGCCAGCCAGTTCCAGCCCTCGTCCAGCGCGTCGCGCGCGGGTAGATCCGCTTGCGCCGCCGCCGGGCTTATGGCCACGAGGACACACAATCCGAGCGCGATGAATAGACCACTGCGCTTCATGGTATGCACTCCTTCCGATGATCCGCTTGCACTATCTATTGTAATTCCTTCCAGGCAGGACAGGGTTACCAGACGCCGGGCAAAATGCGAAACCGCACGCGCTGCGCGTACGCGCTGTAGCCGGGCAACTTGGCGCGCAGCGTGCGGTCTTCGCGCGCGGTGCGGATCAGCACCAGCGCCGCCGCAATCGCGCCGGGTACGATACCCCACCAGGATCCGAGACTGAGCGGCAGCGCCAGGAAGAAAAGCGCCAGACCGGCGTAGGCGGGGTGGCGGAGATACTGGTAGGGACCGCGATCGATCACCGTGTGATCGCGTTCGGTCTGGATGCGGAGATACGTTTCAAGGTGCGGGTTCACGAGCGGCGCCCACGTCACCAGCGCGAAGAACACCGCGACGCCTGCCAGCGCGACCAGCGACACGCCGAGCGGCACATCTGACCAGCCGTAGCGCTGGTCCAGCCCGGAAATGCCGAAGGTCGGGAAATACATCACCTGATAGGCCAGCACAAGCGGCTTATCCCACCGTTTGACGCCCGCGTGCTTCTTGCGACGCTCAGCGATCAGATCGGGCACGCGCACGAATAGCAGCATGGTCGAAGTCGCGTAGCACGCCGCGTAGAGGGCGAGCAGCAGCCAGCCGCGCGGCCAGTCGAGCGTGCCAGCGGTGCCGAAAAGTACGAGCGCCAGCAGACCGATTACCGCTGCGCCCTGCACGAACACCAGCGCGATCCGGCGGCTGACGGGTAACCCCTTGAGCGAACGCACTATCGTCTCTCCTCTTATTCGCGGCGAAATTTCTCCGGAAGTCCGCCCAAATTCGATATCGACCCCTTGCCCAGCGCTAGATCGAGCGAGCTGCTAAAGTGAAACACGCTTGGAAAGCGACTGGTGGGATATTTCGAGAGCGCCTGCCAAAACACGCGGCTCACAGGTTCTGGCAGCGCCGGGTTGATTGTGCGCGGATCGAGCGCGGGGTCGGTGAGGCGCTGGGAGAGGACGGCCAGCGCGGTAGGGCCTGTGAACGGGCGCTGCCCGGTGAGCAACTCGAATGCGAGCACGCCGAGCGAATACTGGTCGCTGGCTTCGGTCACCGGCTCGCCGAGGACTTGCTCCGGCGAAGCGTAGGCGGCGGTTCCGACGAACTCGCCCGGCGTCGTCTCACCGATCACCGCCGCGATGCCGAAATCCGCCAGATAGGGTGTGCCTTCGTCGTCGAGCAGAATGTTGGCGGGTTTGATATCCCGGTGGATGACCCCGTGTCGATGGGCGTAGAAAAGCGCCAAAGCAAGCTGCCGCACGATCTGCGTGGCGTCGTCCACGGAGAATGGCGCGCCGGTCAGCCGGTCGGCCAGCGTGTCCCCACCAAGCAGCTGCATCGCCAGATACGGGATATCGCCGTCCTCGCCATAGTCGTAAACCGGCAGGATGTTCGGATGGCGCAGCGATTGGGCCAGCGCGGCTTCGTGGCGAAAGCGGGCGCGCGCCTCGGGCTGCTGCTCCAGGTGCAGCGCAAGCAGCTTCAGCGCGACGTCTTTGCCCGTCTCCGAATGACGCGCGCGGTAGACATTCGCCATGCCGCCCGCACCGATCTTCCCGGTGATGAGATATGGCCCGATGGGGCGAGGCAGCGGTCCGGTGGGTAGTGGAGGCATGGCTATCTCCTGGGTAGCTAGCCCGGCGGCGCGAGCGTCTGCCGGAACCAGTTGACGCTCCAGGCGAAGAGCGTCCGCCGCCAGTGCGGGTGTGTGAAGGTGTGGCTGCCGCCCTCGAACCAGCGCAGCGTGCCCCGGTTGCCGAGCGCGGCAGCGTACGCCTCGGCGGAAGGGGGAAGCACGGTCGCATCGGCGGTCGCCTGGACGATCATGACCGGGCAGGCCGCCTGCCGGATTGCGGCGACCGGGTCTGCCCGGCGCAGCGACTGCATGAGTGGCTCGCCGACCGTTATCCCGCCGCGCGGCCCCACGGAGATCGCCTCGCTTAACGCCTTCGTATCGGCTACAGCGTTCCACAACACGACGGACTTCACGCGATCGTCCTGTCCGGACAGCAGGGAGGCGACTGCGCCGCCCAGGCTCAGGCCAACGACGCCGATCCGGTCGAGGTCGATCCCTGGTTGCGTGCCAAGCCAGTCGAGCGCGGCGCAGGCATCTGCCACCTCGCTCTCGACAGTGAACTCCTCAAAATCGCCATCGCTGTCGCCGGAACCGTAGAAGTCGAAGCGCAGCGCTGCAAACCCCGCCGCGGCCAGCGCGCGCGCCGCCTGCACGAACAGCCTGTCCTGCTCGATATGCTGGCCGGTGAAGCCGTGCAGCAGCAGAACGACCGGCGCAGGTTCGGCGCCGTCTGGGCGGTGAAGCAGTCCGCGCAGCGTGCCCAGCGGCCCGTCAAACGCGATTTGTTCGGTGGTTGGCATGGTCCTTTACCCTTCGTCCGCAGGTGGCTGGCCCTGCCCAGTGAGCCGGTTACGCAGCCCCAGCAGGTTGCGCATCATCTTCTGGCGGGCGGTTGGATTCTTGATGTAGTCCAGCCCGACCTCGAATGTCGCAGCGGCCTGGGTGGGATGCCCGCTGCGCAGTTGGAGGTCTGCGATGGCGAGCACGGTTTGGCCGTAATTCTCCTCGTCGCCCGTTTCGATAAACAGCGCCGAGGCTTCGCGGTAATTCGTGAGCGCTTGCTCAGTGTTGCCAAGCTTGGCATAGACGCGGCCCATGTTGCCCAGCGCCTGCGCGAGCCGGATGTTGTCGCCCTGCGCCTGGAAGACCTCGCGCGCGGCGCCCATCTCGACCAGCGCCGCGTCGGATTGGTCCAGACTGTGAAGCGCCAGACCTCGGTTGACCTGCATCTCGGCGGCCATCACGTCGTGCCCGGCGTCCAGATAGGCGCTGTGCGCAGCGCGGAAGGTCTCTGCCGCCTGCTCGTAGTCGCGCTGCTGAAACTGCTGGATTCCCTGGTCTTTTAGTTCGTCGGCGGTTGGCATGTGTTGCTCCCCTTGTCGTTGCGCGCATCCATTAACCGCTATTGTGAGGGCAAGTCCGCCGCCTGCGCAAGTGACACGCGTCCCGATTACGGCGCGTACAGCCCGCCGGTTTGCTCCAACCAGTCTGCGATCTGCTCGACGGCGCGCGGCACGTCGTTGTCGGAAATGTCGAGGTGCAGCACGGGCAGGCGGGACTCGCCCACCAGCCGGTCGAGCAGCGCCTGCTCCTCCACGAACACGCCCAGGTCGTCGTACTGGCGCGGGTTGCCCGACACCTTCAGCCGCTCGGCGCGCGCCGCCTCGAACGACTCCGCCGAGCGCGTGACGTACACCAGCCGGAAGCCGAGCGGGATCAGCCGCTGCTCCAGCCACGTAAAGTCGTGATCCTTGCCATGCTCGCGTAGTTGAGTCATGCGCGTGGAGAGGTGGAAGCGGTCCACGATCCACGAATAGTACCGCTGCAGCTCGAACAGCCGCACCCAGGTATGGTACGTCTCCATTGCGAGCGCTTCTTCCTCCGGTTCGAAGTTGATCAGCCCGCGACCCCAGGGGAAGTTGGTAAACGCGCACCACTCCGCCGAGATCAGCGGCGAGTGATAGCGATATTTGCGCGGGCCGACGATGCGCGGGTGCTCGTTGAGCGCAAACGCGATATCGGTCTTGAACGTCAAACGCGTGCCTTCGAGGATGACTTTGGGGCAGAGCTTGTTGCCCACAGATGGCGTCCTTTCGGCGGCGATCAGCGTACGGTCAGCGTCCCAATCAGCGCGTAGTCCGCGCCATCGCTGGCGGGCAGAATCGCCTGGTCCCAATAGGTGTACAGCTTGACGCCCACCGTGTACGCGCCGGGTGGCAGGTCCGCGGGCAGGGCGAGCGGGTGCGCGTCAAAGACTGGCTCGCCGGGCGCCCATGCGCTGGTTGGCGCGCGGCCCTGCGCCGGAAAGCTATCGTGCTGCGTGCGGAGCGTTCCGCTGGCGTCCAGCAGAAAGACCGAGACGCTGTAATCGACCGGCAGCGGCGCGTCCGCCTGCCACCACAGGAGCACCGGGATCGTCGCGCCGGGCGCGGCCTCAGGTGGAATGTCCACGCGCCGCAGCGCGATCGCCTCGCCATAGCGCGCCACTGGCTCGCCAGACGCGGCGCGGTCGTAGCGATAGGCGTAGATCGGGCTGCCCTGGTGCGCATACTCGAGCGCGGCAGTCCGCACGAAGCCTTCCTGCGCCAGTAAATCGAGCGCATCGTGCTTCTTCGCTTCATCTCCCCAGTACGCGTACCACAGCCCATCCGTTGCGTCGATCACGGCTTTCAGGTGCGGCAGAAAGAGCGTTCCGTAGCGGCTGCGGTAGTCGAACAGCGAAATCGCGGGTTCGCCGGTCGGCTCGCCGGGTAGTTGGCGGACCGCGCGCTTCACGTCCGCGTCGGGCAGCGCGAGCTCCAGGTGATACCACAGCGCCGCGTGCGCGCCTTCGACATCGAGCAGCACCGGCTCGCCCGCCGGGCGCTGGAACGCGATATGGTCTGCCATCTGGCGCCAGGGTGGCTTGAGGTAATACGAGCTGGTGACGAGCAGCCCGTTCACCACAATCAGCGCCACCAGGAAGCCGCGCCCGAATCGCTCGAACGCCGTCAGCCCGAAGCCGACCAGCAGCGCGATCGCGGGCAGGATGACCGAGAGGTTGCGGTCGGTCAGCAGCGGATAACGTGTGTGCAGCGCGATGGTGAACAGGATCGGCGTGCCGAACCAGAGCGCGACGAGCAGCGTGCCGGAGAGTCGCTTCTCGCGCGGCACGTGGCGCATCGGCCCCGGCGCGCGCGCCAGCGGTAGCAGCCACCCGGCCAGCGCCAATAGCCCGTAGAGCGCGATCGGGCTGCCGAGCGATTCGGTCGCGAGGTATTCGAGCGTGGCGCGGTTGAACGGCATCCCGCGAATGGTCAGCACGGCGTCATCGACTGGCGTGTGCAGGAACTGGTGCGCGGCGACGAACAGCCACGGCACGAACGCCAGCGCGATCAGCCCGTTGAGCGCGAGGAAGTGCCGCCAGCGATCTCGCCCGCGCAGCGTGACCAGCGCGTGGAGCGCGCACGCCAGCACGATCGTCCCGGCGTAATAGTGCAGGTGCAGGCCGATCACGCTCGTCGCGACGAAGCCAAACGCCGCGCCGCGCCGCCCCTCGCGCCAGCGCGCGTAAAACAGCGCGATCGCCATGATCGTGAAGAACAAGATCGGATAGCCGCGCACCTCTTGCGTCAGGACGACGTGCTTGTCCATCAGCGCGAAGGCGAGCGCCGCGCCTGCGCCTGCCAGCGGCATGAACAGCCGCGCGCCGAGCCGGTAGAGCAGCGCGACACTCGCGATGGAGAACAGAACCGTGATCCAGCGCAGCCCCAGCACGCTCGGCCCGGCGATCTCGTACCAGCCGCGCAGGATGAACGAGAAAACCGGCCCGTGCTGGTCGGTGATCACCATCGCCATCACGTCGCGGGGGCTGTCGCCGCGCGCCAGCCAGATCGACCAGCCTTCGTCGCCCCACATACCCTGCGCGTTCAGGTTGTGGATGCGCAGCGCGGCGGCAAACAGCAGCACGGCGAGCATCGCCAGCAGTGGCGCGCGCGTGCCAGCGCGTGGGGCGGGGGAAAGGGATCTTTCAGCCATACCGCGCGATTGTAGCGCGTTCGGCGCGGAGTGGGGGAAAAAGCCGCACAAGCAAACCTCACCCCTTTAATCGCTGAGAATCAAAAACGCCCGGCCTGTCACGCGGACAAGACCGGGCGTTACGATGCCTAGGATTAGGCGAGATTAGCCGAGACGGACAACGTCTGCAGCCTGCGGGCCCTTCG
Source organism: uncultured Thermoflexus sp. (assembly GCA_964626105.1). Lineage (GTDB taxonomy): Bacteria > Chloroflexota > Anaerolineae > Aggregatilineales > Aggregatilineaceae > DYGX01. The sequence continues at coordinate 31,371 of CAZVCM010000008.1, forward strand.
GACCATCGGCGATCGTGAATTCAACGCGGTCACCTTCGTTCAGCTCGCGGTAGCCTGAACCCTGGATGGCGCTGAAGTGCACGAACACATCCGAGCCGCCTTCGCGCTGGATGAAGCCGAAGCCCTTCTGGGAGTTGAACCACTTCACGGTTCCCTGGATGCGATTCGTCGACATGTTGGGAGTTCTCCTTCCCTGATACAAAACGATTGCTGTAGACTGCAGGAGTTTGCAACAGGGACAAAAAACTCCCTGCACGCGGGTTTGGGCGCCAGGGAAGTTGACTTCCGGTACTTGCGAACAACCTGCTCTACTGAAATTAATTGTATTCGATCCGCGTGCGGATGTAAATACCCAGTTTATAGCGCGTGTTTAGAGCGGCATTCACAGAGTAATGTTGAGAATGGCTTCGGCGATGTCGCGCATTTCCTGCGATGACATCTTTGACAGACGCATCGCCAGCTCCAGATACGCCTGATTGACCGGCTTGGTGACGAAGCGCCGCATCTCCAGCGGCATCTCGGCGAATCGCTTGAGGTCCTCTTGCAGCGACAGGAAATCGCCGATGCGGCTGGCGTCTTCCAACAGCGTCGAGAAGCTGATCCGGCACGCGCTGGCGAGCGTGACCAGCACCGGCAGCGGGATCGCGCGGCGGCCCAGCTCATAGGCGCGGATGTGCGCGGTGGGGATGCCCGCTTCGGTGGCGACCTGCTCAGGCGTCAGGCCCGCGTTGATCCGCGCCTGATGCAGCAGCCCGCCGATCATGTGCTGCCGCAGCGTGATGTACTCGCGCACGTCGACCTCGGGGCGTTCGGCGCGCTGGTCGAGCGTCTGCGCGCCCATGAAGTGGCTGAGCGGCACCTGGAGCGCCTGCGCCAGCAGTTCGACGTCGGGCAGCGAGGGCATCGCCTCGCCCAGCTCCCACGCTTCGAGCGTCCCCGCGTCGATGTCCACACGCTCCGCACATTCGTCGAGGGACAGCCCGGCCGCCTGACGCGCGTCACGGATCAGCACGCCGAGGATACGCGCGCGCAGCAGATATAGCTCTTCGAAGTTGCGTGCCGAGCCGAAATCGGCTCGCTCGTCGGAGTGCCGACGCATACGGTCGGCGATATCGCTAAAGCTCATCGTATCGTCCCTCTCTGGGCGGCCTGACTGCTCGTATTATACGGGCGCGCCGATCCGTGCGCAAAGCGTGCTGTGTGGTACACTTTCACGCGGGCGAAGGGATGAACCGCGCCGCCTCGCCAACTGGACATTGTGATGCGAACGACTCAACCCGATCAATGGTCGCGCGCGCTGCCGGTGCTCCTGGCGCTGGGCATATATCTCGTCGTCGCGGTGGGGATGACCTGGCCGCTGGCGACGCAGCTTTCCACGCACGTCGCCGGGCATGGCTTTGGCGACAGCTACGAGGTGGTCCGGCAGGTCTGGTGGGCGCGCGAGCAGATCGCCGCCGGGCGCAACCCGTTCGACCAGCCGCTGCTCGTCTACCCGGACGGCTTCACAAGCTGGCTGCAATGGACACAGCCGCTGCAATATTTGCCTGCCGCGCTGCTGGCGTTCGCAGTCAGCCCGCTGGTCGCGTTCAACCTGATGGTGCTGATCACCCTGGCGTTGAACGGCCTGGGCGGCTACGCGCTCGGCATGACGCTGACTGACAAGCGCGGCGCGGCGCTGGTCGGCGGTCTGGCGCTGATGGCGTCTCCTGCGCTGCAAGGGCATCTGAGCGTCGGCCATTTGGGGAACCTGATCCTGTTTCCAGCGGCGATGGCTGCGCGCAGCCTGTGGCGCGTGCTGTTCGAGCGGGCGGGCTGGCGCGAGGTGATCATGGGTGGCATGTGGACCGCGCTGACCGCACTCGGCCACGTGACGCAGATCACCTTCGTGGTGTTTCCGCTGGCGACCTTCTTGCTGCTCGGCGCGCTGATCGTCGCGCCGCGTGCAATCATGCGCCGGGGGGAATCGCTGACGGGGCAGCCGATCATCCGCGCTGTGGCGCTGCTGGCGCTCGGCGGGGCGCTGGTTATCCCATTTTTCGCGCCGCTGCTGACGGAAGCCGGGCGCGCCGAACTGACCAGCGTCGAGGAAGGCGGGCGTGTCACGTTCAGCACCGACGCGCTGGCGTTCGTCAGCCCGTCGCCGTTTGGCCCGCTGGACGACGCAGGTTTG